>JAAYNB010000150.1 GCA_012521085.1 Clostridiales bacterium | reverse complement strand
TAAAAACATATGAAACTACAGAAGTTTATTTTAGAGAAATAGAAGAGGATGAGATAAACAGATATATAGACACTGGTGAAGCTTTTGATAAGGCAGGAGGTTATGCTATACAGGGTATAGCCTCATTATTTATAAAAAAAATTCATGGTGATTATCATAATGTAGTGGGACTACCCATATATAAATTAAATGAAATTTTAAAAAATGAATTTAATATTAATTTAATATAAAAAAATGAGGTGATCTTGTGGATAAGGATAATTTGTACATCACAATTAAAAAGATGCCTGAGTCTGAAAGACCAAGAGAAAAACTTTTAACTTATGGTGTAAGTTCATTATCTAATACAGAATTATTAGCAATTATATTATCTACAGGAACAAGAAAAACCTCAGCAATAGATTTGGCCACAAACATTCTTTATTCTACTCAAGAAGGATTACGTTTCTTGACAGATTGTACAGTAGAAGAATTGTGTGAAATAAAAGGTGTGGGATTGGCGAAAGCATCACAGATAATTGCAGCAGTAGAACTTGGTAAAAGGATAGCTTTAACAAGTAAAACAAAAAATTATAAAATAAGGACTCCAGATGATGTAAATAATTTATTAATGGAAGAAATGAGATATTTAAAAAAGGAACATTTTAATATAATTCTTTTAAACACTAAAAATGAGGTTATTGCTGTAGAAAATATTTCTATTGGAAGTTTAAATGCATCTATTGTTCATCCAAGAGAAGTATTTGTTAGAGCAATTAAGCGAAACAGTTCTTCAATTATATTGGTACATAATCATCCAAGTGGTGATCCACAACCAAGCAGGGAAGATATATCTATTACTAAAAGATTAATAGAAGCTGGAAAACTTATAGGAATAGAGGTATTGGATCATATAATCATAGGTGATAATGTATATATTAGTTTAAAAGAAAGAAATATGATGTAAATATAGACATTTGGGAGGAATAACATTAAATGGGTATTTTTAATTTTTTTTCAAAGGATATGGGTATAGATTTAGGTACTGCAAATACATTAGTATATGTAAAAGGTAAAGGTATTGTATTAAGAGAACCTTCTGTTGTAGCTATAGAAAACGAAAGAAAGACTGTATTAGCAGTTGGAGAAGAAGCTAAAAAAATGATAGGAAGAACACCTGGGAATATTGTAGCAATACGTCCTATGAAAGACGGAGTCATTGCTGATTTTGATATTACGCAAAATATGTTAAAATATTTTATAAGAAAAATTCACTCAAGAAAAACACTGATTTCTCCACGTGTAGTGGTCTGTGTCCCATCAGGGGTAACAGAAGTTGAAAAAAGAGCAGTTGAGGATGCAGCTATACAAGCAGGAGCTAGAGAGGCCTATCTTATAGAAGAACCTATGGCAGCAGCATTTGGTGCAGGATTACCAGTAGAAGAACCAACAGGGAGCATGGTGGTAGATATAGGCGGAGGTACTACTGAAGTTGCTATCATATCTCTAGGTGGCATTGTAACATCTAGGTCCATAAGAGTAGGTGGAGATGAACTAGATGAAGCTATTATACAATATGTTAAAAGACAATATAATTTAATGATTGGTGAAAGAACAGCTGAAGATATTAAAATAACAATAGGCGCTGCTTTTCCTAAAGAGACTGAAGAAACTATGTTGATTAGAGGTAGGGATTTGGTTTCAGGTTTGCCAAAACCTATAGAAATTACATCTACTGAAATTATTTCTGCACTTAGAGAACCTGTGAGCCAAATTATTGATGCTATAAAATATACATTAGAAAAAACACCACCCGAATTAGCAGCAGATATAATGGAAAGTGGTATTATGTTAACTGGTGGTGGAGCTTTATTAAATGGATTAGATGAAATGGTTATACAAGAAACTGGAATGCCTGTGCGTATTGCAGAGGATCCTTTGGATTGTGTAGGTTTAGGAACAGGTAAAATGATTGAAGAAATAGATAGTTTCAGATCAATAAAAAGAAAATAAAGATAGAGTTGGTGAAGTAAATGGCAAGAAAAACTTCAAGAAATAAATCTATTATCATTGTTACAATTATTGCCGTAATCCTTATTGCAGTTATTATATTCACAGGTACAAAAAGGGAAGAAATGACTGCTGTTGAGAGATGGATAGGCAATATAATAACTCCTGTAAATAATATAATGTATAATATTAGTCAAATGACAGGACAGGGGTTATATTCTATCTTTAATTTCAATAAAATTGCAAATGAAAATGAATTACTAAAAAAAGAAATAGAGTTGTTAGAAAAAGAAATTATTCAAATAAAACTTGATCGAGATGAATTAGAGGAATTAAGGGGATTAAAATTTGCACTAAATTATATTGAAGAGGATGAGGATTTTATACCCATAGCTGCTAATATAACTGCTAAATCTTCTAGCAATTGGTTTGATATATTTACAATTGATGTAGGTGAAAATCAAGGTGTTACTAAGGATAGCATTATATTAGCTTCTAATGGATTGGTGGGTAGAGTTTATGATGTAGGAGGTAATTGGTCAAAGGTTGTTTCAATTATTGATAGTAATAGTTCTGTCAGTTTTCAAGTTTTAAGAAATAAAAGTTATCAAGGTATAATATCAGGAAGTATAACTAATGAGTTAAAAGGATATTTATTTGATCCAAATGCAGAAGTAGTTATGGGAGATAAATTAATTACTTCAGGACTTGGGATGTATCCCAAGGGTATTATGATTGGCGAAGTTATAGAAGTATCAAAATCAAGTGATCAATTACTGAAAACTGTTACCGTAGAACCTGCTGTAAATTTTCAAAGATTAAATAAGGTTTTAGTTATATCTCCTAATACAAAATAGAAATAACAAAGGGGATTTAGAAAAGTGGAAACAATTATCATAGCCTTAATTATAATTGGAAATTTTATTTTACAATCAACATTATTTCCATTTTTAAATATACTCAATGTTGTACCAAATACCAATCTAATATTAATAGTATGTTATGCTATTAATAGAGATAAAAATAAAAGTACAATATTGGGATTTACTATTGGAATTTTACAAGATATTATTTTTGGAAAAGTAATTGGACTTAATGCATTAATTTATATGTTAATTGCCTACATTATTTCTAGTATTAATAAAAATATATTTAAAGAAAATGCTTTAATAGCATTTATTTTTACAATTTGTAGCACTTTATTTTACTATTTAATGGGATTAATGCTTATTTATCCTTTGGGATATAATACAACTTTTGCAAATATTTTTAAAAACAAATTATTAGTAGAGTTAATATATAATTCTATTCTATCTTTTTTTATTTACAATTATATTTCAAAAAAATTAAAAAAAAGCAGGGATCGATATTAAAGTGGTGATAGTATATGATTATTAAAAAGTTGCAAGATAGGTATAATATAGTACTTTTAGTATTTTCATTAATATTTATAATTATTTTATTACGGGCAGCAAAGATTATGATAGTACAGGGTGAAGAACACAGACAAGCAGCAGAAAATAGAATATTTAAAACTATTCCATCTCCTGCGCCAAGAGGTGAAATACGTGATAGATATGGAAAACTAATAGCAGGGAATCGTCCAAGCTTTACAGTTCAAATGATGAAAAATGAAATTGATGATGAAAGACTTAATGATGTCATATTAAATTTAATAAATATATTAGAAAAAAATGGAGATGAATATAATGATGAATTTCCCATTGTCTTTTCAGATGAAAATGGATACGAATTTACATATGATATTGAACTAAGGAATTGGAAAGTAAATAATGGTTTTGCAGATACCGTCACCGCAAAGGAAACTTTTGATTTATTACGAAGACGATATAATATTGAAAAAACAGATCCAGTTGAAATACAACAAGAGTTAATAAAAATTCCTGATATAAATGTACCAATTTCCATAAAAACATGGAAATTTATAGAAGAAATGAAAAAAGAACAATGGCTACAAAGTTATAACATAAAGGATATAGATATAAAAGCAGAGGAAGCTTTTAAAATATTAAGAGAAGATATATATAAAATTCCCGAGATATATACTGATGTTGAAACTAGGAAAATTATGGTTATTAGGGAACAATTAAGACAACAGGGCTATTTACAATATCAACCAGTAAAATTGGCACAGGATATATCTGAGAAATCAGTGACAGAAATTGAAGAAAGTCTCATAAATTTACCAGGTATAAATATAGTTGTGGAACCTATAAGATATTATCCTGAAGGAAAGACTGCCGCTCATATTTTAGGTTATTTAGGCAAGATTTCACAGGAAGAAGAAATAAACAAATATATAAAAGAACTGAACTATCTTCCAAGTGATATAATAGGTAAGACAGGTATTGAACATAAATTTGAAGAGGTTTTAAAAGGTAAAGATGGTTCACAAAAAGTAATAGTAGATTCATCTGGACGACTTATAAATGTACTGGAAAAAGAGGATCCCATACCTGGGGATACAGTGTATTTAACTATAGATTTAGAATTACAAAAAAAATCTGAAAAAATATTGGAAGATGTATTAATTGCTATACAGAATGGAGGTACATACGAAACTCAATGGGGTAGTAATAAACTTGCAGGACGATCAGGTATTATGAAGAATGCCACATCTGGTTCAGTTGTTGTAAGTGATATAAAAACTGGAGAAATTTTAGCCATGGCTAATTATCCATCCTATGATCCTAATTTATTTGCAACAGGAATTAATATGACGGATTGGAAAAGTTTAATACCTGAGAATGAAAGGGATCCCCTAGCACCGCGACCTTTACACAATATTGCTGTTAGTACAGCAATTCAACCAGGATCCATATTTAAGATGATTGTAGGCTTAGCAGGTATAGATCAGGGTTTAAGTCCTGAATATAAAATATTAGATAAGGGATATATACAGGTGGGAGCACATAGATTTGGTAACTGGTTGTGGAACCAAAGTAGGGCAACTATGGGGCGTCAAAATCTATATGAGGCCATAGCAGATTCTAATAACTTTTATTTTTATTCAGTAGCAAATGGATATGATTATGGCTCTGGAAGCCCTCTTCCTATAGAAATGAATATGGATATTTTAACAGAATATACAAAAAAATTTGGTTTAAACGACAAAACTGGAATTGAAATAGATATTCCAAGGGAGAGATCAGGAGGAGTACCTAGCATAGAAAACAAAACTAGAACTGTTAAAGCCATGTTAAAAAATCATTTAACTCGTCAGATGAAATTAGATGATTTAGATAGTAGTAAAACAAAAGTTAATTCAGAAACTTTAACAGAAATTATTGAAGAAATTGTAAGTTGGGCTGAAGAAAATCCTTCTAGAGGGGAAATTTACAATAGAATGTTAAAGCTAGGTATAAAAGAGGAAAAGGTAAATATCTATACTGATATTGCTAAATATAGTTATTTTAATCAAGCAAGATGGAGTATAGCAGATACTATGAATTTTGCCATAGGACAGGGAGAACATGCCTATACTCCTTTACAAATCAATAACTATATAGCCACATTAGCCAATGGCGGTTATAGATATAATTTAAGTCTTGTTAGAAAAACTCAAAGTTTTGATGAAGAAAGGGTTGAAGAATATCCACCCGAATTAGTAGAACGTATAAAATTGAATGATTATGATAATTTAAATAAAATAATGTATGGAATGTATCTGGTAAATAAAACTGGAACAGCTAGAAATTATTTTAATCAATTTCCTATAAATGTGGCAGGTAAAACAGGCTCAGCTCAAAATAAAGCTAAGATTCCACCACTTGATGAAATAGAATATTTAAATAAACATTTGAGCGCTTTTGGTGTGACAAAAGCACAAGTAGAAGAAAAAATGGAAGAGCTAAAAAGAGAAAATAAAGACAATCCTAAATACCAAGATGAGATATATTTAATGAGAGAGGCAATCAGAAGTCTAAATTCCAGGGCAAATTTAGATCAATTTAAAGAAGAATATGATAGTTATGCTTGGTACACAGGTTTTGCCCCATATGAAGATCCACAGATTGCTATTACAGTACTTATATTTCAAGGTGGGTCAGGTGGATATGCTGCTCCCGTAGTTAGGGAGATAGTAGCTGAATATATGGGACTCAATACCACCATAGAAAGTGAAGAATTTATTATTGAAAACAGATTAGCAAAATAAATGGCTAATCTGTTTTTAAATATTTGTTACTTTTTTCTTATATATTAATATTACTTTTTTAAAAAACAAATTAAGAAGGAATTAAGCTCTAAATGGAGAATTATATATTAATGAGGCCATATGTTAAATATTTATGTGTTAAATAAGTAGCGGAGGTATTATTGGTGATTGAAGAAAATTCTATTAAATTTAAGGGGACAAGACATGGGCTCTCCATTCATATTAATTCTGCTTATGATTTTGATACTATAAAACAGGATTTAATAAATAAGTTAGAAAAAAGTAATCTTTTTTTTAAAGGAGCAAAAATATATGAAATAAAGTCTAATAAACTAACTGATGTACAGCGTAAAGAATTAGAAAAAATTATGACTGAAAAGTATAATATGCATGTTATAAATAGTGAAAAAAAGAAAAAAGATACAAAAGCAGAAAACCAAATTTTTCAAGGTATAGTAGAAGGTAAAACTAAATTTATTACAGGAACTTTGAGATCAGGTCAGAAAATAGATTATGATGGAAATGTAGTCATTTTAGGAGATGTTAATCCTGGTGCCCAAATAATTGCTAGGGGCAATATAATTGTAATGGGTAGTTTACGTGGCATTGCTCATGCTGGTTCAAATGGCAATACTAAAGCATGTGTAGCAGCATTTCATTTAGATCCAACACAATTGAGAATAGCAGATATTATTGCTAGAGCACCGGATGGTGATTATGATAGGCCAACAGGTCCTGAAATAGCAAGATTAAAAGATAATATGTTATATATAGAGCCATATACCAATAAAAAATAAAGTAAATAGATAGGGGGATAACAATGGGCGAAGTTATTGTTATTACATCAGGAAAAGGTGGAGTTGGTAAAACAACAACTACAGCAAATCTTGGAACAGCATTATCACAATTAGGTTATAAGGTGGTAGTTGTAGATGCTGATATAGGTTTAAGGAATTTAGATGTGGTTATGGGATTAGAAAATCGTATTGTTTATGATTTAGTTGATATAGTAGAAGGTGTATGTAGATTAAATCAGGGACTTATAAAAGATAAGAGATATGATGGATTATATTTATTACCAGCAGCCCAGACTAAGGATAAGAATGCTATTAATCCTAAACAAATGCTAAAGTTAACAAGTGAATTAAAAGAGATGTTTGATTATGTATTAGTAGACTGTCCAGCAGGAATTGAGCAGGGTTTTAAAAATGCTATTGCAGGGGCTGATAGAGCTATTGTCATTACAACACCAGAAATATCTGCTGTCAGAGATGCAGATAGAATAATAGGTATTTTAGAAGCATCTGATTTAGCAAATCCGCTTTTAGTAATAAACCGTATTAGAGTTGATATGGTAAAAAGAGGAGATATGATGGATATAGATGATATTATAGATATACTGGCTATTGATTTATTGGGTGTGGTTCCTGATGATGAATCCATTGTTATTTCAACTAATAAAGGTGAGCCTGCTGCAGCTGATAAGAATTCATTAGCTGGACAAGCATATAGGAATATAGCTAGACGTATTAAAGGTGAGGAAGTTCCATTTGTGGATATGGATACAAGTGAGAGTTTTATGACAAAACTAAAAAAAGTTTTTGGACTAGCTAAATAAATTCAGAAGGGAGGAAAACAATGGATTTTTTAAAGATATTTAGTAGGAATAGTGGGCCCAGTAAAAATGTGGCAAAAGAACGTTTGAAGTTAGTTTTAGTTCATGATAGAACCAATTGCTCTCCTCACTTTCTGGATATGGTCAAGGGAGATATTATAAAAGTCATATCTGACTATGCTGAAATTGATGAGAGTGGGCTGGATATTAAATTAACAAAAACTAAAAGAGATGAAGATGATACAATGGTACCAGCATTAGTAGCAAATATACCTATAAAAAAGATGAAAGATAGAAAAGGTATATAAAAGGTTTTAGGAGGAAGAAAAATGAATATAGCGCTTATTGCCCATGATAAAAAGAAAGACATGATGGTAAATTTTGTTACAGCTTATGAAAATATATTAAAAAAACATAATTTATTTTCTACAGGTACTACTGGTAAAAGAATTATGGAAGCTACGTCACTTAAAGTACACAGATTTCAATCAGGTCCCCTAGGAGGGGATCAACAGATAGGTGCAGAGATTGCAAAGAATAGAATGGATATTGTAATTTTTTTAAGAGATCCATTAACAGCACAATCTCATGAGCCAGATATACAAGCTTTAATACGACTATGTGATGTATATATGGTACCAGTGGCCACAAATATTGGTACAGCAGAAATTTTAGTAAAAGCTTTAGAACGTGGAGATTTACAATGGCGAACCCTTGTAGAAAGAAAATAGACAAAATATTTATTATTATAATTTAAGTTTTATAAAGTTAATAATTAAAAAATATTCTTAGGTGGAAAGCAGGATCATTAGATCCTGTTTTTCATTTTTTATATTATAGTAGTCATATCTGTAATAAAGAATCCCCCCATACAATATATTTATATTAGAACATAGCTGATGGAGGGGTTAGCCCATGAATATAAGAAGAGGAAGTATTATAAACAAATCTAAAAGTACTTTTTCAAGGGAAATAGTACCAAGGAATATAAATGTTAGATATAATAACAATCGTAATAGAATGATAAAATCTTGGATAAAAAAATTTTGGATAAGATTATTTATATCTATTATTTTATTAACATTAATTTTAACAATAAAAAAGATTAATATAAAATCAAGTAATTATTTCATTGATTTTATAAAACATGAAATTAATAAAGAAATTGATGTGCATAAATTATATGGTAATAGTATAGAGATTGTTAAAAATATAAAGAAAAAGAGTGAAAGGGCCCTAGAGGTAATAAATTTGGATACAAATACTTCACAAAGTTTTATAAAACCCATGGATGGGGATATAGTAAGTTATTTTCAAAGAGAAACTGATTCAGATGGTGAATTACAAACCCATGGAATTATTTTAAAAGGAGAGGAGGGTAAAGATATTATTGCCTCCCAGGAAGGTGTAGTATTAGATATAGGCCACCATAATATAGATAAATATTATATCATCGTTAAACATAGGGGAGAATTATTGTCGGTATATAAAAATTTAAAAAATCCATTAGTCAAAAAGAATCAAAAGATAAATAAGGGGCAGGTAATTGGTACAAGTGCAGGTGAATTAGAATTTGAAATTTGGCATAATAAACAATTAGTTAATCCCCTACTTTATATAGATACAAATATTTAAAATAAATGAATTTAAATAAGGCGGAATCTTATAATGAAATTATCAAAATTATTTAATACAAACATAAAAATAAGTCCCATGTTCATACCGATTTTTATAATAAGTTTTCATTATAATAGATTTTATGAATTGTTGATAATTTTAACTATTATTTTTATTCATGAAATAAGTCATTCTATAGTTTCAATATATTATAATATGAAAATTGTTGAAATTGAGTTTTTTCCATTTGGTGCTATTGCAAAGACAGAAAGTTTTTTTGAATTAAATCCAACTAAAGAAATTATTATTTCTATAGCTGGTCCTATTTCAAATATTATTATGTTATTTATGAGCATTTTAATAAAAAAAATTATGAGCATTAACTCAGATTTAATGATTTTTTTTATACAAGCTAATTTAGGTATAGGTTTATTTAATATGTTGCCAATATTACCACTGGATGGTGGACGTATTTTAAGAGCATATTTAAATATAAAAACTGATATAAAAAAATCAACACATATTACAGTAAGAATTAGTAAAATAATAATATTACTAATGTTTTTTTATAGTATTTTTATGAATATAAAATATAATAATAGATTTTTTTTAAGTGGAGTAACTATATTTTTATATTTTAAGGTTAGACAAGAAAAATATATGATGGACTACACATTGATATATCAAATAATAATAAAGAAAAAGAAATTAATAAGAAAAGGTATTATGGATGTAAAGTGTTTAACAGCATTAGAAAATATTCCTTTAAACAATGTATTTAAAAGATTTTCATCATCTAAATATCATTTAATAACTGTAATTGATAACAAGGGAAGAATATTAGGAAATATATCTGAGAGTGAGATATTAGATGCAATGATTGAATATGATACTGATATGACTTTGAAGATACTAATGGAAGTATTAGGTAAAAGGATTGAATAGAATTTCTATTTATTAGAATAATAGAAAATATTAAAAGAAAATTTAAAATTATAAAATAAATTATATATTTATATAATTTAAATATAAATATGTTATTATATAATAATATAGATTGATAAAAATGGAGGCATAATAATGAATAAAATTTCAATTGAAAATTTACTATATAATGTAGAAAAACCCGCTAGATATCTGGGCAATGAATTAAATAGTGTACATAAAGAAGTACATGATAAAACTATTAGATATGCTTTTTGTTTCCCTGATATATATGAAATAGGTATGAGTCATTTAGGTATGAAAATTATGTATTATTTATTAAATAATATAGATGATATATATTGTGAAAGAGTTTTTGCACCTGCTGTTGATATGGAAGAAGAAATGAAAAAACATGGAATACCTTTATTTGGATTAGAAAGTAGACAAGCTATAACAGATTTTGATTTCATTGGATTTACCCTGCAATATGAGTTAAGTTATACTAATGTAATAAATATGTTGAAATTAGCCAATGTACCAATCTATTCAAAAGATCGTAATGAAGAGCATCCTCTTGTTATCTTTGGAGGACCTTGCTCTTATAATTCAGAGCCTATTGCAGATTTTGCAGATATAATTGTATTAGGCGAAGCAGAAGAAGTACAAATAGAAATAATTAACCTCTATAGAGAGCATATAGCTAAGGGATATAATAAAGATTTGTTCTTAAAATCTGTAGCCAAAATAGAAGGTGTATATGTACCTAGTTTTTATGAAGTAAAATATAATAAAGATGGTACTATAAATTCCATTACACCTAAAATAGATGATATACCTGCTAAGATTAAAAAAAGAATTATTGAGGATCTAGATAATGCATTTTATCCCGAGAAAGTTATAGTACCATATTTAGATATAGTACATGATAGAGTAGTATTAGAAATATTTAGAGGATGTATTAGAGGTTGTCGTTTTTGTCAGGCTGGAATTGTATATAGACCTGTTAGGGAAAAATCACCTACAAGACTTTCCAATTTAGCACAGGCATTATTATCATCAACCGGATATGAGGAGATATCTCTCTCATCATTGAGTACTAGTGATTATTCTCAACTTCAGGAATTTGTAGAAAAACTCATAGAAAAATATAGTGATGATAAAATTGGTATATCTCTACCATCTCTTAGATTAGACAATTTTTCTCTAGAATTAATTAAAGAAATACAAAAAGTTAGAAAAACAGGACTAACTTTTGCACCTGAGGCAGGTAGTCAAAGACTTAGAGATGTAATAAATAAGGGGCTAACTGAGGAAGATTTGATAAATGCTACAGAAAAAGCTTTTGCATCTGGTTGGAACAATGTTAAAATATATTTTATGATAGGACTTCCTACGGAAACTACTGAAGATTTATTAGGAATTAAAGATCTAGCCTTTAAAGTTGCAGATATATATTATAAAACACCTAAAGACCAAAGGGGGAAAGGTTTAAATATTACTGTAAGTACTTCTACTTTTATACCCAAACCATTTACACCATTTCAATGGGAACCTCAAATAAAATTGGAAGAAATATATAAAAGACAAAATCTTTTGAAAGAAGAGATAAAGCATAGAAATATTACTTATAATTATCATGATGCTAAAACCAGTTATATAGAAGCAGTTTTTGCTAGAGGAGATAGAAAACTATCTAAGGCCTTAGAACTTGCAGTAGATATGGGTTGTAAGTTTGATGGTTGGGATGAATACTTTGATTTTGATAGATGGATGGAGATTTTTGAAAAAACTAATATTGATCCAGAATTTTATGTAAGTAGAAAAAGAGAGTATGATGAAGTATTGCCATGGGATCATATTGATGTGGGTATTAATAAAGAATTCCTTATAAGAGAAAATGAAAAAGCTAAAAAAGCAGAAATAACACCAAATTGTAGAGCGAATTGTTCAGCCTGTGGTATAAACCAGTCTTTTGTAGGAGGAATTTGCTAATGTATAAGCTAAGATTAAAATTTTATAAAAAAGATGATATGGTATTTATTTCACATTTAGATTTAATAAGGCTCTTTGAAAGAGCCTTTAGAAGGTCTGGCATACCCATATCATATACACAAGGCTTTAATCCAAGACCTATAATGGCATTTGCCACTGCTTTAGGTATAGGGGTAAGTAGTGATAGCGAATATATGGATATAGAAATTGAAGATAAAATGGATGTTATAGATCTTATAACCAAGTTAAATGAAGTATTACCAACGGGTATTAAAGCATTAGAGGGTAAGTATATTGATAAAAAAGAAAAATCTTTAATGTCAATTATTAATTTTTCAAGCTATACAGTAGATATTACATTTAATAATGAAATTACCAGAGATAATTTAGAAAATAAATTAAAAGAGTTTTTAGGTTTAAATGAAATAATAGATAAAAAATATAAAAAAAGAAGAAATAAAAGAAAATCTAATAAAGATGAATTTAGAGAAGTAAATATAAGACAAAATATAAAAGAAATTACTATTATTAATACTGATATAAATAGGGCATTATTAAAAATGATATTAGCAGCAGGGAGTAGTGCGAATTTAAAACCAGAAATTGTAATAGAAAAATTTAAAGATTATATGAAATTAGACATTGATACTACAAAAACCAGAGTACATAGAACAGGATTATTTACCACAATAACACCAGAATACTTGGGGCCTCTAGATATAGTAAACACAGAGGACAAATAAAATACAATTATTATACTACCCATGTACAATTAGGAGTTGGTTAAATGAATGAAATTGTTGTAGATGTAGGGATTAATGAAACCAGATTAGCTCTATTAGAAAATAAAGAATTAGTTGAATTATATATTGAAAGAAAAAATAATAAGAGAATTGTAGGAAATATATATAAGGGTAGGATTATCAATATATTACCAGGTATGCAAGCAGCTTTTGTAGATATTGGATTAGAAAGAAATGCTTTTTTATATATAAAAGATGCTATTCCACAAAATTATGATGAATATTCTAACCATAAGGATATATCTATAAATGATATTTTAAAAAAAGGACAGGAGATAGTTGTCCAAGTAATTAAAGAAGCCATAGGAACCAAAGGACCTAGAGTTACTACACATATTACATTACCAGGAAGATATCTAGTTTTAATGCCTTATACAGATTATCTTGGCATATCTAGAAAGATTACCGATGAAGTCGAACGTGAAAGATTGAGAGAAATAGTAGAAACTATAAAACCACAAAACATGGGTGTTATCATTAGAACAGTTGGAGAGGGGAAAGATCAAGAAGTTTTTAATGATGATATTAATTTTTTACTAAAATTATGGACAAAGATTAGTCAGGAAAAAAAATTAGGTTTTCCTCCTAGAATAATCTATAATGATTTTGATTTAATAGCAAAGACTCTTAGAGATAAATTCACAAAAGATATTGATGAATTTGTTATAAATGATAAAAAAGAGTATGAAAATGCATTAGAATTAGTTAAATTAATTTCGCCATCATTAAAAGATAGAATAAAATTATATACAGATAAATTAGATATCTTTCAGTATTATAGAGTAGATTCACAAATTAAAGAAAATGTGGACAGAATAGTATGGCTCAAAAGTGGAGGATATATTGTTATAGATTATACAGAAGCTTTAACAGTAATAGACGTAAATACAGGTAAGTATACTGGAAGTATTGATTTAGAAAACACAGTATTTAATACAAATATAGAAGCTGCTAAAGAAATTGCAAAACAGTTAAGATTAAGAGATATAGGTGGAATTATTATAGTGGATTTTATAGATATGACAAGGGAAGATTATAATAAAGAGGTATTAGAAGTATTGGAAAAAGCCCTAGAAAAAGATCCAACGAAAACACATGTTTTTGGCATTACCTCCCTAGGTTTAGTTGAAATTACTAGGAAGAAGGTAAGACAGAGATTAGAATCATTAATACATAGAAAATGTCCCTCATGTGAAGGAAGTGGCAGGGTTTTTAATGAATCTATAATATTACATAAAATAGAAAAAGAAATCATTAGAATACACAATCATACCACAGCTGAAGCAGTTATATTTGAAGTTCATCCTAATGTATTAGAAAAAATAAAATCTGAGGAGCATATTATGCAAGAAATAGAGGCATGTTACGATATAAAAATATGGATAATAGAGAATATAAAATCTCATTATAATGATATAAATATTAAAGCTATGGGTAGATTAGAAGTGATAACAAAATTAGTTAATGAACTTGATTGAAATGTCTTGACAGTATTATAAGGCTGTGATATTATTAATATCTGTAAGTGGCCGCACAGATCGGGTTGAAAACATATTGTACCTAGATTTGGCGAGACTGGATCGAGGAGGTGTAAGTCATGTATGCTATTATTAAAACAGGTGGTAAGCAATATAGAGTACAAGAAGGTGACATATTATTCGTTGAAAAGCTAGATGCAGCTGAAGGCGATGTTGTTACAATTGAAGATATATTAGCTATCTCTAATGAAGGTAAACTAACTATAGGTGAACCTTTATTAGAAGGAGCTAAAGTAGAAGCAAAAGTTTTAGAGCAAGGTAAGGCTAAAAAGATAATTGTTTTTAAATATAAACCTAAGAAAAATTATAGAAAAAAACAAGGACATAGACAGCCTTATACAAAACTTTTAATTGAAAAAATTAATGCATAGGTAGTTTTATATGGTTAAAATATATATAAAACGTAATAAAGAAAAAGAAATTATAGAATTTACTGTTTTAGGCCATGCTAATACTGATGAATATGGTAAAGATATAGTTTGTGCAGCTGTATCAGTATTATCTCAGACCATAATACTTGGCTTATATGATGTTATAAAAATACAGGTGCCATACGAAATAGACGAAGGATATCTAACATGTAAGATACCGACAAATCTTACTCAAAGACAAAGAGAAGATATAAATATCTTGTTAGATACAATGTTTATGGGAATTAAAAGCATTAAAGAAAGTTATGATGAGTATATAGATATCCATGACAAGGAGGTGTAAGTCATGTTCCAAATGAATCTTCAATTATTTGCTAGTAAAAAGGGAGTAGGTAGTTCTAGAAACGGTAGAGATAGTAGAGCAAAAAGATTAGGTGTTAAAAGAGCAGACGGACAATTTGTAACTGCTGGAAATATTTTAGTAAGACAGAGAGGTACAAAAATTCACCCAGGTGCAAATGTAGGTAAGGGTGGAGATGATACACTTTTTGCATTAGTAGATGGTGTTGTTAAATTCGAAAGAAAAGGTAAAGATAAAAAACAAGTTAGTATATATGCTATCAACTAACAAAAAATCGCCAAATTTTGGCGGTTTTTTTGTTTATAATATCTGATTTTGACAAAGAATATATATAGTTGACAGATATTTTTTAATTGATATAATAAAATTATTAAAATTATAGGTGTATATAAACCTATAAGATAGAGGAGAAATGCAATGTTTGTAGATAAAGCAGAGATTCATTTAAAAGCGGGTAAAGGTGGCAATGGCATGGTAGCCTTTAGACGTGAAATATATGTACCTTCAGGTGGACCTGCAGGAGGAGATGGTGGCAGAGGCGGTAGTATCATATTTGAAGTAGATGAAGGAATGAGAACATTAATGGACTTTAGATATAAAAAGCAATATACTGCCCCAAATGGTGAAGACGGAAAAAGCAAAAATATGAATGGTAAAGATGGCGAAGATCTTATACTAAGAGTACCTCCAGGCACGGTTATTAGAGAAGCGAAAACAGGAAAATTAATAGCGGATTTAGTAAAACCAGGTGATAGAAAAGTTGTTGCACAAGGTGGTAGAGGAGGAAAAGGAAATACACATTTTAAAACTGCCACAAGACAAGCACCAAGATTTGCATTAGCAGGTGAACATGGCGATGAACTTTCAGTAATATTAGAATTAAAAATGATTGCAGATGTTGGACTAGTTGGGTTTCCTAATGTAGGGAAATCTACTATATTATCCATAGTAACCAGTGCCAATCCTAAAATTGCTAACTATCATTTTACAACATTAAAACCTAATTTAGGTGTTGTAAAGACTAAATATGGAGATAGTTTTGTATTAGCAGATATACCTGGTCTTATAGAAGGGGCCCATGAAGGAGTAGGTCTTGGCCATGAATTTTTACGTCATGTTGATAGGACAAAACTTCTAATACATGTTATAGATGTATCAGGTATAGAAGGAAGAAATCCCATAGACGATTTTTATAAAATAAATGATGAATTAAAATTATATAGTACTAAATTAATTGAAAAACCTCAGGTGGTGGCTGCAAATAAAGTAGACATATTACAATCTACAGAACATCTTAAAGCATTAGAAGAGGAACTTAAAAAATTAGATATAAGAGTTTTTCCCATATCAGCTGCCACTAATAAAGGTATAGATGAATTATTTACTTATGTTGCCACAATGCTTAAGGAAATAGAAGAAAATTATGAAGAAGAGATTGAAGAAGAGATTTATGAGTACGAAAGAGAAGATAGATATCATTTCATAGTAACAAGAGAAGAAGATGTGTTTATAGTAGAAGGAAAATTTTTAAATAGATTACTTTATTCTACTAATTTTGATAGTATGGAATCATTGACATTCTTCCAAAGAGAATTAAGAAAAAGAGGTGTCATTGACAAACTAAAAGAAATGGGAATGAAAAATGGTGATTTAGTTAAAATAGAGGACATTGAATTTGAATATCAAGATTATGAAATGGAATATTATGATTAATCTAAAGATATCTAAAAATAGAAAAGAGGAATATTAATGATAACAGGTAAGCAAAGAAATTATCTTAAGAAAGTTGCACATGATATTAAACCTATAGCACAGATAGGAAAAGCAGGAGTAACAGAAAACTTTTTAATACAAATAGCAAATGCGTTAGAAGCTAGAGAAATAGTAAAAGTAAAGGTATTAGATAATAGTTTTCTTGATACAAAAGAAACAGCAAATGAAGTAGCGAATGCTGTAGGTGCAGAATTTGTTCAGGCAATTGGAAATAAATTCACAATATATAAAGCATCAACTGAAAATCCTAAAATAGAACTACCTAAAAACTAGAATAATATAAATGGCACCTATGATTAAATTAAAAGGTGCCTTAATTATTCATATTATAATTATGAAAAATAATAGAGGGGCGTAATAATGTATGATTATGATAATGTATACAAAATAAAAAAAAAACAAATAAAAGATATGGAATAATGGGAGGGACGTTTAATCCAATTCATTTAGGACATTTATTTATTGCAGAAACTGCTTTTGAAGAATTAAAATTAAACAAAATAATTTTTATTCCAACTGGTGATCCACCACATAAAAAAAATGAAGATGTCATAGATGGTCATCATAGATTAGAAATGACCAAGATAGCTATCAATAGTAATAAAAACTTTGTAGTATCAAATATTGAAATAAAAAGAAAAGGTTATTCATATACAGTGGAAACTATAGATGAATTATTTAATGTATATGGAAGAGATATAGAATTATATTTTATTACAGGTACAGATACATTTATGGAATTAGAAACATGGAAAAATTATAAAGAATTATTTCATAGAGTTACAATTGTTGTTGTAACAAGACTAGGATTTAATGATATAATATTAAATAAAAGGATAGAGCATTATAAAAAAATCCATGGTGCAAATATAATAAAATTAACTGCACCAATATTGGAGATATCTTCTACAAATATAAGGGATAGAATTAAAAATAAAAAATCTATAAAATATCTATTACCAGAAAAAGTAGAAGAATATATTTATAAAAACCAACTTTATACCTAATTGTACAGAGAAAAGTATAGGAGCATTAAAATGAATAATAAATTAATTAGAGAGATTAAAACATTTCTCAAGGAAAAAATCAGTCACAAAAGATATGAACACACAATGGGAGTTGTAAAATCAGCAGTTAATTTAGCCCAAAAATATGACGCAAATGTTGAGGATGCAAAAATAGCAGCTTTATTACATGATTATGCAAAGGATTTTTCTAGGGAAGAATTATTTAGTTATGCCAAAAAATATGATATTGTTATAGATGATATTATGAAAATAGCTCATGAATTATTACATGGGAAAATAGCTGCATTAATAGCTGAAGAAAAATTTAATATAAAAAATAAAGATATATTGAATGCAATAGAATATCATACAACAGGTAGGGTTAATATGAGCAAATTAGAAAAAATTATATATCTCTCAGACTTCATAGAAGAAGGCAGAGATTATCCTGGCGTAGATGATTTGAGGAAAATTGCAAACATAGATTTAGATAGAGCAATTTTACAAGCTTTTGATAATACCATAGTTTATGTCTTGAGCATAGGTAAACTACTTCATCCTAATACATTAAATGCACGAAATCAAATACTACTATATATAAAGGAGTAAATGAAAAATTGACAACAAAAAAACAAGGGATAAAATTTAGATATTGGTTTGCAATGTTTATATTTTTCACAATCATAATAAACCTTTTTATTTTAAGTTTAAAAATCAACAATTCAATAATAAGCAGTATGAAAAATATACATGAATTAAATATTGCTAATTTTTTTGATGGTAATAATAAAAGAATAAATATATTAATATTTGGTGTAGATGCAGTTGATAATGAAACAACTAGTGGAAAAAGATCAGATTCAATAATGATTTTTAGTATGGATTCTAATGGAAATAATCCTTCTTTAATATCTATTCCCAGAGATACTAGAGTTCCTATAGAGGGTCGAAAATCACAAGAAAAAATTAATCATGCTCATGCCTATGGGTCTACAGAGTTACTAAAGAGTACAATTGAAAACTTTTTAGATATTACTATAGATTATTATGCAAGAGTTAATTATCAAGCAGTTGAGCAATTAGTAGATACATTGGGTGGTTTAGAGCTAGATGTTCCTATGGATATGAAATATGATGATCCATACGATGATCCTCCACTGGAAATTGATATAAAAAAAGGTTTACAGACATTAGATGGTAGAAATACTCTACATTTTTTACGATTTAGAAAAGGATATGCAAACCAGGACTTAGGCAGAATAGAAGCTCAAAAACAATTTGCTGAAGCTATGATAAATAAAATAAAATCTCCTACTAGCATTTTTAAAATACCTAAACTAACAAAGGTTTTTTACGATAACGTGGATACAGATATTCCTAAGACAAAGATATTTCATATAGGAATAAAAAATCTTTTTAAAGGGTTAGATAATATAGAAAAAACAACTCTACCAGGTAAACCTGCAACTATAAATGGGGTTTCCTACTATATAGCTAATGATGAGGATATTAAACAGTTAAGGAAAAATTATTTAACTGTATCTAGTTCTTTAAAAAACAATTATCCTAAGATAGCAGTTTTAAATGCTTGTGGTGTTCAGGGGATTGCTGCAAAAATTAGTGAAAAACTAAATAATACAGATATTATAGTGGATTCTATAGGTAATTATAAAACTGCAAATGTTCAAGAATCTTTTATTGAATACCATAGAGAACACAAAAAACAAGCCAAAAAAATAAGCAAGATTTTAGGAATCAATAAATTAATTGAAATTGAAGATAATGATACAGATGTTATTATAATTATTGGTAAAGATTTAGCCTCAACATGATATAAAGTCCATATTTTTCATAGTAAAATGACATATATTTATAAGAAAAAAATATAATTATAAAGATATATATTTCAATAAACTGTTATTTTACTATTAACCTGAATCAAAATAAGGGGGAGAAATATGGACAATATTATAATATATTTATTTTTTGTTTTAGGTATTATTTTAATGATTAAAGGCGGAGATTGGTTTGTAGAATCTGCTGTTTGGCTTGCAAGAGTAACAGGTATTCCCAATATATTAATTGGTGCCACAATTGTCAGTGTAGCAACAACTTTACCTGAATTATTGGTATCCACATTTGCTATCTATCAATATCATTACGATGTAGCTATAGGAAATGTTGTAGGCTCATTAATTTGTAATATAGGTCTTATATTAGGTATTACCACATTAATTTCACCAGTTAAAATTGATACTGTTAAGTTTTCAATAAAAGGCTTTTTTATGATATTTGCAACATTTGGATTAATTATCTTATTAAAAGATAAAATTATTACTCCACAGGAAGGTAATATATTACTTATATTATTTATAATTTACATTTTTATAAATATATGGGAATTTTATAATGAAGAGCAATCAGGAAATATACAAATATTATTTACAGATATAAATAAAAAGAGTATTATAATTAATACAACCAAATTTATTTTTGGTACAATATTTATTATGTATGGTGCAAAATTAGTAGTGGATAATGGAGTATTAATAGCCAAAACAATTGGTGTACCAGAACAGGTAATAAGTGTAACAATAATTGCTTTAGGAACATCACTACCAGAATTGACCACAGCCATAAATGCATCGATAAAAGGAGAAAATCAGCTATCTATAGGAAATATTTTAGGAGCAAATATATTAGACATTCTTTTAGTTTTAGGAGCATCCTCCAAGATAAGTGATAGAAGATTAGTTATTAGTTACCAAAATTTCACAATAAATAATACCATATATAATATACCACAAAGCTTATATTTGGATATACCAATAGCATTATTATTAATGATCATATTAGTAGTAGGAGGCAGTATAAAAGGAGAAATTAATAGATTAATTGCATTGACTATTTTAATAATTTATATAATATATTTAAGTATATTAGTGAAATTTTTCATATAAAAAATTAGGAGGAGTTAAATGGATAAGCAGTCATTAGATATTATAAAAAAAATAATAAATGATATAGATGAAAAATTAGGACAAAATATAGTAGTAATGGATTTAAAAAACATTTCAAGTATATGTGATTATTTTATAATTACTAGTGCAGCTTCAATTAGACAGACAAAGGCAATGGCTGATGAAATTGAAAGTACATTAGAAGAAGAAGGAATTTCTATTTTTCACAAAGAAGGATACGATAGTGGTAAATGGATATTACTAGATTATGGAGATATTGTAATTCATATTTTTCATGATGAAGATAGAGAGTTTTATAATATAGAAGGCATCTGGAAAGATGCAAAGACTATAAATGTTGACAATATAATCGAAGATAATATATAATTATATGACATATAATCATATATTATCAAATTAAACTAAAAAAGAATATTATAAAATAATTTAGGAAGTAGTAAATATTTTTACTTTTTTAGAGAGCTGATGTATGCTGAAAATCAGTAAAGTAAAATATTGAACTTGTCCTAATTTAATTGATATTATTTGAGGATGGTATCCTATATAAACCAAAAGAGAGGACTTTCAGTCAATTAGGGTGGTACCGCGGAGTTTATCCGTCCCTATGTGGACATGAAAGTTTTTTGTTTTTTGTTTATAATATTTTGTAAAGAAGGAAAGGGAGAGAAAGTATATGGCAAATTATGATTTTAAAAAGATTGAATCAAAATGGCAAAATAAATGGGAAGAAGAAAAACTATTTGGAAATTATGATGAAGATAAACCTAAATATTATGTATTAGAGATGTTTCCATATCCTTCTGGGAAAATACATATGGGACATGTTAGAAACTATTCAATAGGAGATGTTATTGCAAGATATAAAAAGATGTGCGGATATAATGTATTACATCCCATGGGATGGGATGCATTTGGATTACCAGCAGAAAATGCAGCCATTCAACACAATATTCATCCCAATATTTGGACTCAGCACAATATAGAAGATATGGAAAAGCAACTTAAAACATTGGGATTAAGCTATGATTGGGATCGTGAAATATCAACATGTAATAAAGATTATTATAAATGGACACAATGGTTATTTCTACAATTTTATAAAAATGGATTAGCGTATAAAAAAGAATCGGGAGTCAATTGGTGTCCATCCTGTGAGACAGTTTTAGCCAATGAACAAGTGGTAAATGGACAATGTGAAAGATGTGACACTGAAGTTGGAAAAAAACAATTGAATCAATGGTATTTTAAAATAACAGATTATGCTGATGAATTATTAGAAGATATAAAATTATTAGAAGGTTGGCCACAAAAAGTAAAGATTATGCAAGAAAATTGGATTGGCAAAAGTTTTGGTGCTGAGATAGAATTTCCAATTGAAAATACATCTAAAATATTAAATGTATTTACTACTCGACCAGATACTATTTTTGGTGCCACATATATGGTTTTAGCACCAGAACATCCATATGTATCAGAATTAGTAAAGGGTACTGAATATGAAGATTGTGTAAATGCATTTATCAAAGAATTAGAACATGTTTCAGATATTGACAGAACATCAACTGAAGCAGAGAAAAAAGGAATGTTTATAGGTCATTATTGTATTAATCCATTATCAAGTGAAAGAATACCTATTTATATTGCAAATTATGTACTAGCTGATTATGGAACAGGTGCAATTATGGCAGTACCAGCACATGATGAAAGAGACTTAGAATTTGCTAAAAAATATAATATAGAAGTAAAGACGGTTATTAGACCAGAAGATGATGGAAATTTCACTGTTGTAGATGAGGCTTATATAGATAAAGGTATAATGGTTAACTCAGGTGAATTTAACGGTTTAAAAAATGAAGAAGCTTTTGAAAAGATATGTGAATTATTAGAGAAAGAAAACAAAGGTAAAAAGACAGTTAACTATAGATTAAGAGATTGGTTATTATCAAGACAAAGATATTGGGGAACACCTATCCCAATTGTATATTGTGATAAATGTGGTATGGTGCCAGTAAAAGAAGAAGATTTACCTGTAGAACTTCCTACAGATATTAAATTTGAATCTACTAAACTTGCTAATGATGAGACATTTCTTCATACAGATTGTCCAAGCTGTGGACAAACTGCAAAGAGAGAAACTGATACTATGGACACATTTGTAGATTCATCATGGTATTTCTTAAAATTTGCGGATCCTAAAAATACAGAGATTCCATTTGATAAAGATATAGTTAACAAATGGTTACCTGTTGATCAATATATCGGTGGTGTAGAACATGCTATTTTACACTTACTATATTCTAGATTTTTCACAAAAGTATTAAGAGATTTAAAATTATTAGATTTTGATGAACCATTTAAAAATCTATTAACACAAGGAATGGTATTAAAAGATGGAGCTAAGATGTCAAAATCTAAAGGTAATACTGTAAGTCCAGAAGAAATTATCCAAAAATATGGTGCAGATACTGCAAGATTATTTGTATTATTTGCAGCACCACCTGAGAGGGATTTAGAGTGGAGTGATCAGGGAGTCGAAGGTTGCTTTAGATTCTTAAATAGAATATACCGTCTTGTAGATGAGGCATTAGTAAATAAATCTTTTGAAAATACAACTGATACCATGTCTAAAGATGATAATGAACTTAATTATATGATTCATAAAACAATAAAAAGAGTGACAGAAGATTTAGAGGAGAGATTTAATTTTAATACAGCAGTTAGTGCAATTATGGAATTGGTCAATGCTCTATATAAATACAAAGAAATCGATAAAAAACTTATAAATGGACTTTTATTTAAAGAAGCCATAGAAACAGTAATTATATTATTATCACCTTTTGCACCACATATTACAGATGAATTATGGTATAAAATTGGTAATAAGAATAGTGTTTATTTACAAGAATGGCCTAAGTATGATAAAAAAGCAATTGTAAGAGATGAAATAGAAATTGTGGTACAAATAAATGGCAAGGTTAGAGATAAATTAATAGTATCTTCAGACATATCAAAAGAGGAAATAGAAAAAGAAGCTATGAATAGCGATAGAATTAAAGATCTACTTAAAGATAGAGATGTTAAAAAGGTAATAGTAGTTCCCAAAAAATTAATTAACATTGTAGCTAAATAAAAAATATTTAGGAGGTATTTATAATGTTGGAAATAATTAATAGTAAAGAAGCACCTGCTGCAATAGGTCCTTATTCTCAAGCTATTAAAGCTAATGGATTTGTCTTTGTATCAGGACAAATACCAATGGATCCTAAGACAAAGGAAATTGTTAAAGGGGATGTTGTGGATCAAACCAGACAATCTATTGAAAATATTATAGCAATATTGAAAGAAGCTGGCCTAGATTTAAATGATGTGGTTAAAACTACTGTTTTTATAAAGGACATGAATGAGTTTGATAAGGTAAATGAAGTTTATGGTAGTTACTTTAATGAAAATAAACCAGCAAGAGCTTGTGTAGAGGTAGCAAGACTTCCAAAGGATGTTAAAGTAGAAATTGAGGCAATTGCTGTATCAAAATAAACATTAAAATAGTGGTCATAATAACTGACCACTATTTTAATGTTTAAATATCTATAAAATATAAAAAATAGTAATATAGTTATGAAAATACCATATTTCAGTATATAATGAATATGTAATATTCCCATGTTTATTATTGTATTAAAAAAATACAGGTATTTTATATAAGTGAATTAATAATGCTCTAAAAAATTATATAAGGTGGGATTTATATGAAAGATTATACCATATTTGATATTGTAGGTCCTAATATGATAGGTCCATCCAGTTCACATACGGCAGGTGCATGTAGGCTGGGAAACATAGCATATAAAATTGCTGAAAAAAGCATTAAAGAAGTGACATTTTTACTACATGGTTCTTTTGCCAATACATATAGAGGACATGGCACAGATAAAGCTTTAGTTGGAGGTATATTAGGATTTGATACTGATGATGAGAGAATAAAAGATTCTTTTCAAATTGCTAAAGCCAAGGGAATAAATTTTAAATTTTTAGCTGAATATTTAGGAGATGTACATTCTAATACAGTAAAGATTATAATTACAAAAGAAGATAATACAACTGTTGAGATATTAGGTTCTTCCATAGGAGGAGGAAATATAGTTGTAACAGAAATAAATGGATTAAAATTAGAATTTACAGGAGAATATACTACACTTATTATTTCACATATAGACAAACCAGGTATGGTGTCAAAGGTAACAGCTGTTTTATCTGAATATCAAATTAATATTGCTTTTATGAGGGTATATAGACATGAAAAAGGACAAAATGCTTTTATGATTATAGAAACAGATGATGAAATTAATAATAATCTGGTGATTAAAATTAAAGATATAGAATATGTAAAAAAAGCATATTTAATTAACATATAAAAAGGGTTGGTGAAGAAATGAATTTTACTAAAGCAAGTGAATTATTAGAATTATGTAATAAGCATAATAAAAAAATATTTGAAATTATGATTGAAAGGGAAAGTTTTTTAACAGATATGTCAAAGGAAGATATAATTGCCAAAATGCAAATTAGTTTAGATATTATGAAAGATTCCATTGAAAAAGGATTAACAGAAGATATAAAATCTATGGGCGGATTAATAGGTGGAGATGCAAAAAAAGTTATGGAACGAAGTAAGACATCTAGATCAGTTTGTGGCACATTGATGAGTAGAGCTATTAGTAGATCTATGGCTGTACTTGAAGTTAATGCTTCTATGGGTAAAATTGTAGCTGCACCAACTGCTGGAGCCTCTGGAATATTACCAGGTGTAATTATTACTATAGGCGAAGAATTTAAAATTGAAGATAGAGAATTAGTAAATGGATTAATTACAGCCAGTACAATAGGAATGTTAATATCCAAAAATGCCACAGTTGCAGGTGCAGAGGGTGGGTGTCAAGCAGAAACAGGATCAGCAGCTGCAATGGCAGCTGCTGCAGTTGTGGAATTAATGGATGGAACACCTAAAATGGCATTAGATGCTGCAGCCATATGTATAAAAAACATATTAGGTCTAGTATGTGATCCTATTGCAGGCTTAGTTGAAGTGCCTTGTGAATCAAGAAATGCCATAGGGGCAGCAAATGCATTAATATCAGCAGAAATGGCTTTATCAGGAGTAAAAAGCATTATTCCATTTGATGAAGTTATAGACACTATGTATAAAGTTGGCAGTTCTTTACCTATGGAGCTGAGAGAAACAGCCTTAGGTGGCTTAGCAATGACACCTACTGGTAAAAAACTACAAAAGCAAATTTTTGATAATTAATTATTATAACATATGTAAACTATTTTTTTCTATATAATGATCCATCAAATCTATAGGAGGAAGGATAATTCTGTACATTAACATATAGAGATTTCCTTCTTCTTTTTCTTTTAATCCTTTTATAGATAACAAATGTTTGCCATAGTAAAAAAACTATTATTACAGGCATAAAAGTATTAGGAATAAACAATTTTTTAATAAAAGGTTTTGCTTCCATATCTTTTATAGATATTAAATTACTCTCTCCTAAAATTTTACCATCTACTGAGTATATAACCCTACCTAGAATTTGTCCTGCAGGTAAAGGAGCTTTTATATCTTCATCTACTATGGTTTCTATCTGAATTTGTGAAGGATCTAAATCATTAGGTAAAATAGCAGTAATTTCTGTATCTGTGTAAAGGGCAATATTATCCTCACTACAATTTAAAATCGGAGCATTGGTTATAAATGCATTTTTATCTACAATTTTTTCTAATTTAAAATTATCAAAACCATAGTCAATTAGTGTTCTAGAATCTAAATACACATTAGAACCTTCAGCCCCAAGTACTACAGCAATAAGTCTATGATCATCTTTGATAGCAGAGGTAATTAAACATTGCTTAGCTGCTCCAGTATAACCAGTTTTTATTCCATCTACAATATCATATTTTATATCCTCATAATTATCTTTATATAATATTTTATTGTTTCCTCCAGTACCCCATAAGAATCTATTAGTATTTCTATAATACCTAGTTTCAGGAGTATATTCAGTTGGCGGAAATTCTAATCTTACAGTTGAAACAATATCCCTAAAAAGCTCAAAAGACATAGCATGTTTTGCAATAATAGCCAAATCATATGCAGTGGTTACATGATTATCATCTGGAAGCCCATGAGGATTGGTAAAATGAGTATTTTTTGCTCCTAATTCCCTAGCTCTTTTATTCATTAAATCAGCAAAATCTTCAATTGATCCGGAAACATGTTTAGCCAACACTTCTGCGGCATCGTTTGCAGATCTAATTAATAAGCCTTGTAATAATTCCTTAACAGTAAAAGACTCACCTTTTAATAAATACATACTAGAACCGTCAATATATAAATCTTCATTAATAGTTAATACATCGTCTAAATTAGCATTTTCTAAAACTAATATTGATGTCATAACTTTTGTAGTACTGGCTGGGAAAGCAAGATTATGAGCATTATGATCATATAAAACTTCGCCAGTAGTATAATCTAATAATACAGCAGTAGGAGCAGTAATATTAGGTGTAGCATAAGAAAATGGTGTATTAATTACTAAAAATAAAAAAATTAAAAAATAGGTCACAAGATTAAATCTTCTTTTTGTCAATTTCATTCACCAACCTTTTTAAAATACAAGTTACCTATATAGTATATCAGATTTTACAATACTTTTTAAGAATTAATTGACCAAATTAAAGGGGAAGAGCATTATTTATAGAAATAAATATATAGGTAATAAAATATTTATTTATATCTTATACAACATATGACTCTTAGGAAAGAAATATGAACTATTATAATTAATTTATGGAATGGGGTGTGTAACTTGATAAATCTAAATAAAAAACAAAAAATAATTATAATAAGTTATATAATCATAATACTATTAATAATATCTTATAAAAGTCATGTGAAGGAAAAACAAGAAAAATATATTTTAAATGATATAAATTATGAAATTGAAGAAGTAAATCAAGAAGATTTAATTGCAAAAGATGTAAATACAAACCCATCCTATATTGTTGTTCATGTAGAGGGAGAGGTTGTACGCCCAGGCCTATATGAATTGTCAGGAGATTCTAGAGTTTATGATGCTGTAGAAGCAGCAGGTGGCCTGAAGTCAACAGCTGCTAGAAAGAGTATAAATTTAGCAAAAAAAATTTCAGATGAAGAATTTATATATATACCATCAGAAGATGAAAAAGATTTTCCCATACAAACGATTAATAATAATCAATCCATAGACAATATTCAAGGAATAATAAATATTAATACAGCAGATAAAAATCAATTACAAAATTTACCTGGTATAGGACCTGCACTTTCAGAGAGAATTATAGATTATAGAGAACAAAATGGTTTATTTAAAACCATTGAAGACATACAAAATGTTAGTGGAATAGGTGAAAAGAAATTTAATGATATAAAAGATAAAATTACAGTAAAGTAGAATAAAATAAATATTTAAAATAGAGTTTTTTAAAAATTAATTAATAAATGCCATCTATTTTAGTTATTAGATGGCATTTATTTATGTAAATTTATATTATATTAATTGTGTTCATATACCTTATTATCAAAATAATCTTTAATTAATTTAATAACAACTGTACTTAATCCCAGTAGTCCAATTAAATTAGGTATAGCCATTAAGCCATTAAGTGTATCAGCAATATCCCAAACCAATTCCAAACTACTAATAGAACCTAGTAAAATTAAGGGAATGAACATGATTCTATATAATTTATTAAAACGAGATCCAAATAAAAACTCAACACATTTTTCTCCATAATAGGACCAGCTCAATATAGTGGAAAAAGCAAATAGTAAAATAGATATAGCTACAATAATACCACCTAAACTAGATAATGCATGGCTAAAAGCTGCTGTAGTTAACGCTGCTCCTGACAATTGCTTACCAGAATCATCTAACAGTGTCCATGCTCCTGTGCTAATAATTGTAAGAGCTGTCAATGTACATATAATTATAGTATCTGCAAAAACTTCAAATATTCCCCATAGCCCTTGTTTAACGGGATGATCAGTTTTTGCTACTGCATGAGCAATTGGCGCACTACCAAGACCTGCTTCATTAGAGAATACACCTCTAGCAACCCCAAAACGCATAGCTCTCATTACAGTGGCACCAACGAATCCACCTATAGCTGCAGATGGTGTAAAGGCATGAGTAAAGATTAATTGAAATGCTACAGGTACTTCAGAAAATTGTATTATTAAAACAGCAATTGCAGCAATAATGTAAAAAAGAGCCATAAATGGAACTAATTTTTCTGCTACAGAGGCAATTCTCTTTAAACCACCAAGAATAACTAGTGCTGTTGCTATAGTTAAAATAATACCGGTTATTAAAGGATTAATATTAAAAGTAGCTTTCATTGCATTAGCAACAGAATTAGATTGTACCATATTACCTATTCCGAAGGCTGCAATAGCACCAAATATTGCAAATAAGGTAGCAAGCCATTTTAAGCCTAGGCCATTTTTTATATAATACATAGGCCCTCCGACCCAATTATCTTCATCATTTTTTTCACGATATTCAATTGCCAAGACTACCTCAGAAAATTTGGTCATCATACCAAAAAATGCAGAAACCCACATCCAAAATACAGCACCAGGACCACCAGTGGCTATGGCAGTAGCAACACCTGCTATATTTCCAGTACCAACAGTACCTGCTAAAGCTGTTGATAAAGCTTGAAAAGGTGTTATATCACCCTCGCTTAATATTTCATCACTATCATCTACAGATTTATCAAAAATTTTAAATAAAGTTTCCTTCATACTAAAGGCAAATTTTCTAACTTGAAAAAAATTTGTTCTAAAAGTGAAAAAAATTCCTGTGCCAACTATAAGTAATAACATATATGGTCCCCAAACAAAGTCATTTACAGTTTTATTAATATTTTCAATCTTACTAATAAAATCCAATGCTATAACCCCCTTTATTTTTAAAATATAATTAGATAAGTATTAAATATTTTATTACCATATTCACCTCCTATTTATAAATTGTCAGCACATTTTTAATATAAAAAATTAATAAAGATATTTTATCACATCTAATATAAAAAATAAACATATGTTTTCAATTATTCTAAAAATTCTGCAAATAGTTTATTGAATATAAGTATATTTTTTATGTAATTGGATAAAATAACCTTCTAGATAGAGAAGGAGGTTGTTTTTATGTTAAGTAGAAAAAAAAGAAAAATAATTACCAAAAGCAGGGCTGCATTTATTATTCTACTCTTTCTTACAATAGGATTTTTAATTGGATATTATCAAAGTTATCTTCAAAATAAAAGAGAAGAACATTTGGCTAAAGAGCACAATCTTGAATTTGATGAAAAAAGTATTAAGTCAGAAATTGAATTACAACCAAAAGAAAATTATAATACAAAATTAGAGGACAATGAGGATACTATTGTAAATAAACAAGAAGATAGTATTATAAATACAACTAATATTATTTATAAAAATATTTACAATCTATGTCAAGATATAATGGAAGCATCTTCACCGCCTAGTCCAGATATGATTGGATTAAATGAATTAGGATTTAGAAAATACCTAGCAAGTGAAAGTCCAACATTTGAGATTATAAGTTTCTCAGATGAGGAAGTTATAATACTTAAAGAAAATGAAAATGCATGTCCATCACATTATAATCATTATCTAATTAAGGCTCAGGGTGGTTTTATAAATATATATCTTATTAATGAAGAGGGAGAAAAAATATTAATTGAAAAAACATCAATATCTTCTACAACATTACCCTATGTAGATCAAAAAAAATTAGAAAAAGGTATATTTAAAAAAACAAAGGAAGAAATCTATCGATTACTAGAAGATTATATGTAGAAAATATGTAGAAAAATTAAAAATTGTATAATATAAAAGATATAAATCTATTTAAAATAGGTTCTATATCTTTTTTTATTATATTTTTATTATATATAGTTTTTACTATTTTATAGTATTATAATATGGCTGTTATCGATTTTTTTAATATAATATGGTACACTATGAAATAGTATATGACTTATTTTATAAAATGGGGGAACATAAATGATTATATTAGGAATTGATCCAGGAATAGCAATAATGGGTTATGGAATAGTAAAATATATAGGTAATAGATTTGAAGTCATAGATTATGGTAGTATAACAACTTCTAGCAAAATGTCAACGGCAGAACGATTAAAAAAGATTTATAATGAATTAAATATATTAATAGAAAAATATGAACCGGAACATGTAGCCATTGAAGAACTATTTTTTAATACAAATGCTAAAACTGCCATGTTAGTGGGACAAGCTCGTGGTGTAGCAATACTAGCCGCCATAAATCATGATAAAAAAATATATGAATATACACCACTACAGATAAAACAAGGGGTTGTGGGATATGGTAGAGCTGAGAAAAGACAAGTACAAGAAATGATAAAAATGATATTAAATTTAAAAGAAGTACCTAAACCCGATGATGTTGCTGATGCTTTAGCCATTACTATATGTCATGCACATTCAGGTAATTTAAAACAATTGTTTGAAATGAAATAAAATAATGGGGGGAATAATTTGTTTGAATATATTAAAGGAAGAGTAGATGATGTATACTTAGATAAGATTATTTTGGATGTAGGTGGAATAGGTTATAGAATTCAAAGCACAACGACTAGTGCAAGTAATGTTGTCAAAGAAGATACAGTTACAATTTATACATATTTAGTGCTTAGAGAAGATGAAGTTAATTTATATGGTTTTACTACAAGAGAGGAACTTGAAATGTTCCAATTACTAACATCTGTTACGAAAGTAGGTCCAAAAGTTGCTATATCTGCATTATCCACATATACTCCTAAAAAATTAGCTAATTATATTTTAAATAAGGATATAACAGGAATTTCTAAGGCACCAGGTATTGGGAAAAAAACTGCAGAAAGAATCATTTTAGAGTTAAAAGATAAAGTTGATAAGTATTTAGGTGATACAGATGACATAGATGATATTAATATTAAAATGGATAGAACCCATCAACAAGAAGTTGTAGAAGCCTTAACTGCATTGGGTTATAGTATACAGGAGGCTGAAGGAGCATTACTTAGTTTAAATAGTAAGGATTTAAGTACAGAGGAAATGATAAAAGAAGCTTTAAAATTATTAATGAGATAGATATGGAGGTATGTAATGTTTCAAAATGATAGTGAAAGAATTATAACAAGTGAAAAAAGAGATGAAGACAATCAAATAGAAAATGGATTGCGTCCCAAGTATCTAAATAATTATATTGGTCAAGAAAAAGTAAAAGAAAAACTCAAAATATTTATTGAAGCTGCAAATATTAGAAAAGAAGCATTAGATCATGTCTTATTATATGGACCTCCAGGTTTGGGAAAAACCACTTTATCAAATATAATAGCTAATGAGATGAATGTAAATATTAGAACTACTTCTGGGCCAGCTATTGAGAGGCCAGGAGATTTAGCTGCCATACTGACAAATTTATCTGAAAATGATGTTTTGTTTATTGATGAAATACATAGATTAAATAGAACTATTGAAGAAATATTATATCCAGCTATGGAAGATTTTGCACTAGATATTATAATAGGAAAAGGTCCTAGTGCTAGATCAATACGATTAGATTTATCTAAATTTACTTTAATAGGAGCTACTACAAGGGCGGGACTTTTAAGTGCACCACTTAGAGATAGATTTGGTGTCATCTGTAAATTGGAATTATATGGGATAGACGAACTAACAGATATAGTAAATCGTTCAGCAAAAATATTAAATGTACATATTGATGAAGAAGGAGCCAAGGAAATAGCTTCCCGTTCTAGAGGGACACCACGTATTGCCAATAGATTACTTAAAAGAGTTCGAGACTATGCTCAGGTAAGGGCAGATGGATGTATAACTAAAGAGGTAGCAAAAGAAGCTTTAAATTTATTGGAGATTGACGAATTAGGTTTAGATAATGTGGATAAAAAACTAATAAAAAATATTATTTATCATTTTAATGGTGGGCCAGTGGGGATAGATACAATAGCTGCCTCTACTGGTGAAGAAAAAAATACAATTGAAGATGTATATGAACCATATTTATTACAAATAGGGTTTCTTAATCGAACGCCTAGGGGACGTGTTGTAACGGAGAGAGCATATAAACATTTTAAAATACCATATGGAAATAAATAATAAAACACTTGATGTTTATAGGATAAAGGGGGATATTAAATCATGAAAGAGTTTAAAAACATTATTATCTATTCTATAATTGCAATTTTTTTAATGGCAAATATGAATACCATCCATGCTTTTAACAAATCAGAAATACCTAAATATATTGAAATAGGACTTTTTTTTAGAAACACTGCCAAGTCATCAATAGAATTAAAATCTAATAGCGGTTTTCAAGTGGGGATATTTAATAATGATGAGTTTATAAAAATAATGGATTTAACAGATAAAAAACATATTATATTAAGAAAGGATATAAATGGAATAAATTCCTCTAATGATCAAGGTTTATATCATATTGAAATAGACAAAACTTTTAATAATAGTGAGGAAGCACTAAATTTATTAAAAACATTTTCATTAACTGATGAAACTTATTTATCATATGATAATGGCTGGAAAATATTTATAGGTAGATATGATAATAGAGAAAATGCAGAAAATCAAATGCATAAAATATCACAACATATAGATTATGATTTAAATATAGTACCACCATCTTCAAAGAAGGTACAAGTACTAGATGGTAAAGGCAATATATTATTATTATATAATAGCAATGAGAATGTATATTTTAAAAGCAATGAACCTATTAGTGAATCCATTATAAATTTAGAAGGCAAGAATTATAGAGGAGCTATTACTGCTAAGAGATTAAGTACTAGTGATATGTCCATTGTAAATAAATTGGAACTAGAAAAATATTTATATGGTGTTGTACCAAGAGAACTTCCAGCTTTATGGCCTTTGGAAGCTTTAAAAGCTCAAGCTGTAGCTGCTAGAGGTACGGCCATATCAAATATAAATAGATTTAGAAATTTAGGATTTGATCTTTGTAATACAGATATGTCACAGGTTTATGGTGGATATGATAGTGAACATCCAAATACAAATAGGGCTGTAGATGAAACTAAGGGAAAAGTACTTACATATAAAGGAGAAATAGCAAATACATTTTATCACTCTAATAGTGGTGGACATACAGAAAATAGCGAAAATGTATGGTCAACAGCTGTCCCATATATTAGAGGTGTTAAAGATGATTTTTCTTTAAATACAACAAATTCTACATGGACAGTAGAATTAAGTAAAGATGAAATAAAAAAACTTTTAGAAAAAAATAATATATTTATAGGTGATTTGTTAAATATAAATGTGGATTCACGATCAGAAAACGGTAGGATTTTACAGCTAACAGTGCATGGAACAAAGGGCAGTGAAGTATTATTAAAAGAAAGAGCCAGAACAGTTTTTGGTTTAAAAAGTACTTGGTATAATGTAAATGATGGAAATCAAACTGTAGATAATAGAAATATTATAATAAAAAATAAAGTGGAAATGGTAGAAATACCAAAATTAGATAATAAATATATTATTTCTGCCAAAGGAATTACAAATATAACAGATACATCTGATGTAAAAATATATAATGGTAGAGAATACAAAGCATTGGATGAGATTGTAAATACAAATACAAATACTAATACAAATACTAATACAAATACATATGTTTTTAATGGTAGAGGATGGGGCCATGGCTTAGGTATGAGTCAATATGGTGCTAAAAAAATGGCAGAAGAAGGTTATAATTATATTCAAATATTAAAACACTATTATACAGGCACAGAGGTGGAGTAAAATACATGAAAACAAAAGACTTTTATTTTCATTTACCAGAAGAATTAATAGCACAACACCCATTAAAAGAAAGAGATAAATCTCGTTTAATGGTAATAGATAAAAAGACAAATGAAATAAGTCATCATCATTTCTATGATATAATAAACTTCTTAGAAAAAGGTGATTGTCTAGTATTAAATGATACACGAGTATTACCTGGTAGAATAATAGGACAAAGGGTAGATACCGGTGGGAGTATGGAATTTTTATTGTTAAAAAGAAAGGATTTAGACACATGGCAGGCACTGGCAAAACCAGGTAGAAGGGCCAAAATAGGCACCCAGTTTGAATTTGGGAATGGACTCTTAAAAGCAGAAGTTATAGGAATTGGAGAGGAAGGGTCAAGAATTATAGAATTTAAATATGATGGTGTTTTTGAAGATATATTAGATAAATTGGGTCAAATGCCTTTACCTCCTTATATAACCCCGAAATTAGAAGATAAAGAGAGATATCAAACTGTATATTCAAAACATACGGGTTCAGCAGCAGCTCCTACAGCCGGATTACATTTTACAGATAAATTATTAAATGACATAAAAGTAAAGGGTATAGAAATTGCATATGTAACTCTGCATGTAGGGCTTGGCACATTCAGACCCGTAAAGGTAGAAAATATACATGAACATAAAATGCATAGTGAATATTATAATATTGATAAGAATACTGCAGATATTATTAATAATACTAAGAAAAATGGAGGTAAAGTTATTGCAGTTGGCACTACTAGTTGCCGAACATTAGAATCTGCTGCCATTGAAGAAGGGAAAATAAAAGAGAGTAGTGGTTGGACAGATATATTTATTTATCCAGGTTATAAATTTAAAATTATTGACAGTCTTATTACAAACTTTCATTTACCAGAATCATCATTAATTATGCTTGTCAGTGCTCTTGCAGGACGAGAAAATATTATGAAATCATATAAAATAGCTATTGATGAAAAATATCGTTTTTTTAGTTTTGGCGATGCTATGTTAATTAAATAGAAAGGTAGGAAATTGAATGGCATTAACTTATGAATTAATAAAGGAATGTAAACAAACAGGTGCCAGATTGGGGAAAATACATACTAAACATGGGAGTATTGAAACTCCCATATTTATGCCTGTGGGAACCCAAGCAACTGTAAAGACCATGACACCAGAAGAATTAAAGGAAATAAATGCACAAATTATATTAAGTAATACATATCATTTATATTTAAGGCCTGGACATGAAATTATAAAAAAGGCTGGAGGATTGCATGAATTTATGAATTGGGATAGGCCAATTTTAACAGATAGTGGTGGTTTTCAAGTATTCAGTTTAAATGAACTTAGAAAGATAACAGAAGAAGGTGTAGAATTTCGATCTCATTTAGATGGATCAAAACATTTTTTAAGTCCAGAAAAAGCTGTTGAAATTCAAAATACATTAGGTTCAGATATTATCATGGCATTTGATGAATGTGCTCCCTATCCGGCAGATAGAGAATATGTAAAAAATTCTTTAGAACGTACTACTAGATGGGCAAAAAGATGTAAGACAGCTCATAAAAACACAGAAAATCAAAGTCTTTTTGGAATTATTCAAGGTGGTATGTACAAAGATTTAAGACAACAAAGTGCTGAGGAAATAATAGAACTAGATTTTCCAGGGTATGCAATAGGTGGTCTAAGTGTGGGAGAACCAAAGCCTTTAATGTATGAAATATTAGAACATACAGTCCCATTAATGCCTAAATTGAAACCTAGATATTTGATGGGAGTAGGTAGTCCTGATGCACTAATAGAGGGTGCAATAAGAGGAATTGATATGTTTGATTGTGTACATGGCACAAGAATAGCTAGAAATGGAACAGCCATGACTACTTATGGTAGAGTTGTTATAAAAAATGCTAAATATGCTGAGGATTTTACTTCATTAGATCCTGAATGTGATTGTTATACTTGTAAAAATTATTCTAGAGCTTATATTAGACATTTATTTAAAGCAAATGAAATATTGGGACTTAGATTATTATCCTATCATAATCTGTATTTCCTATTAAAATTAATGGAAAATATAAGAGAGGCAATTAAAAACGATAGTTTATTAGATTATAAAAAAACATTTTTTGAGAAGTATGGTCTATAATAATAGAAAAATATTAATATTAAAATAATATTTTTTATCAAGATTAGATTTGACCTTTTAATTATATAATATTAAAATATATTTACAACATATTATAGGAGAGGAGAATATATATGAATGAGGGATTAGGTAGTTTATTAGTACCATTGGGTTTTTTTGCTATTTTTTACTTTCTAGTTATTAGGCCTCAGCAAAAAAGAAATAAGGCTGTTAAAGAACTAAGAGATAATTTAAAAGTAGGAGATGAAATCATTACAATCGGTGGTATATATGGAAGTATATTAAAAATCAAGGATGATATGATTACAATTGAAACAGGAGAAGACAAAAATAAAATTACAATTACAAAATGGTCAGTAGGAAGTCTTGTTAATAAAAATAAATAATTTATCATATATTACTATAAAGCAACGAGTATTCGTTGCTTTAAAATTTATAAAAGTTAAAAGTATAAAAGTAATAATTATAAAAAATATAGCATATCTATTAAATAAATGTTAATGGGGGTATAGATATGCAAAAAAATAATATATGGAATAATAGCGTGGGTAATTTATCAATTTATGTTAAAAGCTTAATAAGAAGTTATTTAATATTAAGTATTTTACTACTAATATCAGCTGCTATAATTACTTATACAGATTTTAGTGAGAACAATATATCCATAATAACATCTGTTACTATGATTTTAAGCATAATTTATGGTGGAATATATTTATCAATAAATATTAAAAAAAGAGGATGGTTGCATGGCGCCATTTTTGGTTTTATTTACTTTGTAATACTAATTATCATAGGTAAGTTATTATTCATTGATTATGATATAAATTCAAAAATATATTATAAAGTTTTCCTCAGTATAATTATTGGCATAATTGGAGGTGTCATAGGCATTAATATAAAATAAATTTCTTTTGTTCCCCCATATATTATGGTATAATTTTATTGAAACCTAGTGAAGGGGGTGTTTTTAATGAAATACATCAAAACATTAACTGGTGCAAATTTAGTAAAGAGTATAGCAAAAGGTGGATGTGGTGAATGCCAAACATCATGTCAATCAGCATGTAAAACATCTTGTACAGTTGGAAACCAGCAATGTGAAAACCAATAATATCCTTTACTTATTAAACAAGCAGTGGTATAAATCTACTGCTGTTTTTTCTTAAGAATATAAATATCTTATATTTTTATATAGATATATTAGTTTATGGAAGGAGTATTTAATAAAAATGATTCATAAATTTACACAAAATGATGTAAATATTGTCTTAGATGTAAATAGTGGTGCTATACATGTTGTAGACCAAATAGTATATGATATTCTAGATTACTATCCAAAGGAAACAACTAAAACTACTATTGAGCAATTAAAGGACAAGTATAGTGAAAATGAAATTTCAGATGCAATAACAGAAATAGATACATTAAAAAAAGAAGGCCTATTATTTTCTGAAGATAATTATATAAATCATGAATCCTTCAAAAATAGAAAGCCAGTTGTAAAAGCCCTATGTCTACATATAGCACATGATTGTAATATTCGTTGTGAATATTGTTTCGCATCCCAAGGCGATTTTAAAGGTGATAGGTCATTAATGTCCTTAGATGTAGGAAAAAAATCCATAGATTTCTTAATTAAAAATTCAGGTAACAGGAGAAATTTAGAAGTGGATTTCTTTGGTGGAGAGCCTTTAATGAATTTTGATGTTGTTAAAGAAATTATAGCTTATGGTAAAAAAGAAGAAAAAAAATATGGGAAAAATATAAGATTTACCATTACTACTAATGGAGTATTATTGGATGATGAAATAATGAAATACATCAATGAGAATATGAACAATGTAGTACTCAGTATAGATGGTAGAGAAAATATAAATGATAGAGTTCGCTGTACTATTAATGGTGGTGGTACATATGATATTATATTGCCTAAAATACTTAAAATGGCAAAATTAAGAGGAGAAAAAGATTATTATGCTAGAGGAACTTTTACTAGATATAATTTAGATTTTTCTAAAGATGTATTACATTTAGCGGATTTAGGATTTAAGCATATTTCTGTTGAACCTGTAGTTGCATCACCTGAGGAGGATTATGCAATTCTAGAGGAAGACCTACCACAGATATTTAAAGAATATGAATATCTAATGGATGAATATCTTAAGAGAAAAAATACAGACAAAGATTTTAATTTCTTTCACTTTACAATTGATTTAAACCAAGGCCCATGTATAGCAAAACGCTTATCAGGATGCGGAGCAGGAGCAGAATATTTGGCTGTTACCCCAGAAGGTGATTTATATCCATGTCATCAATTTGTTGGAAATGAGGACTTTAAATTAGGTAATATAAATGATGGTACTTTAGATACCCCTATATATGATCAATTCTCAAATGCCAATGTTTATAATAAAGAAGAATGTAGTAAATGTTGGGCCAAATTTTACTGTAGTGGTGGATGTCATGCAAATGCCTATAATTTCAATCAAGATATTAATATACCTTATAACATAGGTTGTGAAATGGAGAAGAAGAGAATAGAATGTGCTATAACAATCCAAGCTAAATTATTATAAAATATATGCCAATCAAATTAAATACATTTTTCAAAAATTATAGCCTCTTTCATATTGTTTATTTTAGAGAAAAGTCGAAATTTCCTATAGTCTATAGACTAAGATATAAATAAAAAGTAAAATAATCTTAGATAATAACATGGGATAAATGACTTTTTAAAAGGTGGTAATAATACATAATAGTATTATTATCACTTTTTACCATATATATTGGAGTTGATATCATGGGGCTTTTAAAAATGAGATATGAAAATTTAAAACGTTATAAAAAGATTGGAGAGGTATTAGTAAGGTATGGTTTTACATTTATAGCGGAAAAATTAGTTGAAAATGGGTATATGCCAAAACTTGTTTTGAATATAAAAGAGTCCAAAGAAAATTTAAGTAATGGAGAAAAATTAAGGTTAGCATGCGAGGAATTAGGGCCTACTTTTATTAAATTGGGGCAAATTATGAGCACTAGAAGGGATTTATTTTCAGAAGATATTATTATAGAATTATCAAAATTACAAGACGATGTAGAACCTTTTACTTTTGAAATAGCAAAAGAAATATTTAAACAGGAATTACAAGTAGATATAGATGAAAGTTTTAAGAGTTTTAATCCAGTACCTATTGCTTCTGCATCAATAGGTCAAGTATATGGTGCCATATTAAAAAATGGTAAAGATGTTGTAGTAAAAATACAAAGGCCTTTAGTGGACAATATCATTAAAAGGGATGTTGATATATTATTTACATTAGCTAAAATACTGGACGAGCATATGGATAAAGAAAAACCATATGAACTATATGAAATGGTGGAAGAATTTGCTCGCACGATTACTAGGGAATTAGATTATACTCTAGAAGCTAGAAATGCAGAAAAATTCCATACATTTTTTCAAAATGATAAAAACATATATATTCCTAAAGTTTATTGGGAATATACTTCTAAAAAAATTTTAACTATGGAAAGAATTACAGGCATTAAAATTAATGACAAAGAAAAACTGAATGGAAAAAATTGGCCTATGGAGGATTTGGCCACTATAATTACAGATGCATTTTTAAAACAGATATTTGTTTTACAAGCTTTTCATGGAGATCCTCATCCTGGAAATATATTTATTATGGAATCAAATAAAATTGCATTTATAGATTTTGGCATAATTGGTTATATAGACAGGGATACCATGAATTTTATATTTGACCTTTTTGTTGCAACTACAAGAAAAAATATAGACAGAATAATAAGCCTTTTAATAGTAAATGACACATTGTCTAAAAAAACAAATATTAGGAGATTAAAAGAAGATATATCTTATATATTAAATATATATTATGATATACCATTAAAGCGTCTGAATTTAGGTGAATTACTAAAAGAAACAATGAATATTGCATATACAAACAAAATAAAACTTCCATCACAATTTACTATTTTATTAAAAGCTATGGTTACTTTTGAAGGTAGTATAAGATTTTTAAATCCTAATTTCAGTATTTCTAACTATGGTAATAATTTTGTAAAAAGAATGTATTTACATAAAATAAATCCCCAAAATATAGGTAGTGAAATAAAAAATTATTCAGAATATGTACTTTATAGTATAAAATATTTACCCAGACAAATAAGAAATTTAATTAATAAGTTAGATAATAATGAAATAAAACTTCAAGTTGAAGAGGAAGGATTTGAAAAATTACAAAATGAATTATCTCATATGACTAATAAATTATCTTTAAGTTTAATAACCTCTGCACTTATTGTAGGATCCTCGCTTATAATACAAATAAAAAGTGGACCTACCATATGGGGTGTATCAATATTTGGCATTATGGGTTATTTAGTAGCTAGTTTTTTAGGTATAGTAATAATAATATCAATTTTAATTGATATTATTAAAAAAACCAATAGATAATAAAATTTGTACATTATATATTATAAACTAGCAAAATTAATATAGCAGGTGAATTATAATGAATACAGAAAAAAAATATTGGATATACAAGACTCAAAACAAAT
>JAAYNB010000149.1 GCA_012521085.1 Clostridiales bacterium | reverse complement strand
CAGATCTACCTTTAGCAACTAGATTATTGTTGATTTTTAGTGAACTTTTAATTGAGTATTGGTATATCTTCACAATAGGATTTATAGCCATAATTTTAATGTTAAATAAAGCTTCTAATACATATAAAGGCAAAAAAATTTTTGATCAGTTAAAACTTAAGATTCCATTTGTAAATATATCAATTGTCAAAATAATTACATCTAGATTCACACGAACATTAGCATCTCTATTGAATAGTGGAATTCCTATTATATCAGCTTTAGAAACATCAGCTAATGTAACCAATAATATAGTAGTTATTGAGGGGATTCAGATGGTATTATCAGATATTAGGAAGGGGGTTAGTTTAGCTACATTATTAAATAGAATGGATATTTTCCCACCAATGGTAATATCCATGGTTAGTATTGGAGAGGAAACTGGTGCTTTAGATGAAATGTTAGCAAAAACAGCAGATTTCTATGATGATGAATTAGAGGTAGCCATAGAGCGCATGGTTTCCATGTTAGAACCATTTATGATTGTAGTTATGTCAATAATTATAGGTTTTATAGTAATTGCCATGTTACTACCAATGTTTGATATAATGCAAGTAATTTAAAAATAATAAGAAGGGGGAAATATTATGATTCAATATTTCACTAAAAAAATTAATAACAAAAAAGGTTTCACATTAGTAGAGTTAATTATAGTAGTGGCTATTTTAGGCGTTTTATCCATGTTAGCAGTACCTAAATTTACTAAATCAAAAAAGGATGCTGCCATAGCAGTACATAATGCCAATGTAAGAACTTTAGAAAGCGCTGCTACACTAGCAAAATCTGAAGCAAAGACAATTGATTGGCCTGATACTGAAGGTAATTGGAAAAATTATCTACAAGAGTGGCCAGAGGTACCAGGAGGATTAGAAGATGAGAAAGATGAAAATGGAAATAAAGTTGAGGGAGATTATACAGTGAAAGGGGAAGACGGGAATATTACAGTTACGCCAGGAAGAATTAAATCAAATGATTAATGATAGTGGTGAAGGTAATGATAGTGGTGAAGGTAAAGGAAGTTAAAATCCAGTAATGTATTGAAGTCTATGGAAATATAAAAATAAATAAAATTATTAATCAAGGAGAAGAATTTCTTCTCCTTGATTAATAATATAATTGAAGGGTTTTGATCTGATTTGTATATGTACTTAATTGTTTTTTCAATTGGATTAATTATAGGTTCTTTTTTAAATGTATGTATTTATAGGATTCCCTTAGAACAGTCTATAGTATTACCATCATCCCATTGTTTCCATTGTAATACCCCACTTAACACATGGGATTTAATACCTGTATTTAGTTTTATATTTTTAAAAGGAGAATGTAGATATTGTAGCACAAAAATTTCACCCAGATATCTAGTGGTGGAAATTTTAACAGGAATTATTTTTTTATTGTTATTCTTAAAATTTGGATTAAGTATGGAATATTTCTTTTTTCTTATATTATTATGTATTTTAATTTGTATTACATTTATTGACTATGACTATAAGATTATACCAGATGAATTTATACTATTAGGCTTTGGATATGGATTAATATATAGATTAATTATGTAT
>JAAYNB010000148.1 GCA_012521085.1 Clostridiales bacterium | reverse complement strand
TTCCACATTTAGATTTTCAATATTATTTAATGTTAAAACTTCTTCTAATCCATCACTACCCAATGCTATAATACCAGGGAATTCACTATAAATTATCTCTATTGAATTATCCACTTTTTCTTGTAATCTCTGTTGTTGTCTTTCCAATTGCTCTAAATTGGTGTTCATAAAACTTTTTTCACCATTTAAAATACTTTTTTTGTCTACCAATTCCATCAAGTCTAATTTTAATGAATCTATTTTTTCATATTTATTATTTTTTATTATATCTTGTATTTCTTTAGTTATTTTCAATATCTCTTCATCAATTTTTTCTATATCCTTACTAAAAATTTGGTCATCTATGTCCTTATCCTTTATTTTTTCAATTCGCAAATTTATAATATCCAAATCTTTTATGGTCTTATCATCTATTTCACCATAATGTATAGTGGCTATTTTTTGACCTTTTGCCACTTTTTCACCTTCTGGAACTATTAAATTTATTTCACCTTCTTCAAAATTTTTGATAACCTTTTCGTTACGAACAATATAACCTTCGGCAAAAACTTGTTCTGATATATTACCAAACTGTGCTATATATACCTTATTACCTGCTTGTGTTAAAAATGGTGGTATTCTAGATATAATATATAATATAACAATTATTATTATAATTTTTTTTCCTAAACCTCTTGTAAATCTTCTTTTTTTATGCTTTTTATTATTATGCAAAAAATCACCTACTTGCTTATTCATTAATATATCTTTCTTCATTTCGATTGAAATTCCTGCATTTAATTTAAAAAAAGATACTAAAGTTTAATAAAACTCCAGTATCTCTATAATAACTTTAAATAGTTTTTAATTCAATTAATACTAAGTGTTTTTCTCCATGTTCTTAAATATTCTCTTAATTCCTTTACCGTCCCAATGAATATAATTCTTTTCATTTCTTGGCCCTCCTCATGCAAACATATGTTCTGTTTTTATTATACTAGAACAAATGTTCTTTGTAAAGAGGTTTTTTACTTCAAATAATTATTTTTTTACATCATCACTTCTAATTAATTTATGAATATCATCAAAAATCTTATGATTATAATCCTCACATACTAATACTTCTGATACATCATATAATTTTTCCAATTGTTTTATTATTTGATCTAATCTTTGATCTTTTTTCACTAATAAATATATTCTACTGATTTTTCCATTTCCCAATCTTCCACATAAAATACCCTCTAAGTTAAAAGCTCTTCTTGTAAAAAGTCCTGTAATATGCGACATAACACCTGGGTGATTGTTTACTGTTAACTGTATAACAACATCTTGATTATTCAATTATCTTACCCCCTATCATTTGATAATTAGCTGCACCTGGTGGTACTATTGGTAGGACATTTTCTCTATCATCTATGGGCACATTTATAACTGAAGGTGCAGAAGTAGATAATATTCCTCTAAGTAATTCATTCGCCTCTTTCACATTGGTAAAATCATATCCCTTTACACCAAAGGCATTGGCAATAGATGCAAAATCCGGATTACTTTTAAACTTAGAGGCCACATAATTTTTATTAAAGAAAAGCTCCTGCTGTTGTCTTACCATACCTAGACATCCATTGTTTAATATAATTACTGTAATATTTAGATTTAGTTCTGCTAATGTAGCTAATTCTTGAATATTCATTAAAAATGAACCATCACCACTTATACAAATTACTTTTTTATCTGGATTAGCTAATGCAGCACCAATGGCTACAGGTAAACCAAAGCCCATGGTACCTAAACCCCCTGATGTCAATAATTTACGTGGTTTTTTGAAAGGATAAGCCTGTGCAACCCACATCTGATGTTGACCTACATCCGTTGTAATAATAGTCTCTGGGTCTAACATATCACCAACTTCTTTTATAAAGTTTAAAGGATGATAGAAACCTTTTTTCCTTGGCATATATAAAGGATTTTCATTTTTTATCTTTGTAATTTCATCAATCCAATTTTGTCTATCATCTGCACTAAGTAATGGGAATAATTTCTCCAATACTTCTTTTAAATCTCCTGCAAGGGTATACTGAGCAATTTTATTTTTATTTAATTCTGCAGGATCAATATCCACATGTATAACAGTGGCATTTGGACAGAATTTTGTAATATTACCCGTTGCTCTATCATCAAATCTTACTCCAAGAGCAATTAATAAATCCGTCTCATTTAATATAATATTGGTATGAGGTGCGCCATGCATCCCTAACATACCTAGGTATAAATCATCATCAGATGGATATGAGCCTAAACCCATTAAGGTTGAAGCTACAGGAATATTATTTTTCTTTGCAAATTTATACAATTCTTCATGGGCATTAGCTTGTAATATGCCCCCACCTATATATAAAATAGGTCTTTTTGCCCTGTTAATAACCTCTGCTATTTTTGCAATATCTTCCATATTTACAGGTTCTATTTTTTTATTTTCTATTAGTGGACTATTTTCTTTCTTCTTAGGCCACTCTAATACTTCCATTTTTGCCATTTGTACATCTCTGGGTATATCCACAAGTACTGGCCCAGGTCTACCAGACTCAGCTACTCTAAATGCTTCAGGTATAATATGTAGTAATTCTTCTACAGAACGTACAAAAAAATTGTGTTTTGTTATGGGAATGGCCAAACCACATGTGTCTACTTCCTGAAAAGCATCTGTTCCTAAAAAAGATGAAGATACTTGACCAGTAATAGCTACCAATGGAACTGAATCCAATTTAGCATCAGCTATGGCTGTTAATAAATTAGTTACACCTGGGCCCGATGTGGCTAAACAAACTCCAACTTTCCCTGTAGCTCTGGCTATACCTTGGGCAATAAAACCTCCACCCTGTTCATGTCTTGCTAATATATGCTCTATCTTATCACTTTTAGATAGGGCATCATATAGGGGAAGATTTGCTCCCCCAGGGATACCACAGACCTTTGTTATCCCTTCATTTTCCAATAACTTAACAATTATTTCTCCTCCAGTATATTGCATTTTTCTCCCCCCTGTATTATTTTTATTTATAATTAATAATATAAAAAAACCTACGCCCTATTATTAATAGGACGAAGGTTTATCTTCGCGTTACCACCTATTTTTGTACAAAAAGTACACAACTCAGTAATAGTACAGGTATTATATACCGATACTATCTCCCTTCTAACAGTGGGATTCCGTTAAGACTTACTTAAATTTCAGCCTACAGCTTCAGGACTACCTTCTATATATCCCTTGGGAAAATTTCCACCCACATTTTTCCTCTCTATATTTCCAGGATATATATACTCCTTCCCTTCATTGCCTTTATAACTATTTCCGAATTTTAAATATTTTAAGAATATTTTAATGCTTTTACATTACATTGTCAATAGTCTTTTTTAAATTTTTACTTAAATTATTTAATTAAATAATAAATTTTATTCTAAGATTTAGATTATTATGTCTTTTTAATATAAAAAAGATACATTGCTATAGAAATTTTTCTACAAATCAATGTATCCATTATGTATTTAAAATCTGTAATTTTAATCAATTGGTCGGGCTGACAGGATCTATAACAACTGATATCTATGGTCACCATTTACAATCCGTAGAACAACAAATTGCAAATGAATTTGATGATATTTTCAAAGGTGGCACGAAAGATGGCACGAATGATAAGAAATTAAGAGTTGTTAAGTAGATTAAAGTATTGAAATTTCATTGTTTCATATAATAAAAAACATGGTCGGGCTGACAGGACTTGAACCTGCGGCCTCATGACCCCCAGTCATGCACGCTACCAAACTGCGCTACAGCCCGCCACCTTTTAAGTTACATAATATATATTATGATATTAAATTTATTTTGTCAAGTTTTTTTCATATCTTCTTTCAATAGTCTAAATCGGATTTCTATTTTTTAAGTTTCTTATTATCTTATCATATGTTTTTAAAACATCTTTTACTACTTTATTCAAATCTCTTTTAAAAAATTACTTGTATTATTCACAATGAGTTTAAAAATATCATTTAAGCTTAAAATTAAACTTTTTTTCTACAACAATTTTTCCATGATTTCATATATAACAATATTCATAAAGAATAGCCTCCTCTATATTTAATATTTTGTTTTAGTACTTTCATCCTAATATATGAGGCTATTCTTTTTTATATTTTCAAAAAAATTATTTTATTAATTTTAGTCTTATATCAGCTGCATTAGCATGGGCATGTAGTCCTTCTGCTCTTGCCATTAATGATGTAATAGGCGATAATTTTTGCATACCTTCTTTTGTAAGTCTTTGATGGGTACATACCTTTGTAAATGTCCCCACCCATACTCCACCTGTATAACGTGCAGCCTTTAAAGTTGGTAATGTGTGATTAGGGCCAGATACATAATCTCCAAATACCTCTGCTGCCATATCTCCTATAAATAAAGAACCATAATTAGTTAATTTTTCTATAATTTCCTCAGGATTATTAATTACAACTTCTAAATGCTCTGGAGCATATTCATTTGATATTTTACAAGCATCTTCAATATTATCCACAGCTATTACCTCACCATTTACTTCCCAAGCTGTTCTGGCAATATCTGATGTAGGTAGTAGATTTAACTGTCTTTCAACTGCCTCTATGGTTTCAAATGCTATTTTTTCACTGGTAGTTATTAATATTCCCTTAGCCATTAAATCATGTTCTGACTGTCCTAGTATATCTGCTGCAAGAATTTCAGGATTAGCTGATTCATCTGCTATTATCAAAACTTCACTGGGACCTGCAATAAAATCTATGCCAACTGTTCCATAACATTGTCTTTTAGCCTCAGTAACATATTGATTACCTGGACCTACTATTATGTCCACTGATTTTATTTCATCTGTTCCATATGTAAATGCAGCAATAGCATGAGCTCCACCAAGGGCATATATTTCCTCTACTCCAGCCAAATCCATGGCAACCAATGTGGTAGGATGAATTTTCCCCGTGCCATGAATAGTTGGTGAACAAGCAGTTATCCTCTTAACTCCTGCCACTTTTGCTGGTATAGCCAACATTAATGCTGTTGAAAACAATGGATATCCGCCTCCTGGTACATAACATAGACAAGAGTCTATGGGTATTATCCTGTGCCCAGCAAATACACCAGGATATACTTCTATTTCTTCTAAAGATTTTTGTGTGGATTTTTGAGCTAATGCAAAGTTCTCTATGTTTTTTGCTGCAATTTTTATGGCATCTAATACTTTAGGATCTATTTCTCTATAGGCCTCATCTATTTCTTCCCTTGAAACTCTTAATACTTTTCTATGGTTTTTATCAAATTTAATATTATATTCTATTAAGGCCTTATCTCCTCTAGTTCTAACTTCATTTATTATTTCTTCAACTGTTGCTGTCAATTCCCTTGATTCTTCAAGAGTCCTAGTTCTCGCTTTTTTTATGACTTTCATATTCACCACTCCTCATATACCCTGCTTAGAAGGACTATTAAATATGCCTTTTAAACATAATATTATTTTTTATAATTTTATGATATTGAAAAGACTCTCGTCTCCTAATATATTAGGGGACGAGAGTAACTATTTACTGTCATCATAATTAATTTTTAGAATATTCAGTTACGTATAAATTATGATAATTGATTATCAATATTTTGTCAATGTCTTTTGCTTAAATTATTATATTTAACTTTTATTTAATTTTACTATCTATTCATCAGATTATATAATGCTTTAATAAATTCTCCCCTAGTTAAAATTCTATCTCCTTCAAACATTCCATTTGTCTCCATATCCCTATATAGATTATAATATTTAGCCAATGCTACATAGCCTATATCTTCCTGTGGAATATTTTCCTTATCTTCATATGGATTTTGGAATATTTCTGTAAATCTAGCTAATTCATCTTGCTTCATTGCTCTTATAATCCATTTTGTAATTTCCAGTTTTTCAGCCTTTTCATCTAATTTAAAATCCTCTGTTTTTCCAATAATTTCATTTTCTATGGCTGCTACAATATATGGATAATAGGGGTCATCCTTATCTATATCTTTAATGGGCATATCTTTTCTTTGATAATATTCATAATATCCATCTAATGGATATACATTTCTTCTCCATCCCATTTCTACAATCCACTTTATAGCATCTTTTTTTAATAGAGAATTATTAGGATAGAAATAATCACCTTTTTCTTTTAAAATACCCATTTTGTTCATTAAATTAATTTCCTGTTCATATTTATATCCCTTTAAATCTTTAAACTTTAATGTTAATGATGGTTCATCTTTATATTCTTCGCCATTATAGTCTAAAAACTTGCCACTTACAGCATCTACATAACGGAAATTATAGGGTCTTAAAGTATAAATAGGTAATAATTCTTTTAATGGTATATCTAGACCCTTGGTTTCCTTTGCTTTTTTATCTGTAATTTGAATTAGATATTTTTCAAGACCTACTGTATCATAGAATTTTTTAACTATTGATTTTTTATCTATTATATTAGATGGAGATTGGGCCTTTACTTCATCCCATCTATAGGAAAATCCTAATATCTCTTCTGTATTATAATCATATTTTATCCTTAAATAATTATCATCATAAGTAATATTATTAATATATCTAGAAGAATCTACATTTATTAAAGATTTTTCATCTTCATTTTCCGATACCCTTGTAATTTCAAAATTTATATCTTCATTTTGAATAAAAGGTAATAGATTTTGTACTTTATTTAAAATATCCTTTTTTATTTTATTCTCATCTATATTATCTGCCTTTGATATTTCCTGTACTTCATTATTATCTGAAATAACTCTTTCAAAGGCCACATTAATATCAATATTTTTATAATAATCTAAAGAAAGGATATCACCATTTTCTGCATCCACTACAGTATATAATCTTTTCTTTCCATCCAAATCTCTCCAATAGGTTCTCCAAAACTTACCACTTCTATTGAAATAATTATTAAAATACCCACTGTCTTGTACTATTAAATCTTTTATATCTAATTCTCTACCTATGGTGTTAATTATCATGTTCTCTACTTTTTCTTTAGACAATACTCCTTCTTCTGGTATAACTTCCCCACCATTATCTAATGACCTTTCTTCTGCTACAGCCATATCTTTTGAGCCAGCCCCTGAAAATAAATCATAGCCATAATGATATATTTCATCATAGTTTAAAAACCTTCCATCTATGGCACTAATTATATTAGGACTCTTTGGATTATATACATATACAGGTGTTAGAATTGGAATATCTTGATCTTTATTGTTTACATTTAAAGCCATATATTTTAGTTTAATCTGGTCCTCTTTTTCAAAAATATCTCTTGCTTTATTTTCTGATATTAAATTCTTGCTATGATCAAAACTCACATCATCCCATTGCATTTGATACTGTATAACTTCACCAGTTGCACCAGATACTTGTACCCTAAAATAATTACTAGGAAAGAATTCATCTTTTATTTTTCTTACAAAGGTAAAATGGTAATTATTAAAATCTATATAATCTCTTTCTAGATTATATATAATTACAGAAGGTGTTTTAGTTGTAACTTCTTCTGTTTCCTTAAACTTATCAGGTTCTAATGATTTGATAAAGTTAATTGCATTATTTCTAGCTGTATTTGCTAAAATATTTACAGTCCTTTTATTATCATCCTTTATCCATTTGTAAAAACTAGTAATTTTTCCTGTCTCAGCATTAGCAGTTACGGATATACTTGTATTTTCACCACTAAATTCCATATTCCAAAACTTTTTTTGCATTAAATCTTGTGTTAAAAGATTACTGTATTCTAATTTCAATTCATCATCTAAATCCAATTTTTCTCGTACTATTTTTTCTATCTCATTTTTAGAATAAATAGATGATTTAGTATCTGCAAATCCGCTAACACTAAATAAAGGTATTACTAAGGTGAAAATAATAATTCCTATTATAATTTTTTTCATGCTCTTATCCTCCTTTTATTCTCTATATATAATGTTAGACGGACTTTGTGGTTAAATGTTCCTAATTTACTATGTATTATTAAATCAATTAGTATTTCTCTACTAATATTTTACTAATATTGTAATAACAATAACCTACACCAAATCCTGCTAACACATCAGTAGGCCAATGTACTCCTAAATATATCCTGCTAAATCCTATTAATAATATAATAAGAGCATTTACTGTCCATAAAACCTTATGTAATTTTTTATCATCTATAGCCTTAGTTAATAAATAAGTCATACTTGTATAAAAACTCATGGCTACCATGGAATGTCCACTGGGATAACTATATCCACCTTGCATTACTAAAAAATATGCAAATGGTCTTGTTCTGACAAATATATGTTTTAAAATTTCATTTAACATATAACTGCCTAGGGTGGATAAAAACAGTAGTTTAATTCCCTTTATATTTTCATTTTTATACATATACAAAAAAATTAATATTGTTATTGGAATAATAAATTTAGCAGATGCCATATGGGATATAATTTTCATTGTGGATATACCTATGTCTCTTGTATTATTATGAATATAATCCATTATCTTAACATCAAAAAATATACCCGTATCTAATCCCTTTACCATAAATCCTACTATAAAAAATAATATGATTAAAAATACATTTAAAAATATAATTCTTTTATTATACTCCATAATTATCCTTCCCTTGTATTTTACTATATCTAGTTAAAATGATCATTATTTAATTATCTTCTAATATGATTTTCTTGTAAGTTTCTAATTTTTTATTATTCCTTCTATCTTCTCTGGAAGTATCAATTGTAACCCTTCTTTTAAGTTTTAATGGTGGACCATTAAATATATAAATATCATCTGCCATATATATGGCCTCATCAATATCATGGGTGATAAAAAATAAAAAAGAACTTTCATGATTCCAATTATCTATAATATAATCCATTAGATTTTTCTTTAACCCCAAATGTAGACCTTTAAAAGGTTCATCCATTACTAATATTTCTCCACCATAGGCAAATGCTCTAGCAATAGATACTCTTTGTTTCATACCACCACTTAATTGGTGGGGATAATGATTTTTAAATTTTAAAAGATCTACCATTGATAGATACTTATCTGCTAATAACTGTGCTTCAGATTTATTATGAAAACTATCTAGTACAAATAATATATTCTCTTTTACCGTTGCCCAAGGTAATAAACGATCTTCTTGAAAGATATAAGATATTTTCTTATTGTTTTTCCCTATAACATGACCAGAATCAGCACTAATAACTCCTGTTAATATATTGGCCAATGTTGTCTTGCCGCATCCTGATGGTCCAAAAAAACAATGTATTCTATTAGATGAAAAACACATATTAAAATCAATTATAACCTTTAAATCATCATAGGATTTAGATATATTCTTCACTTCTATGTTCAAAACCTTCATCCCCATTCTAAATCATGATTTAGAAAATCTTTTATTGGTAATTTTATATATAATCTTGGCAAATATTATTTCAAACAATAAACTTAGTAATATAACTACCAATGTCCAAGCAAATAACTCAGTAGAATCCAAATAAACCTTAGCACTATATAAATGGCTGCCAATGGAATTTTGGGGATGACTTAATACTTCTGCTGCAACTCCCACCTTCCAAGCTAAACCTAGACAAGTAATACAAGCAGCTGTGAAATATGGCAGTACAGAAGATATATAGATTTTTTTAAGAATATTTATTCTTTTAACTTTATAAATCTTGGCCATCTCCAAAAGCTTTACATCCACTTGATTTATTCCTTCTACTACATTAGTCCATATTATGGGAAAACACATTAAAAAACAAATAAAAATAGGTACATTGGAAGAACTAAACCAAATTAATGCTATTATAATAAAGGATAGTACAGGCGTAGATTTAATAATAGTCATAAATGGTTTTATCAAATCATGAAAATATTTATTTAAACTAGATATAATTGCAACTATAATTCCCAATATTATAGATAATAATAGTCCTACTAACACTCTATAAATAGAGTAAATCACTGAAAGCCAAAATCTTGGAACAAATAACAATTCCTTTAATTTAATTAAAACACTAAAAGGAGACGGGACATAAATGTCCCGTCCAATGATTAAATGAAGACTTTGCCAAACTAAAATCCAAAATATAAATATGGAAATATTTTTAAAATATTGTTTTTTATTTTTTGTAATAGAATTCTTCATCACCTAATTTCCCTCCAATGGATTTAGGTTCAAAATTATATAATATCTCATATAATTCATTTAAAGATTCTTTGCCTTCTTGAGCATCTATATATACTATATTAGAATATGGTATGGCTCTTTTTGCAATAGCTGCATTTGGTAAAATTCCATACTTTTCTATTAATTGTGCCGCTTCATCTATTTCTTCATTTACAAAAACTACTGATTGTCTATATTCTTCTAAGAATATATCTAACATCTCTTTATTATTTTCTGCAAATTCTCTTTGTACAATTATAACACCCATTACTAATTCACTATTATCACTATTTACTTTTTTCCATTCATCAGTCATATCTAATGCAATTCTAATATCTTCGTTTCTCATCATAGCAGTAGTTACATGAGGTTGTGGTAATAATGCAATTTCAACATCACCTTCAACCATGGCTGCTGCTAAATCTGCATGTTGTAATTTAAAGTCTACCATAACATCCTTATCTATTTCTAAACCATTTTTATCTAAAATATACTGTAGAGCAAAATCTGGGATAGCACCTTTACCACTTACATTTATTGTTTTACCTTTTAAATCTTCTATGGATTGAATACTATCTCCATTTTCTAGTATATAAGATACACCCAATGTATTTATGGCTGCTAATTGTATATCTGCTTCAGTTTTATTGTAAAGAACCATGGCTAGATTTGACGGTACTGCTGCTATATCTACTTCTTTATTTATTATTTTTCCTACTAAATCATCTGGGCTACTCATTAAGGTAAATTCATATTTTAATAGAGTTTTGTCATTTTCATTTTCCTCCATAAGCTTTACCATACCCATACCTGTAGGACCATTTAAGGCTGCCACCTGTACTATCCTATCTTCTATATCAGTTGTATCTTCTACTACTGGATTTTCCTCTTCAAGACTCATATCTGGAGCATCTGCATCATTACTGCATGCTACTACAAACATTAATAATGCTATAATTAAAATAAATAAACCTGTCTTTTTCATAAGCACACCCCTTTATTTTTATTATATCTTAATAATTTAACATTTAATCTTACTATATTAATAATAGCCAATTATATATATCTTTGCAATAAATAAGCACAAGTCTATAATATTTTGTGCTTATTTATAAAATTTATATTATCCTACTTTTTCTATCCATTTTATAAAATTATCTACTACTTTATCTAAAAATTTAATAGTGGATTCATCTGTTAAATTGCCATTGTCATCCATAATATTCTCTATATTCCCGATAAATACTTCATTACCTGGCATGGTAATAGCCGCCACTCCTCCTGAATTTAATATCTGTCTAAGATGTATTTGAGCTTTTACAGTACCTAAAATACCAGTAGATGCTCCCACTATCATTGCTGGCTTATTGGCCAAAACTCTATCAACTCTAGAAAACCAGTCTAGAGCATTTTTTAAAACTCCAGGTATAGAGTGATTGTATTCAGGTGTTACAAATAATACTCCATCACTATTTTTTATCTTACCTTTAATTTCTGTTACTGCAGGTGCTGGATTTAATTCATCATCTATATTATACATGGGTATATCTTTTAAAGACAATACTTCCATTTCTAATTTACCTTCATATCTCCTTTTTATAAATTCAGCTAATTTCATATTATATGAATTTTTGCTAATACTTCCTATTACTACAGCTATTTTCATTACTATAACCTCCATTTTGAATTTTTATAAATAATTAAAATTTAATTTTATTATTATCTAGTTTTTTTAATACCCCTTTATGGCCTAGTCTACACATTTTTACCAAAACCTAAAAAAATATAGTATAATAATAGTAATATTGGGTATAAAAAAATATATTTATGAAAAAGGTTTATAGGTTTCCAATTTAATAACCTAAATACATAATATAAGGTGGTAGTTTATATAATGCAAATATATTTTATATTTTCCCTAATTGCATCAATTATATTAATTGTATTTGCTATTACAAATGCCACACCTGTTCCAATAAAAATATTTATGCTACAATATGAATTATCCCTGGCATTAATTATTTTTATTTGTACAGCATTTGGCGCTATTATTGCTACTTTTATTGGATTTGTAAAACAGTTTAAACTTAAAAAAGAAATAAAAAATCTTAAAAAAGAAAATAAGGAATTAATGAATGTTCAAGAAAAACTTAATGAAGAAATTTCATCTCTTAAAATATCATTAGAAAATTATGAAAATTTAAGTGAAGAAATAATGGATCATGAAAAAAATATATTAAAAGATAATGAATTACAAGAATTAATTTGAAAAAATCATATCATTTAGTTTTATATTTAGTAGATTATATCTAGTCCATATAATCTGCTTTTTTATACTCATATTTAGTTAATACCTTCCATTTGATTAATATTAAAATTTGAACTAGTTTTTAATTTTTCTTTGTATTATAACCACAAAAAATAGAGGAAAACTTTCCCTCTATTTTTAAAAGATAAAACATTAAGTTAGATTTTATCTATGTGGCTATCTATGTAGCTAAGCTATAGAATAATAGCTATAAATTTGCCATTACCTTCATTTATTATGGTCTGTAATGTTCTTTGTAGTTTTAGTCTAGTATCTTCTGGTATTGTCTGTAATTTGTTTTGAAGTTGTTCTTTCACCATATCATGTAGGGGTTTGCCAAACATATTAGTTTCCCAAATTTTTTTAGGATCTTGTTCAAATTCTTCTAATAAATATTTTAATAATTCTTCACTTTGCTTTTCTGTACCCACTAATGGTGAGACTTCTGTGGCAATATCTGCTCTGAGGAAATGTAAGGATGGTGCATTTGCTCGTAGTTTTACACCAAATTGATTTCCATGTTTAAATATTTCTGGTTCTTCTAAGGATAATTCATTTACTGATGGGGGTACAAGGCCATAGCCAATTTCTTTAACATCATTTAATGCCTCTTGTATTCTATCATATTCTTGTTTTCCTTTTGCCAGTTCGGTAATTAATCCAACTAGTTGATGATCTCCTTCTATTTCATAGCCTGTTTTTTCTTCTAATATTTTATAAAACAAAGCATTGTCTACCATCAAATCAATTAATACAGAACCTTCTCCCATTTGAATATTTTCTAAAGATATCTTTTTAATATTTTCTACTTCATTTAAATCATTAAGCATATTGTTTATGTTTTTTAATTTTCTAATTTTTTTAGTAATATCCATAATAGATTTTATAATATTTGATTTTAACCAATGACCTTTTTCAATACTTTCTAGCCAACCTGGAAGGTTAAAGTTTATTTCTGTAATTGGAAATTCAAATAATACATTTTCTAATATTTCATTTATATCATTGACATTCATCTTTGCACAATCTTTAATGACAACAGATACATCATATTTTTCTTCTAAACTTTCTTTTAAAGCCATTGTATCTGGATTATCTGGATTCTTACTATTTAAAACTACAGCAAAGGGTTTACTTATTTCTTTTAATTCATTAATTACTCTTTCTTCTGCTTTGACATAATTTTCTCTCTCTATGTCAGCAATACTTCCATCTGTGGTTACTACCAAACCAATGGTAGAATGTTCTCTTATTACTTTTTGTGTACCTATTTCAGCTGCTTCTTCAAAGGGTATTTGTTTGTCAAACCAAGGGGTATTTACCATTCTAGGTTCTTTACCTTCCATATGTCCTATTGCACCATCTACTAAATATCCTACACAATCTATCATACGCAATTTAAAGGATGCATTGTCTTTTAATACTAATTCTACAGCTTCATTGGGTACAAATTTCGGTTCTGTAGTTGTAATGGTTTTACCAGAACCGCTTTGGGGTAATTCATCTCTAGCCCTTTCTTTTTTATAGGTATTATCTATATTTGGCAAGACTAATAAATCCATAATCCTTTTTATTAAAGTGGATTTACCTGTCCTAACTGGTCCTACAACACCTATATAAATATCTCCCTGTGTACGTTCTGCTATATCTCTATAGATACTGTCATTTGCCATTCTATCCCTCCTTTATTTGTACAAATAGATATTATGCACTATATAATAACAATATAAATATATGAGTCTTATCCAAATAATATGACAACTCCTATGATTTCTATATTTAAATTTATATAGACAATATTCTCAATTTTTATTATATTTTAGAGATTTTTTTGTTGAATCTCAGTAAAAAATTGTTATTTTATTGTTCTGATAAAGAATAAATGATAGGATATATTCTAAGGAATAATATCTTTTTTCATATATTAATATTAAAATTTTTATTTAATATTAATAATTTTTAATAAAATATGATATATACAATAGAAATGGGGAGGACGTTATGAGCGAAAGATTAATGAGAATTATTCAAGAAACTGTACCAGGCAGAGAAATAACATTAGCACATATTATAGCAAACCCTAAAAAAATACTATATAGAAAATTAGGTTTAGATCCAACAGTTGATTACAATAACATTGCAATTGGTATGCTTACCATGACCCCTGCTGAAATGGCTATTATAGCATCAGATATTGCATCTAAAAATTCTGATGTGGATCTTAGTTTTGTAGATAGATTTAGTGGTACTTTAATTATTACAGGTACCATATCTAATGTGGAATCCGCATTAAAAAATATATTAAACTACTCCCAACACAATCTTGGGTTTACAATATGTAAAATTACTAGAACATAGGTGACTAAAATATGAAAAAAATTATATTAATAGGCAGAAGTGGTAGTGGTAAGACCACGCTTACTCAAGCATTACAAGGAAAGAAGATATCATATCACAAAACCCACTATATTAATCATCATGATATAATAATTGATACGCCTGGTGAATATGCAGAAACAAAAAGTTTAGCAACAGCCTTAGGAATCTACAGCTTCGAAGCTGATGTTATAGGTTTTTTATTAAGTGCTACAGAAGAATATACCCTTTATTCGCCTAATATTGTTCCATATGTTACAAGGGAAGTAATAGGGATTGTTACTCAAATAGACAGACCTAATGCTAATCCTAAGAGAGCAGAGGAATGGTTAAAATTAGCAGGTTGTGAAACCATATTTAAGGTTAGCTCATATACTGGAGAAGGAATTTGGCAAATATATGAACATCTTAGGGAACCAGGAGATGTTTTGCCCTGGGATAAGGATATAAAAGGTCTAAAAAATATAGTCTAAAAGATATAAAAGAGAACTTTTAAATTTTAAAAGTTCTCTTTTTATATCACTTTTTATTTGGTTAAAAAAAGTGATTTACCTTATTCTAATTTTACCCTTTCAGTTATTTTTCTTTCCGTTCCTTTTCGCAATCTATCAATATTCTCTCTATGTCTATATAGTACAAAGATACATAAAATCAATGCAAAAAGAAATTCATACTTATCTCCAAAGACCATTAAAATAGCAAATAGTGTAACGCCTGTCATAGATGATAGTGATACATATTTATATTTCATTAAAACTAATATCCCAATAGCTATACAGATTAATCCTGTAGTAGGTGATACAGCCAGACCTGCTCCTATGGTAGTAGCAACTCCTTTACCACCTTTGAATTTAAGTAATACAGGCCAATTATGACCTATGACTGCAGTTATACCAGCTATTAGATACATATAAGTTCCTAGGGCTAAATATTTTGCTATAATAACAGATAGCATACCTTTTAGACAATCAAATATTAAAGTCAATATGGCAGCTTTCTTACCCAAGGTCCTTAATACATTGGTTGTACCAGCATTACCACTACCATAGTCTCTTATGTCTATATCTGCAGTTAATTTTCCTATAATATAGGCTGGGGAAATGTTTCCCAATAGATAGGATATTAAAATAATACCAAATATCTTCATTATCTATCATCTCCTGACCTTTCTCTATTAATAAACACTATAGGAGTTCCCTCAAATCCAAAATTCTCACGTATTCTATTTTCTATATATCTTTGGTATGAAAAATGCATCAGTTATTTATCATTAATGAATAATATAAAAGTAGGAGGCTTCACACTTGCCTGTGTAGCATAGAATATTCTAAGTCTCTTACCTTTATCAGAAGGAGGTTGTTTTAACAACATTGCTTCACCTATAATATCATTGAGCACCCCTGTTGGTATCCTTAAGCTATGTTGGTTAGATACAAATTTAATTTTTTCCAAAACCTTTGGAAGTCTTTGCCCTGTCAATGCAGATATAAATAGTATAGGAGCATAATCACAAAACGCCAGTTCATTTCTAATTCTTTTAATATACTGATTCATTGTATTAGTCTCTTTTTCAATTAAATCCCATTTATTTACTACTATAATTAAACCCTTGCCCTCTTCATGGCTAAATCCTGCAATTCTTTTATCTTGTTCTGTAATTCCTTCTTGTGCATCTATTACTAATAGACAAACATCTGCTCTCTCTATGGCTGCTAATGATCTTATTACACTATATCTTTCCACATTATCTGTTATTCTGCTCTTTCTTCTCACACCAGCAGTATCAATAAAGATGTATTTATCCTCACCATCTGTAAAGGGTGTATCTATAGCATCTCTAGTAGTTCCTGCAATATTGCTTACAATTACTCTTTCCTCACCTAATATCTTATTAAGGATAGATGATTTTCCCACATTAGGTTTTCCTATGATTGCTACTTTTATCACATCCTCATCTTCTTCACTGCTATCTTCAGTTGGAAAATGTTTTATGATTTCATCTAATAAATCTCCTATGCCTAAACCTAGAGAAGATGAAATCTCCATAGGATCACCTAAACCTAATTCATAAAAATCATATAAATGCGGAGAACTTTCTTTTGTATCTACTTTATTTACTGCTAATACTATGGGCTTTTTAGATCTTCTCAGCATATCTGCAATCTCTATATCTGATGAAATCAGTCCTTCCCTTCCATCTACCATAAATACAATAACATCAGCTGTCTCTATTGCTAATTCTGCTTGTCTTCTCATCTGTGCAGGAATTATTTCTGTTGAATCTGGTTCAATTCCTCCGGTATCAATTAAATTAAATTCATTATTCAACCATTCTACTTTTGTATAGTTTCTATCTCTGGTTACTCCAGGTCTATCTTCTACTATAGCTATTCTTTTCCCTGCAATTTTATTAAATAATGTTGATTTTCCTACATTTGGTCTTCCTACTATTGCTACAATAGGTTTTCCCATGAACATCACCCCAAGCTTTCTCATTCTTTTATTTTAATATATTGTTAATTAGAGCATCTCCTTTTACTTCTGATACTTGTATCTTAACTCCCAACTCTCTTTCTAATTCTGTTACTGTCATATCATCTAAAAATATTTCTTCACCAGATTTTAACATTGTTTCAGGTATAATTATTTTTTCACCTAGTTTAATATTTTTTAAATTTTTTAATATATCTGTTGCTGTAATAAGTCCTACAACTGATACTTTGCCTCCAAAGAAATCATTGGTAATAGGTATGAGTTGTATTTCAAGATTTGATATCTTAGACATTAAATCATCACAAAGTTTTTTCATTCTATTATATATTAATGTACCTGTAATTACAGTAATTTTTTTAATTTTATTTAAACTTTGTGCTTCTAACTCCTCAAAAGAATCATAAAATTCTCTTTCAAAGTTTACCACCATACCAACACCATTTTCTAATTGTGGAAAACCATCATATTCTTCATATGCAGGGAAGGAACTGTCTGCCAATAAAAAGAATTCATCTGATAGATATACAAAATTTTTATCTAATTTTTCTTTGAATTTCATTTGCCAATTTTCTATTTGTTTAATTGTATCTAATGCATTATTTTTATCAAAGGCTTCTATGGGAAATAGATCTTCTCTATATCTTGTCAGCCCAACAGGAACTATTGCTACGCTGCCAATGGAATAGCTTAAATCTTTTAAATCTGAAATAGTTTTATCTAATTCTTCTTTATCGTTAACATTAGGACATAATACAATTTGGCAATTCATCTGTATATTATTATCTGCTAATTTTTTTAATATATTTAATATATTACCCGCCCTTTTATTATTTAACATTTTCTTTCTTAGTTCATAATTAGTAGTATGTACAGAAATGTTTATGGGGCTAATTCTATATTGTATAATTTTATTTATATCTTCCTCTTTCATATTGGTCAATGTAATATAATTCCCATGTAAAAAGGACAATCTAGAGTCATCATCTTTAAAATACAGTGATTTTCTCATATTTTTTGGCAGTTGGTCAATAAAACAAAAAATACATTTATTTTGACAACTTTTTGCACTATCTATAATTGGATTTTCAAACTCCATACCTAAATCTTCATCATATTCCTTATCTATTTCAATAATCCATTCTTCTCCATCGGGTTTTTGTATAGCAATCTCTAAATATTCATCTGCTAGATAATATCTATATTCTATAATATCTTCGATAATCTCACCATTAATATTTAGTAAAATATCTCCTTTTTCTATTCCTACTTCTTCAGCTATACTATTGGGGTATACTTTACTAATGATATTTTTAATTTCTTTTTCTCTCAAAATAACACCTACTTTTATTTATTTAGTACCTGCTACTAATATTATATCATAATTTTATGCACTTGCCATCACATATATTATCATCTTATATCTGATGGGGTCAAGCAGGTTTATTAATATAAAAAGATATATATAGTCATATATGTCCATATATATCTTTTATTAATAATTTATTTTTATATATTTTATTTTTTATTTCCTCTATTTGAAAATCCACCAAATCCTTGTTTTAAATTTGAAACTTTTGATTTTAATTCCTGACCGCTATTACTTACAAATAGAAATATAAGACCTCCTATCAATACAACAGCTATTAGTCCTATTGCACCTTTCATGGGGGATTTAGTATCTGCATCCATATCCTCAATACCTTCAAAATTAATAGGTGTGACTTTTTTATCTTCCTGAGATACCTCATTTTCCTTACCCTCTTCAACACCTCCAAATATAGCTATTGTCATTACTTCTGATAAATATTCTGTACTTACTTCAGCTCTTTCCCTTGTATGATCATAAGTACCCATTTCAACTAATATTGCTCTTGGTGTCAAATCTTGATTATAATCTCCTTTAGCATAGAATATATCCTTAACTAATCCTGGATACATTTCATCTGCTACTCCTTTTATTTTTATAGCTAACTGTTCATTAGCTGGAAAATTTTGATTTCTCCTACCAACAACTAATCTTACCATGGTAGCAGGTTTACCTTCTATTTCTGTTAAATATTCTTCTGCTGGTACTGCATCTCTATGAACATCAATTAATGTATACACACCTGCATCTCTTATTAACTGTACTGCTGTCCTTCTAGACCTTTTGTAAGCACCTGCATCATGGGGTTCATGTAAGGTTTCATCAAATATAGCTTCTACACCGTAGTTTTCGAAATTTTCCTTAAGTTTATTGGCTACTTTTAGAATTCCTCCTCCACCTTCTGTACTTTCTGTACCATCACTTGGCATATATGATTCTGCACTATGTGTTGCATATATACCAACTTTTCTATTTTCCACTTCATTTTGTGCTAATTTAAATGTGGGTAATTCATCATTATCTTTATTAATAGCAAAAGCTTCTTTATTCATCCTTGGTATTTCTATTTCTTTGATAAATTTTCCATATGCAGTATGATCTTTCTTATTGACTTTTGTAATTTCATACATCTTATTATCACTACTTATATATTTATCACCCCTTGATACTTCCCTAGCTATTTGAAATAATATTGTATCATCTTCAATATTATATACTTTGTAATAACTACCATATCCATCATACCAATCATCTGCATTTACTATGGATATTGAAAATATAATAATAAAAATGGTAAATATTATTATTTTATTTCTCAACTCTTCCACCTCTTTTTTTGCTAGAATTTTCACTCAAGTCCTTATTTGCCCCTTCATGTATACTGACAAATTCTCCGCCTTCAAATTTCATATGTTTTTTATCTGTTCCACCCTGTAATCTTTCTCTAGTTTCACCTACTACCTCTGCTATAATAACTGCTAAAATTCCTGCTATTAAGGTGGTATCAACGGCACCTGCTCCGCCTAAATCAGTTGGAGCTGGAATGTCATTGATAAAATTTATTATAGCTTGTATTAAATCACTAATTACTACTCCCACTACACCTGCAATAAATGCATTGCGTCTGGAACGTCCCATTAAATAAGCTACTACAGCTGCTGATATGGCATATACATAATTTGGTTCAATATACTGGGCTTCTGGTTCTGCAGGTAATATGTATCTTTGTAATATATAGATAATTATCCCTGTTGTGATAGAAGCTATAATAGCGCGCCATTTTTCTTTATTTGTATCTGCTTTTATAAATAAATATATGGCTAGACCCATAGGAATTACAAAACCTCCTATATTAATAGAAAAGTTTTCTGTAATATTAATATTAGGGATAAAAATTGTTGCAAGAATAATGGCTATAATTATACCTAGAGCTGTCATATCATTTAATCTCATTCTATCTAATACTCTTTGTGCTAATCCTGTAAAAATTAATATACTCACTACAATTAAAAAAATCATACCTATAGTCATAATTTTTCCTCCTCGGCTAAAAAATAATTAACTATTATTTAGTTTTATATTGTCCTTGGAATTCTTAATATATACAAATATGTAATAATAAAAATAAAAAATACTCTTTTAAAAAAGAGTATTGAAATAAAATATATATTTATTAAATCATTCAGTTTTTTCTTTTATTAATCTTGAAATTTCTCCAATAAAAGTATTTACATCTTTAAATTCTCTATATACAGATGCAAATCTAACATATGCTACTTCATCCAATTTTTTTAATTCTTCCATTACTAGTTCTCCAACATACTTACTTTTTATTTCTTTTTCCATAGAATTATATAGATGTTTTTCTATTTTATTTACAATGTTTTCAATTTCTGTTAAAGATACAGGTCTTTTTTCACATGATTTTATTATTCCATTTAAGACTTTATTGCGATTAAATGCCTCCCTATTTCCAGATTTCTTTATAACAATTAATGGCACTTCTTCTATTTTTTCATAAGTAGTAAACCTTTTATTACATTTAACACATTCTCTCCTACGTCTAATGGATTGACCTTCATCTGTAGGTCTTGAGTCTACAACTTTTGTATTATAGTGATTGCAAAAGGGACAGTTCATCTTTTATTCACCTTTCCATTTAATGTTCTATATTTCTATATATCATTATAATATAGTATTTTAAATATGTCTAACATATATTTCATTAAAACATTTCTTCCATCTCTTCATTACTATAAATGGTATTTTTTAGTTCAACTAAAATCACATCTATTCCTATTTTCTTTATATCCCTCCATAAAATCTCATATCCTACTTCCTTACCAAAAAAACCTAATACTTTTTCCTGATTAGGAAGAATTATAGAATTAATCCGTCCACGTTCAAAATCTACATCAATATCTATAATATATCCAAGACTTTTGCCATCTACTATATTTATCACTTCTTTTTGGAGTAAATCAGAAGTTTTTATCATTTTTTATACCCCCTATATTAATTAAGACTAGCTATACTATATAATATATATCTATAATCTTTTTGTCCCTATTATTACAAATAATTAAAAACACTTTTAAAATAATAGATTAAATGAATTTTATCCATATATATGTAATTCTTTTAATTATTATATGTATATATAATAATTAATATGGTAAAACCCCTAAAATCATTATTTTGATTTAGGGGTTTATAGAAATTTAAATATATTTTTTCATATGTTTTACTGCTGTTTTTTCTAACCTTGAAACCTGTGCCTGTGATATACCAATTTCTTCAGCAACCTCCATTTGTGTCCTGCCTTCAAAAAATCTTAAAGTTAAAATTAATTTTTCACGATCATTTAACTTTCTCATAGCCTCTCTTATTGCTATATTGTCAATCCATATTCCATCTTCATTTTTTTCATCACTGACCTGATCCATAACATATATGGCATCACCACTATCATGATATATTGGCTCAAATAATGATACAGGGTCTTGAATAGCATCTAAGGCAAAAACCACATCTTCACTGGGCATATTCAACTCTTTAGCAATTTCAGAAATTGCTGGTTCTTTTAAATTTTTATTTATAAGTTGATCTCTAACCTGTAATGCCTTATATGCTGTATCTCTTAAAGATCTACTAACTCTTATGGAATTATTATCTCTCAAATATCTTCTTATTTCTCCTATAATCATAGGGACAGCATATGTTGAAAATCTTACATTATGACTTAAATCAAAATTATCTATGGCTTTAATTAAACCTATGCAGCCAATTTGAAATAAATCATCAACATCTTCTCCCCTATTGTTAAATCTTTGTATAACACTTAGTACTAACCTCAAATTACCTCTTATAAAAGTTTCTCTAGCTTTTTTGTCACCTTGGTTTATTTTGTCAAATAACTCGTACATTTCATCATTGGTTAGCACTGGTAATTCTGATGTATTTACTCCGCAAATTTCTACTTTATTAATATGCATTGTAATTCATACGTCCTTTCACTTTGAATTACCCCTTTAATATTTAGATTATTGACCCATAAAATATTTTTATGCAATTAATATATATATATATTTTATAACTCTATTAAACCATACGATTTATTTCTTTTTGTAATCTTAATACTATTCTTTTTTCTAATCTAGAGATATAGGATTGGGAAATTCCTAATATATCTGCAACTTCTTTTTGAGTTTTTTCTTTACCATTATTCAATCCAAATCTCAATTCCATAATTCTCTGCTCTCTTTTTGTAAGTTTATCCAATGCTATTTTTAAAAGTTCTCTATCTACTTCTCTTTCTAATATACGATATATTATATCATTATCTGTACCCAGTATATCAGATAATAATAATTCATTGCCATCCCAATCCACATTTAATGGTTCATCGAAAGATACTTCCATTTTTAATTTATTATTTCTTCTTAGATACATTAATATTTCATTTTCAATACACCTTGATGCATATGTGGCTAATTTAATATTCTTTTCTGGATTAAATGTATTTACTGCTTTAATTAATCCAATTGTACCAATGGATATTAAATCCTCCACTCCTATACCAGTATTTTCAAATTTCCTTGCAATATATACTACTAATCTTAAATTTCTCTCTATTAGTATGCTTCTAACAGTATTTCTATCTTTCTTTAATTTAGTCAATAAATACATTTCTTCATCATTGGATAATGGTGGGGGTAATGTTTCACTTCCACCTATATAATATACACTTTCACTTGAATAGATTTTTAAAAATTTTAATAATTTAATCCAATAATACCTAAAACATAATTTTATTTTTGATATTTTAGTTCTCATCCTAATAGACCCCCTTAAGGTAAGTTTAATGAAAGACTTAATTATTTTTATATTAAATCTGGATGTAATAATGCTCTATATTCCCCAGCTCTAGATAATTTTTTATTGTAAATAGCTATTATAATATTCTTTATATTCTCATTGTCTATATGTACATAATCTGGTTTAAAGGCTAATAACAACCCATTTTCTTTTCCTAAAGAATTATAGGGAATTACACGAAACCGTGATATCCAATTGCTATTATTTAATAATAAAGGAACTTGTATTAAATTTGAACTGTCTGATGAATTAAATATTTTTTGTACTTCCAATGGTAATATCTCTGATATGGCTTCATACTCCACTATAATTACTGGATATTGACTTATTGGGTCTACCAAAGAATTGCCTGTATCTACTATACCTGTAATTTCTACTACCATTTCGTTTAAAAAGATTTTTATTTCCATTAAAATTTTTTCTTTTAAAAATTGTTTGTGTATATATATCCAACAATAATTTATCAATATGTATCCAAGGCCTAAAGCAATAAAAATATTTTTAATAGAAATATCTCCTATATAAAAAATACCATTACTTATGATGCCATTAAAATTTGTAAAATAAAATATAGCTAAACCTGCACCACCAAATACTAATGTTATTAAATAAAACATTCCTAACAATTTAAAAAAATCTTTGAATTTATAGGGTGTAAAAGCTAAAATAATTATTAACATGGAACAAGCTATTTTCATTGTCATTGAAAAGAGAAAATGTAATGATGGAAAAAAAATAATAAAAGCATATAATGAACTAATAGCAGCTACTAAAATCAATTTAGATTTTTTAATGGGATATTTACTAAACTTGCTTGTTAATGAAAGGATAATATAATTCATTATAAAATTTTCTATAAAAACATATTCTGCATAAATTATCATAATATATTCCCTCCAAAAGGACATATGATTCTTTAATATACAATATTCATATAATGAATCATTTATGTATATTATATATGTATATTATATAAAAGATATTATAGGTTTCCTGTCATTTTCTGAAGTCGAAATATAAATTCATTTTTCCAATTTTATATAATATTGCATAAAAAAGGATTTGGTAAATATTGATGTTACCCCCTAAATCCGGACACAGATTTAGGGGGCTTTATCATATCAAAATATTCATTTGAGTTTAAATTAGAAGTAGTAAAAGATTATTTAAATGGAGAAACAGGTGGCTATGGAACTATAGCTGAAAAGCATGGTGTGAAAAGTAATAGTCAAATTGAGAATTGGGTTAAAAATTATGTAGAAAATGTTTTAATGTCAATCACAAAAAAGTATATAGAATTATGAGAGATAATAATTTAAAATGTATAAAATTCACCAGAAGATCTAGAGGTTATAGTTCTTTTAAGGGTGAAGTTGGAAGAATAGCGAAGAATAAGTTAGATAGAAAGTTCCAGGTAACAGCTCCTAATAAAGTATGGGTTACAGATGTGACTGAATTTAAAATCCAAGGGAGTAATCAAAAAATGTACTATGGAGAAAAATTTACATCCATTAAACAGTTAGGGGAAAAAATTACAGAATATATTAACTGGTATAATAATAAAAGAATAAAGAAAAAATTAAACGGCCTGTCACCTATTGAGTATAGGCAACAAGCCAGCATAATTAATATTATCCGAAAGTCCGGATTAAAGGGTTCACATCATATATTTAGCAAATCTTTTTTATAATAAATTTATCTATTTCTTCTTAAAAAAATAGGTATATCTAATTCATCAATTTGTTTTACTTTATCTGATTTTATTTCTATTGGATCAGTTCCAACAGGTTTTATAATTGAATCTTCTACATCTTTAATAACATCTTTTTCAAAACCTGTGGCTATTACAGTTATTCTGATTTCATCTTCTAAACTTTCATCAATAACAGCACCAAAAATAATATTAGCATCTTGGTCTGCTGCTTGTGTTACTAATTCAGCTGCTTCATTTACTTCAAATAGTCCTAAATTTGTTCCTCCTGTAATATTCAGAAGAACACCTTTTGCTCCATCAATGGATGTTTCTAAAAGTGGACTATGTATAGCTTGTTTTGCAGCTTCTGCTGCACGATTTTCTCCACTGGCTCTACCAATGCCCATGTGAGCTAAACCTTGCTCTTCCATGATGGTTTTTACATCTGCAAAGTCTAGGTTTACTAAACCAGGTACTGCAATTAAATCAGATATACCTTGTACACCTTGTTTTAAAATATCATCTGCCATAATAAATGCATCTAACATAGTTGTCTTTTTCTCTATTACTTGTAATAGACGATCATTGGGGATAGTTACCAAAGTATCTACTCTTCCTTTTAACTCTTCAATTCCTTGCTCTGCATGAACCATTCTTCTCTTACCTTCAAATGTAAAAGGTTTGGTTACAACACCCACTGTTAAAATCCCTAATTCCTTAGCTATTTCTGCCACAATTGGAGCAGCACCTGTACCTGTGCCTCCTCCCATACCAGCAGTAATAAATACCATATCAGCGCCTTCTAATATCTTTTCAATATCTTCTTTACTCTCCTCAGCGGCTCTTTTACCTATATCTGGATTTGCTCCTGCTCCCAAGCCTCGAGTTAATTTCTCACCAATTTGAACTTTATGCTCTGCCTTTGATGTGAATAGGGCCTGCTTATCAGTATTAATAGCTATAAATTCAATACCTTTTAAACCTGAATCTATCATGCGATTTACGGCATTATTGCCACCACCACCAACACCTATTACTTTTATTCGAGCAAATTGATCCATATCTACGTCAAATTCTAACACAATATTACCCCCTTGTTATATGAATGCCCTATTTTCTGTTTATCTTCTTTTATTATTTCCTATTAGATGAACAAATTTAAAATTAGTAATATAATAAATAAGTATCTACAGGATTCATTCATTAAAATTTCCTATTTTAAGTTCTTTTTTATAATTATTATTAAAATTCTATCTTAAGTATATAGATTCAACAGAAAACTCGATTTTCCTTTTAAATTTTCACTTTATATTTTTACGGTTTTTATATGTTATTTTTATCGGATTTAATTTTATCTAATAAATATCTTCTAATAATAGCAAAGTTTTGGAATAGTCTTACTCCAAAGGCAAATATTGCTGCATAGTATAAGGGGACTCCTAATCTATCACCTATATATGCTAAAAATCCAGCTAAAATTGCATTTCCAAAAAAACCTGAAACAAAAATTTCTGTATTAAATCTATCCTCTAAAATTGATCTAATAGCACCAAATACAGAGTCTATAGCTGCTAATATGGCTACAGAAATATATAAGGAATATGTGGCTGGATATGTTATTGGTAGATATAAACCTAAAATTACCCCTGTAACTAAACCAATAATAGCAAATAGCATTTTTTTAATCTCCTTCCACAGGTGTTATATTTTTAAAATGAATATTTCCATCATATTTGGGAATTTTAATTGAATCACTTACATATGACTCTATTTTTAAACCATAAACATTTTTTAAATATTCCGCATAAGAGCCTGGTGCTTTTATTGCTGCATCTAAAGTCTCAGGATCTCCTATGGCTCTTATTATAAAAGGTTGACCATAGGTATGATTATTAATAGTTATTGTTGGACCTGTACATTTTATTTCCGATGTACTTAATATCCTCTGTCCATTAACTGATAATACTTCTGCACCGGCTATTTTTAAAGCATTTAATATTATCAATATATCTCCATCATGTATAACTAAATTACCTGGATCTTCGCCTTCGTATAAATCTCTGTCACTATCTTGTAATTTTACAGTAATTCCAGGTCCTTCTAAATCTTTAAAACCACTAAATGCTTTCATATTATCTATTTCACTTCTTAATACTTCCTGTATACTTCCTTCTGTTATCAGTGCTGAGCCATATTCTCTTAATTTTCCTTTATTAGCTTCTATTAAAGCAATTAAGTCCTTTATCTCTTCCTCCTCTTTATTAATAGCAGTTTTTAAATCTTCAATATTTTTTAAACTGACAAAACTATAGTCCTCTTCAACATATGTGAATTGTAAAACCATTGTAAAACTTAGTATACATAGCATTAAAGAAAGGATTATTTTTTGATATATATTCTTCATTGTTTTTCCCTCTTCTCAAAATTTATTGAGTAGTTTCAATGGGTCTTGCATATTCATATTGTATAACTTTATTATATCTAGGTATCATAATGACATCTTCTTTCTTAATACTTACTTGTAAATTATCATATTGCTTTAACCCCCAAATAACCCCATATCTCATATTTAATGCAGCTTCTAAAGTCTCAGGATCTCCTATGGCTTTTATAATAAATGGAGGTCGTGTAGGTACAGAATTAATGAATAATGAATTAGAGGAATAATATATTTCAGTATTTGCAGTATATCTTTGATCATTTATAGCTATGGCCTCTGCACCTGCTGCATTTAATTTGTTAATAAGATCTAATAAAACTTCAAAATTATACATTATAAAACTACCATCTCCATTATCAAGATAATCATTACTAGGTGAATCATCTATGGTAATGATTACACCAGGTCCTTCACCATCTTTATAACCTGCTAATAATTGATAACGTTCTAAATCTCTTTTTAAATTTTTGATAATTAAATCTTCATCTGCTTCAGAAATTTCGTATTCTTTTAGTCTCTTTTCTAAAGCAGTTAATTCTTCATTTAATCTCTCTTTTTCAGCTCTGAGATTTCTTAATTCCAATGATAATTGTTGAGCTTTTTGAGCAGATAAAAACCCTCCTTCTGTTGCACTTTTCACAGTGTTAAATTGCATGGAAATAATTAATCCCAAAATGCCACATAATAGCCCTAGAGCCACCTTTCCTCTTAAGTCCATTATTCTTCCTCCCATATTTCTCTATTTCTAATAGATATCTGTCCATCATATCTCATGTCTACAATTATATTATCTATATTTCTTGTATATATATTAGTTAAAGTTTCTTTAAATGCTAACATGGCATATACTGGATCAATGCTTTTAGATAATAATACTTCTATACCATCAAATGTAATTAATTTTATATAATCTTCTTGTCCAATATTAATTTCTGATATCATTTCAGCATTATTTATTACCTTAGATGCTGCTACTAATTCTATGGCCCTATCTAATAGAGCTGTATTTTTTATATCCACTTTATGTCCTAATTTAAAACTTTCAAATTCCACACCAGTTATTAGGACTAAATCCTCTGCCAAATAGCTATCAGAAGACTCTAAAACCACCTTATCTTGGTCTATATAGATATAAGACCCCATATATGGTATTATAGCATATTTCTCTCTTTCCCTCACTGTAATTGTTAGGGTTTGGGGTAATTTTCTCTTAATATTAACTTCTTTTATATAGGGATGGGATATAATGTTATTTTCCAATTCAGTTAATTTGAATTGTAATATATTTCTATTGAAGATTATTTTTCCTGTCTCAATAATCTCTTCTTCTTCTAATATTTCATTCCCATAAATTTCAACAGTTTTAAGATTTAACAAATCAGAATTAAGTAATATATATATACTCCATAATAAAAAAAGTATTATAAAAGATAAGATAGTCATTATCTTTTTAAACTTCTTACTTCTATGTTTTTTTTTAAATCTTTTATTAGTATTATCCATAATTATTTCCTACCTTTTGTAGCTTGTACTAATTATGATAATTTTAAGGCAGCTATTTTTAGCTGCAACTTAAAATTTCTAAGGATTACAATCTTTCTTAAATAATACAAACTTAAATATTTTATTAATATTATACAATTGCATTACATTTTATATATATCCGCACCTACCATTCTCAAATCTTTTTCAATATGAGCATAACCCCTTTTAATATGTTCTATATTGTGGATGGTAGTAGTACCTTCTGCCACAAGTCCTGCTAGTATTAAAGAGGCTCCTCCTCTTAAATCTCTAGCCTTTACATTGGCACCAGTTAATTTATGTACTCCTTTTATAATAGCTACTCTACCATCTATCTTTATATTAGCACCCATTCTGATTAATTCATATGCGTGTTTGTACCTATTTTCAAAAATATTTTCTTTTATAATGCTAATTCCATCACTAATAGCCAACAAAGACATGAATTGAGATTGCATATCTGTTGGAAATCCTGGATATGGTAATGTTTTAATGGCTTCAATTGCACGTAATTTACTTGGTGCTATTAATTTAATTGTATCCTTTGTATATTCTATATTGCAACCACTTTCTTTCAGTTTGTATATAGTGGATAATAAATGTTCAGGTATTATATTTGTCAATACAATTTCTCCCTTTGTCATAGCTCCAGCAACTAAATATGTTCCAGCTACTATACGGTCGGGAATAATTGTATGCTCTACATCATGTAATTCATCAACACCTTCAATTACAATGGTAGCACTTCCTGCTCCTGATACTTTGCCACCCATTGCATTTATAAAATTTTGTAAATCTTGTATTTCCGGCTCTCTTGCAGCATTTCTGATTATTGTATTGCCTTTAGCAAAAACAGCTGCTAACATAATATTTTCTGTAGCTCCAACACTTGGAAAATCTAGATGTATTTCACAACCTACTAATTCTTTTTTTACACTACATATTAAAAAACCATGTTTTTCTAATATATGTACTCCCATTTGTCTTAATGATTTTAGATGCAAATCAATAGGTCTAGGCCCTAATTCACAGCCACCTGGGTAGCTGACAACCACCTGACCACATCTTGCCAACATAGGTCCTAATACTATTATGGATGAGCGCATCTCTCTTACTAATTCTTCAGGGATTTTATGGTTGTTTAATTGTCGTGAATCTACTATTATAGTCCCATTTTCTCTTTTTACTTTACATCCAACTGACTCTAAAATTTTAATCATAACTTCCACATCAGATAAATCAGGAATATCATGAATAACATTTATTTTACCGTTTAATACTGTGGCTGATAATATAGGTAGTACAGAATTTTTTGCACCTGTTATTCTTAACTCTCCTTTAATTTTATGTCCTCCATTAACTACGAACTTACTCACCCAAGCCACCTCCAGAGCATAATATAATTTCTTTTCGAAAAACAATTTATACTATTTTGCAAAATAAGTTAATATTATATTATGCAAGAATTCTAAAGGTGTTACTATGGATAAGTTTCATTATTTATTTCTTATTTCTAATATTATATTATAAATTAAATCGGTAGCATTCTTTTTGGAAGATTTTAAGCTATTTTCTTGCATATTATTTAATATGGATTTATCTTTTATAATTTCTTCTATTTTTTTAAATAGAATTTTGCCATTTAAATCCTTCTCTTTAATAAGAATTGCTGCTCCCCTATCTTCTAATGCTCTAGCATTATATTCCTGGTGATTTTCTGCTGTATAAGCTTTAGGGATTAAAATAGCTGGCTTACCCATTGCATTAATCTCTGTGATAGTTATTGCACCGGCACTACATATTATTAAATCACATGCTTTCAATGCATAGGGCATATCATCTATATATTCAACCACTCTATTATATTGTAATATATCTTTATTCTTTGATATCTGCTCCATAACCTGATTATAATATCTCTTTCCTGTTGCTAATAATACTTCAAAGTTATTCTTGGGACTTAATGTTAAAAATTCAACAACTGCTTCATTTATACTAATTGAACCACCACTTCCACCTACAATTAATACTAAAGGTTTATTGCCTTGAGCTTTATATCTAGATTTTGCCTCTTCCATGGTGATATTAAAAAACTCCTGTCTTATAGGATTGCCTGTAACCCTTAATTTTTCTTTTCGTTTAAAATATTTTTTGGCCTCTTCAAAACTAATGGCAACCCTATCCACATAATTTTCTAATATTCTGTTAGTAATACCTGGGAATACATTTTGTTCATGAATGATGGTCTTTATTTTCATTTTTGAAGCTATAAAAACTACTGGACCGCTGACAAATCCACCTGTACCTATTACTATATCAGGTTTAAAATCTTTTATGATTTTTCTAGCCTGCAAAAGACCTTTCATTAACATACCAGCACTTTTTATATTATGCATAGATAGTTTTCTACTAAGATAAGTAACTGTTATGGTTTTAATTTCGTATCCTGCTTTGGGTACAATTTCACTTTCTAAACCTTTGGCTGTACCTATAAATAAAATTTCTGCCCCAGGACATTCCTCTTTTATTTTATTAGCAATGGCAATAGCAGGATATATATGTCCACCTGTACCACCACCACTTATAATCACCCTCATATATTTCAACCCCTGTTCATATTTGTATTTTTTGAAATATTTAATAATATTCCCATGGATGCCATAAATATCACAAGAGCATTTCCACCAAAACTAATAAAAGGTAAAGGTATACCTGTTACTGGCATAGATGATGTGGCAACAGCTATATTTATTAAGACCTGTATTATAAGCATACAGGTAATTCCCGTAGCCATTACACATCCTAATAAATCTGGAGCATACATAGCTATTCTAATGCCTCTCCATATTAATAACATAAAAAGTATTATAACAAATACTCCACCTATAAAGCCTAGTTCCTCGCCTATTATTGCAAATATAAAGTCGTTTTGTGGTTCCGGTAAATAAAAATGTTTTTGTATACTTCTACCTAATCCCTTGCCAAAGAGACCTCCTGAACCTAGTGCTAATAAGGACTGTATAGCTTGAAATCCTGAATCAGTTGGATCTGCCCAGGGATCTAAAAAAGCTGTCAATCTCTTGGCTCTGTATCCTTTACCATGTTTGACGATGTAAAAAAGCAATCCAACAAAAGCAATAGAACCACTTAAAGCTAATCCTATAAAATGTGATAATTTCATTCCACCAACAAATATCATAGATATTATAATTAAAACAATTACAAGAGCTGTACTATAATCTGGCTGTTCTTTAATTAATAAAAAGAATATACCTGATAATATTAAATAAGGAACTACACCGTGAAAAAAACTTTCCATTTTATCTCTTTTTCTGGTAATGCTAGTGGATACAAAAATTATGGCAGCAAATTTTGTTATTTCTGATGGCATTACTGTGATTGGTCCTATGGCTATCCATCGTTTTGCACCATTTACTTCTTTACCTAGGGGTGTTATTACTAGTATTAATAAAATGATACTAATTAATAAGATAATATTTGCATATTTAGTCCAATTTCTATAATTAAATTTAGCACAAAAATACATGGCAAATACTCCAATAATGGCCCATATTATAATTCTTTTTAAGAAATAATAACCATCCCCTAAGTCTACCATGGCATAGGAAAAGCTTGAACTAAATACCATTATAATTCCAGTAGTGACTAATAGGGCTACTGTGATTATAACCACAGGGTCATAAGGAGTTTTATTTTTCATTCTTAGGACCTCCCTAAATCTCTTACTAATTGTTTAAAATGATTTCCTCTTTCTTCAAAACTACTATACATATCCCAACTGGCACAAGCAGGTGATAATAATATGGTATCTCCTGGCTCTGCTTCGTCGTAGGCAAAATTAACAGCCTTATCTAAAGATTTTACTATTTTGGCTTCATTAAAATTTAATTTTTTTGCTGTCATAAATATTTTTTCTGCAGTTTCTCCATATAAAAATACTTTTTTTACTTTTTTATCAAAGGATTTTATAAAATCATCAAATTCACTGCCTTTATCTAATCCACCTGCTAATAAAATTATTGGACCATTTATGGCTTTAATAGCTTTAATAGCTGCATCGGTATTTGTAGCCTTTGAATCATTTACAAAATTAATATTGTTAATACTAGTTACATGTTCAATACGATGCTCTACACCATTAAATTCTTTTAAAGTCCTATTAATAATTTTAGCATCTATTCCCATAATAAAGGCCATGGCTGTTGCTGCAAGTGCATTTTCTATATTATGTTCTCCAGGTATTCTTATATCATTGGTGGATATAATTATATTTTTTTGTCCTTCATATTTTACGACAATATTATTATCTTCTACAAAAACACCTTCATCTAATATTGTATTATTACTAAAAAAAATAACTTTACTTTTAATATCTGTACTTTTTTTTCTGCATATCTCATCATCATAATTTATAATTGCAAAATCATCTTCATTTTGATTTTTAAACAAATCAAATTTAATATCTATATAATTCTCCATGGTACCATGTCTATTTAAATGATCAGGGGTTATATTTAATATGGCTGCCACTTTAGGACGAAAATTAACAATTCCTTCTAATTGAAAACTACTTACCTCCATAACCATGATTTCATCCTCTTTACTTTTTACAGCCTTTTCTGTTGCTGATACACCAATATTTCCCACTGCATATACCTTTTTAATAGCATTTTTAAATATTTCACTAGTTAAAGCTGTAGTTGTGGTCTTACCATTTGTTCCTGTAATGGCAATAATTTCTGCTTTATTAATACGATATGCCATTTCTATCTCACTTATTATCTCTATATTTGCATCTCTTAATTTTTTTATAAAATCAATATTTAATGGTACACCTGGTGATACTACAACTAAATCTATATCCCCTAATTCTCTAATATCATCGGGATGTCTACCTAAAATTGTTTTAAAATTATAATCTTTTAATTCTTCTAAACTGCTTTTTAACATATGAGATGGTTTTAAGTCATTTACGATTACATTGGCACCTAGTTTTGATAATACCTTTACTAAAGGCACACCTGATATTGCTAATCCAATAACCAATATATTTTTATTTTTTAGATTCATCTTTCATACCTTCTTTCTCAATTAAGGGCTAATATTCCTATTAGACATAAAATAACTGTCACTATCCAAAACACTGTGACAACTTTTGTTTCTGCCCAACCACTAAGTTCAAAATGATGATGCAGGGGACTCATCTTGAATACCCTTTTTCCTCTAGTTTTAAATGAAATAACTTGTATAATTACTGATAATGATTCAGCAAAATATATTCCTCCTACAATTGGTATGATTAATGCCACATTCATTAGTATTGCTATAGTTGCTACGCCACCACCTAATGCTAAAGAACCAGTATCACCCATAAATACCTGAGCTGGATGAGTATTATATCTTAAAAATCCTAAACAAGCTCCAGTTATGGCACTGGCAAATATGGCTAAACTATTATATCCCCAACTCATTGCTAATAAGCTAAAAAATCCTGTTATAATCAATGTAACTCCTGAAGCTAATCCATCTAATCCATCTGTTAAATTAACACTATTTACTGTGGCAACTACTACAAATATAATAAATGGAATATAAAAAATTCCTAAGTCTAAATACTGGGGTATATTTATATTGCCTATTTGTAAATTACCATCAATAAATGGAATAATTATCTTGGTACCTACTATGGAAGTGTTAGATTGATATATGGCAAGTAATATAGCTACAAATGTTTGTAATAGTAATTTTTGATATGCTCTTAATCCTAAGGACCTTTTTAGTACTACTTTAATAAAATCATCAATAAATCCTATTAGCCCAAAAGCTAGGGTAGCTGATAAGGCAACAATCAAATCCTTATTTACCATACCTGATGTAAGTGAAGTTATTAATATAGATAATATAATAATAATTCCACCAATGGTAGGGGTACCACTTTTAACTAAGTGGCTTTGGGGACCATCATCCCTAATAGTTTGACCCACATTTAGCCTTTTTAAAAAGGGTATAATCAAGGGTCCTAAGATTAAAGTGGTAATAAAACTTATTATTATTGTATATATTAACTGTTTTTGTTGTAACATCTAATTACACCTCTCTTGTAAATATACTGCAATTTCTTCTAGTTTCATTCCCCTAGAACCTTTTAATAAGACTATATCATCTTCTTTTAATATTCTATTTAATATATCACAAGCTTCATTATTAGAATTTACAGTATATACATCTTTTTTATTATCATATTTCTTAAATTCCTCTGCTATCCATTTAGCATAATCTCCTATACTAATTAGTATATCTATTTTATCTACAGCATGTTCTCCTACATTTCTATGAACTTTCTCGGAGAATTGTCCCAGTTCTAGCATATTTCCTAAAACTGCTATTTTTCTATTTCCATTCATATCTTTTAT
>JAAYNB010000147.1 GCA_012521085.1 Clostridiales bacterium | reverse complement strand
GGAGAGATATATAATGACTAAATTTAATGAAGTGAGAGAAAAATATGCTAAAACATTGGAACAATATGTGCCCATTGTAGAAAGAGTACATGGTAAACAACATCCAGAATTTTATGAGGTAAGAAAATTATATGATGCAATTAATGAAAAGATCAAATCAGCTGGAGAAAATAAACCAGAACTAGAAGAGGAATTTAAACAATTACGTCAAGTGACAAATAATTATAATGCGCCGGAAGACACATGCGAAAGTTATGAAGCTGTATATAATATGCTAGGAGAATTAGATAGAGCATATCATTCATAATTATATGGATGATTATTTGGACAATAAAATAAGGAGGGATTAAATATGCAACGACGAATTATGAGAAGCAGAAATCAGATTGCATTGGCCAGTGGTATCCTAATTGCACTAGGTTTTTTCGGTAGATTTGCAATGGATAATATGGATATATTTAATTATTCACTGATCATTGCTTCTATTATAGGTATATTACCTATTGCCATTCAAGCATATCAAGCCCTACGAGTAAAAGTAGTTAGTATAGATGTACTGGTAACAATTGCTGCATCAGGAGCTTTTTTAATAAAAAATTATGAAGAATCAGCAATTGTTACATTCTTGTTTTTATTTGGTTCATTCTTAGAACAAAGAACCTTGAATAAAACCCGCTCTGCCATTAAGGAATTGACAGAGATGGCACCAGAAAGTGCATTAAAACAAATGGAAAGTGGAGAATTTGAGGAAGTAGATATATTTGATGTAGATGAAGGAGATATTTTACTTGTAAAAACAGGAGCTAAAGTACCTGTTGATGGTACAGTATTATCAGGCGAAGGATATGTGAATGAGGCAAGTATTACAGGGGAAGCTATTCCTGTGGGTAAAGAGAAGGATAGTAAAGTCTTTGCTGGTACCATATTAGAAAATGGTACTATACAAATAATTGCAGATAGAGTAGGCGAAGATACTACTTTTGGAAAGATTATAGAATTAGTAGAGGAAGCCCAGGATTCAAAATCAGAAGCAGAAAGATTTATAGATAGATTTTCAAAATATTATACACCAGCTGTATTAGTTTTATCATTTATAGTATGGTTAATATCACGTAATGTGGAACTGGCCATTACTATCTTAGTACTTGGTTGCCCTGGTGCTCTAGTAATTGGTGTACCAGTATCAAATGTAGCTGGTATTGGCAATGGAGCTCGTCATGGTGTATTATTAAAGGGTAGAAGTAATACATGATTTTAGCCGTACAGACACTATGGTATTTGATAAGACAGGTACATTAACTACAGGAAATCCAACTGTCTCCGAAATAAAATACTATGAAGATGAAATAGATGAAGTATTGGGTTATCTTGCCAGCATAGAGAGGGAATCCGACCATCCCTTGGCAAAGGCAGTTTTAGCAGAAATAGGAGAGACCACATTTTCAAAGGTTGAGAATACTGAAGTTGTTAAAGGTGGAGGAATTATAGCTAATGTAAATGGACATAGAGTAGCTGTGGGTAATATGGTCCTAATGGAAAGGGAAAATATAGATCTACCTAAAGAAGCAATACAAGATGCTAAAAGATTAGAAAAGGCAGGAAATTCCCTGGTATTAACCTCAGTAGATGGTAATCTAAAGGTATTAATGGGAGTTAGGGACCAGATTCGCCCAGATGTGCGAAAAGATTTAGAAAGATTAAAGGTATTGGGAGTAAAAAACCTGGTTATGCTTTCAGGAGACAATCAGGGTACAGTAGATGTTGTGAGTAGTGAGCTAGGTCTAACAGAGGCCTATGGAAATATGTTACCAGAGGATAAGGCAGAGTATATTAAGAAATTAAAGGAAAATGGTAAAATAGTCGCCTTTGTTGGAGACGGTGTTAATGACAGTCCATCATTGGCACTGGCGGATATTGGCATAGCCATGGGAAGTGGTACTGATGTGGCCATCGAAACATCAGATGTGGTATTAATGAACTCAGATTTTAGTCGTCTGCCCCACGCTCTTGGATTAACCAAAGCCACGGCTAGGAACATGTTACAAAATATAGTAATTGCCGTAGGAGTAGTATTCTTTCTATTAGCTGGTGTATTCTTTAGTGATTGGATGAATATGTCCATTGGAATGCTAGTACATGAAGGAAGTATATTGGCAGTTATATTTAATGGAATGAGATTATTGAGATATAAATTAAATAGATAAAAAAATCAAAATCATAATTGTTCTATGATTGAGGACTTGTATAATTAAAATAAAATGAGAGGAGAATATTAATATGAAATCAGCTACAATACAATTAGAAACCCTAGCATGCCCATCATGCATGCAAAAAATTGAAGGTGCATTAAAAAGTTTAGATGGTATAGATAAAGATAGTATAAATGTATCCTTTAATTCCAGTAGGGCAAGATTAAACTTTGATGAAGAATTAGTATCCATAGAAAAAATAGAGGATGCAATAACCAAAGTAGGTTATGAAGTAATAAAATCCAGAGTAAAATAAATAAAATTATTATATAACATGATTATAGACATGAAAATCCCAAGAAATTTATAATATATATTTCTTGGGATTTTTTATTAAATATTTATTAAATTTATTAAATTTATTAAATATATATTAATATTTACTGGCGGATTATGGTATTATTAATATAGGATACTAGTATACT
>JAAYNB010000146.1 GCA_012521085.1 Clostridiales bacterium | reverse complement strand
ATACATGCATTAAATGATGAACTTACTTCTGCTATTCCAAATGAGGAAAAATATAAAATATATATAAGTCCCATTACACAATTAAATATAGATGAACAAAATAGAATACCAACAACTGATGCAAGATTAATTAGAAGAATAGTAAGGGATAGTAAATTCCGTTCAAATAATGCTGAAAAAACATTATCCATGTGGGATTCAGTTAGACGTGGTGAGGAAAGGAATATATTCCCTTTCCAAGAAGAAGCTGATTTTATCTTTAATTCTGCTTTAATATATGAATTAAGTGTGTTAAAAAAATATGCCCTACCCCTATTAGAAGAAGTGGAGAATACAAGTTCTTATTTTGCAGAGGCAAAGAGATTATTAAAATTCTTAAATTATTTTGTTCCTTTAAAAAGAGAAGATGAAATTCCAAGAACATCTATATTAAGAGAATTTATAGGGGGAAGTAGTTTTCATGAAGAGATATTAGATTTTGATAAATAATTTTTACTTAAATTAGCGGAGTGTATTATATTATGGATTTAAAAAGAGATATAAAGCATTATGCCAATTCCATAGGTATAGATTTAATAGGATTTACCAGTGCTGAACCCTTTGAAGATATTAGAGATATTTTAGAATTTAGAAAAAGCCTAGGTTATTTATCAGGATTTGAAGAAAAGGATATTGATTTGCGAATAAATCCTAAAAAGACAATGACCAATGCTGAGTCTATTATAGCCATAGCCCTATCTTACTATAATGAACCAGATGATATAAAAAATGATATATCAAAATTTTGTGGTAAATTATCAAGAATAGCATGGGGTACGGACTATCACATAGTATTGAGAGAAAAGTTAGAAAAAATAGCCAAGTTTATAAAAAATAAAAAAATGGATTTTGAATATAAGGCCTTTGTAGATACGGGTCCCCTTGTAGATAGACAGGTGGCATATAGGGCAGGATTAGGTTATTATGGTTATAATTCAGTATTGATAAATGATAAATATGGATCATGGATTGTAATTGGTTATATGATTACAAATCTTCAGATTGAAGCAGATTATCCTTTAATAGATAAAAGATGTTATGGATGCAATCTCTGTATTAAAAATTGCCCCACAGGTGCCATAGAGGGAGCATATAAATTTAATGCAGATAAATGTATATCTAATATATTGCAACAAAAAAAAGAAATTAGAGGAAAAGATAGACCGGTGTTAGAAAACAAAATATATGGATGTGATATATGTCAAGAAGTATGTCCCCATAATAAAAAGATAGAACATACATCAGAAGATAGGTTTAGCCCAGTTAAATTATCTCCTATGCCAGATTTAATAGAGTTATTAAATATACCTAATAAAAAATTTAAAGAAACCTATGGTATGAGTTCGGCTGGTTGGAGAGGAAAAAAAATCCTACAAAGAAATGCAATTATTGCCTTGGTAAATCATAAAGATAAAGATGCAATACCCTATTTACAAGAACTTTTAAAAGATTCTAGGTCTGAAATTAGAGAATATGCCCTTTGGGGTATTAATATATTACAGGATATGGATTAACTCATCAGGAAAGGAATGGCCAATATGGTAGTAGGAGTTTGTTCAATGAAAATATTTATATATGAGGCAAATTCACTGAAAAGTAAAAGACAGGTTACAAAAAGTATTATTGAGAGGATAAAATCCAGATTTAATGTATCCATTGCAGAGGTTGGGGATATGGATAAATGGCAGGTGTCAGAAATAGCTTTTTGTTGTGTTAGTAATAGTAGAAAACATATAGATTCTACTATAAATAATGTAATAAAATTTATTGAAAATGATGGTAGAGTAGATATTACAGAATGTAATACAGAAATATCATAGGGAGGAAATATATGAAGAAAAAAATCCTTAATAAAACAGAGATAAAGGAAGTCTTAAATATATTAAAAGAAACATTTCCTGATGCAAAAACAGAACTGGAATATTCTAATCCATTTGAACTTTTAATCGCTGTTATATTATCTGCTCAATGTACTGATGTCCGGGTTAATCAGATTACAAGAGAATTATTTAAAGAATATAAGACAGCAGAAGATTTTTTAAAAATGGATTTAAAAGAATTAGAAGACAGAATTAGAAGTTGTGGATTTTATAGGAATAAAAGTAAAAATATTTTAGCCACATGTCAAATATTAGTAGAAAAATATAATGGAAACATACCAGATACTTATGAGGGACTTTTACAATTGCCTGGTGTTGGTAGAAAAACAGCCAATGTAATAATGAGTAATGTCTTTGGAAAACCAGCTATTGCAGTAGATACCCATGTGTTTAGAGTATCTAATAGATTAGGTCTTGCAAATGCAGAAAATGTAGAAAAAACGGAAGAACAATTAATGAAAAATATTCCTAAAAAACAATGGTCTGAAGCCCATGATAGATTAATTTTTCAAGGTAGACGAATTTGTAAAGCTAGAAATCCACAATGTGATAAATGTCCATTAACAGGATATTGTCTATATTTTAAAGATATAAGCAAAAAATCTAATTAAAACTTCCTATTTTAAAAAGATAGGAGGTTTTCTATTATAAAGAGAAAAAAGCAATAAAAGAGTATAAGATAAAGGAAATTATGTTTTTTTAGAGAAGTATAGATGTATAAATTTATAGTATAAAATTTATTAAAATAAAATATAAAATTTTGATTTTTCTATTACACATTTGATGAAAATGCTTTTATGGAGAGGATGTAAAATTATGACTTTTGTCTTAGATATAGGAACAAGAAGTATTATTGGTTTATTAGGCACATTAGAAGATGAGCAGATAATAATTCATCATGTGGCTATGGAATTACATAAAAAAAGAGTGATGTATGATGGACAAATTCATGATATTGATGGGGTAGTGGAAATTGTAAAAAAAGTAAAATCAGAATTAGAAAGAAAATCAGGATTAGAACTAAAAAAAGTATCCATAGCCGCTGCAGGTAGAGCATTAAAAACTTTTCAAACCCATATAGAAAGAAATTTAGACAAAAATAAAGAAATTGACAATCATATTCTTGCAAGTTTGGAAATAGAAGCTATACAGGAGGCGCAAAGAGGTTTAGAAAAGGAATCAACTGATGGGGTAAATTATCTCTGTGTTGGTCATACTGTCCTAGGTTATTATTTAAATGGCTCCTATATAACTAATCCCATAGGTCATAGGGGAGAATCTTTAAAAATTAAAATTTTAGCCACTTTTTTACCTGATATTGTAGTTAATAGTTTATATACAGTTATGGAGAAAGTGGATTTAGAAGTGGATTATATAACCCTAGAGCCTATTGCTGCTATTGAAGTTGCTGTCCCCGAAAATATGAGATTATTAAATATTGCATTGGTGGATATTGGTGCTGGTACTGCAGATATTGCTATTACAAAAGATGGTGGTGTAGTAGGTTATGGCATGACATCTATAGCTGGTGATGAAATTACAGAGGAATTAGTAAGAAAGTATTTATTGGATTTTGATACAGCAGAAATTTTAAAATGTAATCTAAATAAGAGAGAAATACAGAGTTTTACTGATGTTATAGGAATAAAACATGATATAGATACTAAAGAAATATTAGAAAATATTAAACCAGCTATAGAAATGGTGGCAAAAGAAATTGCAGACAATATAATATTACATAATACAAAACCTACAAGTGTGGTATTTTTAATAGGTGGAGGAAGTCAAATTCCATATTTAGATCATCTAGTTGCTGATTATTTACAAATTCCAAGGGAAAGGGTTGTAGTAAGAGATTTGGAATCCATACAAAATTTAAAATTGGATGATGGTAATATTTATGGCCCAGAAAGCATTACTCCCATTGGCATATTGGTTAAGGCTCTAAAAAATATATCTGGTGATTATATAGAGGTATTGGTAAATGGTAAAAAGTTAAAATTATTAAAAACCCAGGAATTAAAAATAAGAGATGTACTTTTGAGTATAAACTTTAATCCTAGAGATTTAATACCTAAAAAAGGTGATAGTATCGAAGTATTAATCAATGGTGAAAAGAAGATTTTTTATGGACAATATGGAGAAATGGCAAGGATATTAATTGGGGATAGAGAGGTATCTGTAGATGAGGTTATAAATCAAGGCGATGAAATATATATACAACCAGCTACAGTAGGTGAATCAGCAAGGGTGTATTTAAAGGATTTGTTAGACTCCAATCATACTATTTTCATAGGAACAGAAAAGATACCTAGATTTTATGATATTAAAGTTAATGATGTGATAGTAGAAAAGGACTATTTATTAAAGAATGGAGATAAAATAGAGTATAAAGAGATAAATAATATAGAAAGCCTGTGTAAATTTTTAGATATAGATTTTGAAAAACATATTATATATGCCAATGGTAAAAAGACAGATTTATATGATAAATTAAAAAATAATATGCAGATAATTATAGATAAAAAAGCAAATAAAAATTTGGATAATGAAATGAATAAAAATCTAGGTAATAGTATAGAGATTATATATAATGGTAAACCACTGGTTATAGAAGTAGTAGATAAAGAATTAATTTTTGTAGATATATTTAATTATATAGATTTTGATAGGAGCCAAGTAAAGGGGAAATTAGTACTTGAACATAATGATAGAAAAGCAAATTATACCACACCAATAAAAAATGGAGATAAGATATCAATTTATTGGGAGTAAAATATAAAATTCTTTTCATGGATATTATATTGTTTAATATCTAATAGTAAAGTATAATTACCTAGGGGAGGAATGTTTATGGGGACAGCTACTGAAAATGCCAATAATAAAAAGATATTTTTATTTATTATAGCAATTATTTTTAGTGGTATTATAGTATCTTTTTTTGCCATATCCTTTTTTCATTTAAATAAAGATAGTATTTATCACGGTATTTATATTGCAGGTGTAGATGTAAGTGATTTAACTAAAATGGAAGCAAGGAATAAATTAGAGGATATCTATGAAATAAAAATAGATTCATTAAGTTTTGACCTAAATTATAAAGATTATAATAAAAAAATAAGTTACAGGGATTTGGATTATGAATATCTATATGATGAGTCTATTGAAAAAGCATATGATATAGGTAGAGAAGGAAATATATTTAGACGTGTAAAAGAAGTTTATCAACTTAAAAACAATCCTGTTGATATTGATTTAGATACTAAATATAATGATGATGTATTCGATGAAATTATAATGGATGTTAAAGAAAATATTAATAAAAAATCTCAAGATGCCAGTATTAAAAGGGAAAATGGGGTATTTAATATAACGGAAGAAGTAACAGGAATTGAGGTTAAAGAGGAAGTTTTAAAAGATTTGATACATGATAATATAAAAAATTTTAGTACAGAAACCATAGATATACCAGTAGATACCATAGAACCAAGAATTAAAGCAGAAGCATTGAGGAATATAAAAGATGTTATTGGAGAATTTAGTACAGTTTTTAATACACAGGCTGTTGGAAGAACTAAAAATATTCGTATTGCTTCAAATAGCATAACTCATACTTTATTAATGCCTGGAGAAGAATTTTCTTTTAATGAAAAGACAGGACCTAGGGGAGTAGCAGAAGGATATCAAGAAGCACCTGTTATAATAAATGGTGAATTAGTGCCAGGTATAGGTGGAGGAATTTGTCAAGTTTCTACTACTCTATACAATGCAGTTGTTCGAGCAAATTTAGAGATCAGCAATAGAAGAAATCACTCCATACCTGTGGGATATGTTCCTTTAGGACATGATGCAACAGTATCTTATAACCATATAGACTTTAAATTTAAAAACAATAGAAAACATCCTATATATCTAGAGAGCTTTGTTAAAGGCAATAGAATTTACATTAGATTTTATGGTGTGAAAGAAAATGATCCTATAATTGGATTACATTCTGTAGTTACAGAAGCTATAGAACCTAAAATGGAAGTAAAAAAAGATGGTACTTTACCAATAGGAGAAACAAAGGTTGAAATACAAGGGAAACAGGGATATAGAGTTAATACTTATAAAATCTACTATCAAGATGGTAGAGAAATAAAGAGAGAGCTCATATCAAAGGATTATTATGCTCCTACAAATGGATTAATTCTTGAAGGTACAAGAGGAAAGTCCTTAGAGGAGTTAGAGAAAGAAACTAAAGAAAATATGGAAAATGAAATTGGGTCTGAAGAATATTCTGATGATATAATACAGACAGAGGAAACTATAGCAAATTAAAATACCTTATTGAGAATGTAGTTTTGAAGGCTTTAATGGAGGAAATAGAATGGATGAATTTTTTTATAATAAAAATATAGAATGCCCATGTTGCAAAATAACTTTTACTACCAAAAGGGTTCGAAGAAGAAAATTACGAATTGTGGGTAGAGATAGTGATTTAAATATAAAATATAAGGATGTAAATCCTCTTCACTATCTAGTATGGATATGTCCCAATTGTGGCTATAGTGCTACAGAAAGTGAATATACAGAACTAACAAAGGATGATATAAAATTATTGCAAAAAAAATACAGTCAAAATGGGTACAAAGAGATTATGGTGGTATACGTAGTTTAAAAGAGGTAGAAGAAAGCTATAAATTAGCCATATTAATAGCAAAATTACTTAATAAAACCAATGCATATACAGGCAGTTTATGTTTAAGATTAGCATGGTTTTATCGTGAACAAAATGATATGGAAAATGAAAAGAAGTTCTTATCACATGCCCTTGAATATTTAGAGAAGGCTTATCAACAAGAACATATATCTAATTCTACTTTTGATGAAATAACTCTTACTTATTTAATAGGAGAGTTACATAGAAAACAGGGGAATACTAAAAAAGCTGTTCAATGGTATGCTAAAGCATTGGAGCATCCAGATATAAAGAATAAAAGACAGATTCAAATAATGGCAAGGGAGCAATGGAGAGTGGCAAGAGAAGAAAGGCAGAGAAATAATATAGAAAAATAGATATTCACTAAAAACTACTAAAGGTCATAATTATGTAATTATGACCTTTTAAATATTTGTAAAAACATACGTATTACATCAGCTCCACCAATAATACCACCTAGGGTGCTGCCAAAACCAGTTAATGCAATTATTAATAATATACGAGTAAAACCATTACACCAAAATTCTTTTATGCTGAAGATATCATTAGAAATAGCCTCTAAATCCCTTACTTTTGGTTTTCTAATTGATGCTTCTACTAACCCTACTATCCAACCAGCACCTAGTATAGGTAGTAATGAAGTAATGGGAGAAATTAAGGCTGCAGTAAATATAGAAATAGGATGTCCTAATGCAATTAAAGCTCCAAGAGCTCCCAGAGTACTATTCCAAAATATCCAGCTAAAAGTTGAATTAATGCCAATATGTGGATTAAAAGAAAAACTAACACCAATCATTGCAATTAATAATATGGGTAATGACCATAAAAACAATTTGGCACTTTTAGATTTTTCAAGGATATAACATAAATCATTTAAATCATAATCATTATTTATTTCTTTTGTTATACCAGGTATATGGGCTGCACCTAATACTGCCACAATTTTTTTCCCGGGAGCCTCTTTAATTTTTTGTGCCAAAAACTGATCTCTTTCATCTATTAATGGAATTTTTAATTCAGAAAATTTTTCAGTAAACTCTTTTAAAAAATTATCTACGCTGGTTTTAGTTGTTAAAGCTTCTAAATAATTTTTACTAATTTTTTTCTTATTAAAAAAAACATAAAGAATATGACCAATTAATTTAACTTTACTATATATCCCAACATTATGCCAAATTCTAAGAAAGGTTGTCTGCAAACATCTATCTGCCAAAACTAAATCAGCATTTACTTTATTAGCTGATTCAATAGCTTGGAGCATTTCAGCACCAGGTTCAATATCAAATTCTTTAGCAAAATTTTTTTGCATAGTCCATAGAGCTAAGTTAATAAACAAAAATAAAGATTTTTTTTCTTTTATAACTCTAAATATATCCATCTCCTGCCACTGGTCTTTATTTATCATAGCATTATATCTATGTTCATCTAATTCTACACATATAGTATCAGGCTTTTCAGATTCAATAAGTTTTTTAACATCCTCAACACTTTTATGGGAAATATGGAATGTTCCAATTAAAATAATTTCCTTATCATCTAAATTCAAACGAGTTAGACAATTTTCCATACTTTATGACCAACTTTCCTTTGTTTAGTAAATATGTATAATGTAATTATAATATTAATATCTATTATACCAAATGTAAAGGTTTAATATTATAATTTAAATAGAGTATAAATATCTACAACATATGGAAATAATTAAATGTGCAGGAAGAATATATGATATAATATAGTATATTTATATAATAATATTTTCTCTTTTACTATAGGAGGTTTTGTAATGAAAAGATTGGTAAAGGGTATAATTATATACATATTTTTATTTACAATACTATTTCATATAAAACCATTTAATGATTTTTTTACCAATAAGGCTACTATAGAAAGTATACCAATAGAAATAAAAGAAAGTATGGAAGTTATGGTAAAATCCTTTAATAAATCAGTAATACAGGAAAGTAATTATGCGGAAAACCAAGTAATTATGACAGAAGATTTTACATGTCTAAATATTTCTATAGGAGATTCAATTGAAAAAGTATTAAAAGAGTTAGGAGAACCACAGCGTATTGACCTTAGTAAATATGGGTTTGAATGGTATATCTATAATAAAGACTATAGTAAATATATGCAAGTAGGTATAGAAGATGGAAAAGTAGTAGGATTATGTAGTAATTCTCCCATTTGGGAATCAGAAAATGGACTTAAAATAGGCAGTAAAAGAGAAGAAGTTGAGAAAGTTTTAGGAAAACCTATAGAATATATTAAGAAAGATGATACTCTCTATTATATTAATACTCCTGAAGAAAATAGCACATACCTTATAAATAATTACTATATAACATTTTTCTATGATATACATGATGAATATAAAGTTAGTGCCATAAAAATAATTGAAAGAACTATGGAAGAAAGTTTAAAAGGATTTTACGGTATGAATAGCGAAAGATTAAGAGAAAGTTTTGAGATGGAAATATTTGATTTAGCCAATGCTACTAGAGTGCGATTAGGAAAACCACCATTTATTTGGGGTGAGGAAGGTAGGTCAGCAGGAAGAAAACATAGTATGAATATGGCTAAAAGAGGTTTTTTTAATCATGTGGATCCACATGGTAGAGGACCTGCACATAGAATAGAGGAGGAAGGAGTTTCATGGCAAAAAGTAGGTGAAAACATTGCAGCAGGTCAAACATCACCTATATTTGCTCATGAAAATTGGATGAATTCCATGGGTCATAGAGAAAATTTATTAGGAGATTTTAAAAACCTAGGTGTAGGTGTATATTTTGGTGGAGATTACCATGTTTATTATACACAAAAATTTTTTACAACTTTTTAGAAAATATTTTATATAAAATATGAATATCAAGAAAAGTAAAAGCTATTACAATTAATGGTTTCACATATTTTTTATTGATACAAATATGATATTTTGATATGATTAAATATAATAGTAAATATATTATAAAAATATGGAAATTTTGGTGCTTATAGCTTAATAGAGAAAGTGGTGCAAATCCACTACAGCCCCCGCTACTGTAAGTGAGGATGAAAACAGCAATTACCACTAGAATATTTCTGGGAAGGTGCTGGAAGTAAGGTGAATCATAAGTCAGGAGAACTGCCAAAATTTGAATTAAATCTTCGGAGGGAAGTAGCGTTTAAAATCAATATCTATGATTTTTGGCCCTTACCCAATGGTAGGGCTTTTAGTTTTTAAACATATATTTATGCTATATATTTAAGACATGGGAGGATATGATATGGCGGAAAATTTATTAACTTTAGTAACAGGTGGAGCAAGAAGTGGTAAAAGCAGTTTTGGAGAATCCATATTAGAAAATATGGATGGAGAAATATTATATATTGCAACTGCACAGGCCTTTGATGATGAAATGAAAGATAGAATAAAAAAGCATCAGGAAGGTAGGCCATCAAATTGGACAACCCTTGAAGGCTATAAAAATTTATCTCAAAAAATTCAACCTTATAAAGAAAAAATATCAGCAGTTTTTTTAGATTGTATCACCATAATGGTTACTAATCTCATGTTAGATGAGGATTGTGATTGGGATAAAATTACACCAGAAGAGGCAAATAAAATAGAAGCCAAGATTTTTAAAGAGGTAAAGGAGCTTATAAAAACCCTCAAAGAATTAGATATACCAGTAATTATAGTGACTAATGAAATAGGTATGGGGATTGTACCAGGAGATAAACTTTCAAGAATTTTTAGAGATATAGCTGGTAGAATTAACCAATACATAGGCAGAGAAGTAGGTACTGTTTATCTTGTAGTAACGGGCATACCTATTAGAATAAAAGGAGATGGAAAATAAATATGGGAAATAAAAAGTTTGAAATAGGCTTAGTACATATATATACAGGAAATGGTAAGGGTAAGACAACTGCTGCTATAGGCCAGGGTATTAGGACCTCGGGTGCTGGCTATAAAGTATTAATGGTACAATTTCTTAAAGGAGAAGATACTGGTGAACTTAATACTATAGAAAAACTAAGTCCTAATTTTGAATTAGCACGATTTGCCAATATGAGAAAATTTTATTCTCAAATGAATGATGAGGAGAAAATTGAAACAAAAGCATCTATAAAAACAGGTATAGAATTTATTAAAGAACAATTTAAATCAGGAAATTATAATCTTATAATAATGGATGAAATCATGGCTACCATATATAATAAAATAATTAATCTAGATGATATAATATCACTTATTAAAGACAAACCAAAGGATATGGAAATAATAATGACAGGTAGAAATGCTCCAGGGGAATTAATAGAAATAGCAGATTATGTAACGGAAATGAAATTAGTGAAGCATCCTTTTCAAAAAGGTATTTATGCTAGGAAGGGAATAGAAAGCTAATGCAAAGATTTTTTACCACATTACAATTTCTAACAAGGATAACTGTAATAAAAAATCCGGAATATGATGAGGATTTTAAAAAGGGAATTATATATTTTCCAATTGTGGGTCTAGTATTAGGTTTAATACTTGCTGTATTTTATAAAGGATTTACATATTTCTTTCCAAATACAGTAACATCAATTTTGGTAGTAGCTATTTATTTAGGATTAACTGGAGGGCTACATCTAGATGGGTTGGCAGATACCTTTGATGGTTTTTATAGCAGTCGTACTAGAGATGAGATTTTAGTAATTATGAAAGATAGTAGACTAGGCTCCAATGGCGTAATAGTGATTTTAATCTCTATTTTATTAAAGGTTTTTTTAATTACAAATTTCTCAGAAAATACTGGTTTTTTAGTACTTATACTCATGCCTATGATGGGTAGACTGGCCGCTGTTCATGGCTCTTATAACATAAATTATGCAAGAGAAAAGGGATTGGGAAATATATATATTGGAAATATAACCAGAGAAGAAATGGTATATGCAAATATTATAGCCATGATAATATGTCTTATTGATATAAGGGCAATTCCTTTTATATTAATATTAGGTATTTTTTCCATGATATTCAAAGATCATAGTAAAAATATAATAGGAGGAATGACAGGGGACACTTTAGGGGCTTTATCAGAGCTGACAGAGATTATATTTTTACTATATATGACAGTAGTTTAAAGAAACTATATAATATATAGGATGATTAAAATTAAATTATAAAAAATTAAATTAAATAAGAATGTATAATTAAATCTATAGATTTAAGTGTAAGAGAGATCTAATTTAACTTAAAATAGCAAGAATTCTCCCATCTTCTACAAGTGGGAGATGAATTACTAAAATACTTGACAAAGATGAGCTTATAGGACATTCTATAATCAGTATTAAACAATGAAAGGTCGATT
>JAAYNB010000013.1 GCA_012521085.1 Clostridiales bacterium | reverse complement strand
TATGGGAATTTTTCATAATATTAAGCCTTTCATATAATTAAGTCTTTTATATATTTTTTACTTTCAAAGAGCCTGCAAACTTTGCTACAGGCTCCCACTGAGAATAAATAGTTTAATTAATGGTCTAAAACATCCATACTAATATCATCAATAGTAGACATATAATTTCACTTATCCATGCTGTCAAATACATTAATCGGTTTACCAGTTTGATATCTTTATATTCTACAGGGCGTAAGGCTTCTCCTATAAAAGGTTTTTTTATAACTTTACCGAAGTAACTGATATCTCCAGCCAGCTGTATTCCTAGGGCACCGGCACAGACTGACTCTGTCTGTGCAGAATTTGGACTGGCGTGCTTTCCTTTATCTCTCTTGTATATGTATAACGCCTGCTCTACTGAAAAGCTTTTTCCTCCCAGAAAGGATGCTGCAATCATCAGATATGCACTGACTCTGGCAGGAATATAATTTATAAAATCATCCAATCTGGCTGCTGCCCTGCCAAAATATAGATATTTATCATTCTTATAACCAATCATCGAATCCATTGTATTTACTGCCTTATAAACAAAACCCAACACTGGACCTCCAAGGGCAGTAAATAGCATCGGAGCTATGACTCCATCAGAAGTATTTTCAGCCACAGTTTCTATGGTTGCCTTTATTATTCCTTTCTCATTCAAGCATTCTGTATCTCTACCAACAATCATGGAAACAGCTTTTCTTGCTTCCTCCAAATTCTGATCCTTAAGATGCTTATATACTTTCATACTCTCAACATACAGACATTTGGTTGCAAGTATCTGATAAGTCATGACAGCTTCTACTACCATTCCTATATATGGATGCAACCAATAGGAAACAAACAAGATAAACATCACTGCAACTGCCGTACTACTAAGTACGATAGCCACCATAGCTATCCCCATCCGCAATTCTCTTACTTCACTTCGCTCTTTTCCTTTATATAATAACCCTTTCTCCAATTTGGTTATCATACTTCCTATCACTCGAATAGGGTGGGGAATAAAATAGGGATCTCCTAATATCAAATCCAGTAGAAATCCTATAAAGAATGCCATTATATGATACTTCATATTAATAACCATACCTTTCTTCATAGCCTGCAAACTTCTCAGGAATTTCATTCGCAATATGCAGGGCGCACTATCTCCCGTTATATCTTTTTTAACTCTGTAATTTCAGGTCTATGATGCCACCCTTTTAATCTGCAAACAAACCCTCCACCATTGGGAACTTGATAGTCATAAATACCTCCACCATTATAATGGCTAAGCAAGGCCATAATCGTACCACCATGAACAACCAGTCCAATATCTTTTGTAACATTTTCACATTTGTCTACTATCTGATAAATAAGGTCTATCATACTTTGAAAACCACTACAGCATCGCTGGGCAAAGGCTTCCCTACTTTCGCCCTTTGGAAAAGGCAATGTGCCGTTACTATCAATCCATGCCTGATACCTTACATCGTCCTTTAATTCTATATAATTCTTACCCTCGAATTCACCAAAATCTATTTCCTTCCACTCTGGGATAATTATGCTTTCTATCTTGGGAAACAGTATTTTCGCCGTTTCAACACACCTTTTCATAGGGCTGGTAAATAAATAATTGATATTGGGATATCTATCTAGTTTTTTATATTCCAGTAACTCCTTTATTCCTTCTTCAGAAAGAGACTCATCTGTTCTCCCTAAATATCTGCGTTCCTTATTTGATTTGGTGGCTCCATGGCGGATTAATATTAGATTTATTGAATTATCTGAGCAATTTCCCATACCCTACACCCCGCTTTCTCCAAATTCTGTGGCATTATAAAATTCTAAATCCTCACTAAATCTTTTGTACCATATTATTTAATATTTCAAACCAATTAATTCTATAAATTCTATATCTTGAACCATATAACTCTATTTTCTAGCCATATAATTATAATTCTCTAGACATATTACTAAGGATCAGTTTACTCAATCCCAGTGAACATCTTGAAGTAAATCGTAGATCTCATCCATATTAAGATATTTCCGTAATGTGTCTGCTAATTTATCATATTGCTTTTCTTTAAAACTTTGATAATCTTCAAAAACTCCATTTTCTATCTTAATTCCTTTTTTATCTGTCAAGGCTTCTATAATGGCAGTTGCTATACTACCATTATCAAATAAACCATGGATATTTGTGCCATACAGATTTTTATTATAGACTGATATTACAGGTAGATTATAATCATTGTCTTTGTCAGGTTTAATTATATTGGTTTTATATACGTTAGCTCTATCTATATTGGCCTCAACTGTTTCATCCTGTTCTAAGAAACTGGTACACCCTGTATTATTTTCATATCCTACATATGGCAGGTCTGCAATCGTTGAGAAGATACCCTCCACCCCATTTAATCTGCCATTTACCTGACAACGTACATTTTCTTTCTTTAATTCAGTAGCCATAGGGAGCAGTTCCATTCCACGAATAACGCCTCCCTCTTCCACTTCTCCTAGATCGGAAATCTGACATCCCATCATCTGATATCCTCCGCCAATTCCCCAGACCGGTACTTCTTCTGCCAGCCTTTTTATGGCAGCCTCCAATCCGTTCT
>JAAYNB010000145.1 GCA_012521085.1 Clostridiales bacterium | reverse complement strand
TTTCTGTAGATACTGAAGAAACCAGTGAGATAATAGAAAATGAAGAGGAAAATATAGATGAAGTTAAGGAAGAACTGGAAGAATTAGAAATAATATATATTATACCAAAGGATATAGAAAAATATAATGATGCATTTGTCCAGAATATAAAATATCATTATGTATTTCCAGAATATATTATATTGATTTTTGTAATTGGCGTAATAGGTATATTGCTATTAACATTGATAGCCTTTGGCATTCCATATACCCATCAAAAAAGGTGTATTATATCTAGAATATATAATAAGATGTTTATAGAGCTAAAGTTATTAATATGGTTTACCTTTATAACCTTAAGTACAGGCATATTTATATTAATAAATCCTTATGATGGTTGGCGTGGCTTAGAAATGGTCAATATAATATATGATGTAAATAAATACTTCTATCTCATAGGTATACCCATAACCTTTGTATTATATGGTTTGATATATCTGACAATTGTATATATAAAATATATTTATTACAATGGATTTAAAAAAGGATTTATACAAAATAGTTTCACGGCTAGAATTGGCTTTAGTATTATCAGAGGATTAAAAAGAACTTTAACTCAATTTATGGCATTGGATATAAGTAGGGATCCAAATAGAAGTATATTCATATTACTGGTGATTAATCTCTTTATCCTATGGATGACTTTAGCAACTGGAGGTATGGGATTTATATTAGGTGTATTTTGGGCCATATTTATGTTCAAATATCTGGTGAATTTTATGATAAATTTAAAACAAATACATGATGTGAGCACCCAGTTATCTCAAGGGGATTTTAATATTAATCTAGATGAAGAAATGGGTATTTTAACTCCTATATCTCAGAATTTAAATAATATTAAAGAAGGTTTTAGATTAGCAGTGGATAGGGAAATAAAAAGTGAGAGAATGAAATCTGAATTAATATCTAATGTATCTCATGATTTAAAAACTCCCCTTACTTCTATTATTACCTATATAGATTTACTTAAAGATGAAAATTTAGATTTAGAGGAACAGAAAAGATATATAGATATTTTAGATAAAAAGGCTAAGAGATTGGACATTTTGATAGAGGATTTATTCGATGCAAGTAAGGCCAGTAGCGGAAATATAGAATTAGATTTAGAAGAGATAGATATAGTGGCCCTTTTTAGACAGACACTAGGCGAAATGGAGGAAAAGTTAAATGCTACTGATCTGATAATGAGAATGAATATACCAGATAAAAAAATAATCTGCAAATTAGATGGTAGAAGGACATATAGAATATTTGAAAATATAATGGAGAATATATTAAAATATGCCATGGAAAATACTAGGGTATATATTGATATATTAGAGGAAGAAAGGGAGGTTAGATTTATATTTAAAAATATTTCCTCCTATGAAATGAACTTTGACCCCCATGAGATTACTGAAAGATTTATAAGAGGAGATAAGTCAAGAAATACAGAAGGCTCCGGATTGGGTCTTTCCATAGCCAAGAGTTTAGTTGAACTGCAAAATGGTAAAATGGATATTAGTATAGATGGAGATTTGTTTAAACTAACTTTAACATTTTTAAAAGATTAAAGAACATTAATTTTATAGTTAAAGTTGAATATAAAAATAGGATAACATTAATGTGATGTTATCCTATTTTTTATGATGTTTTATTTTAAGAACAATAAATATTTAATACTTAAATATTATACCTATAAGACCAGCCAAAACTATATATAATATGGGATGTTTCTTAAATTTTAATATGCCAAATAACATAATTACAAATAACCCTAATGCTTTTAAACTAAAAAGTTCAAGTAAATTATTACTACTTACATAAGCAGGTATATTTAATAGGGATATTTTAAAAACTTCATAACCTGCAGCAGCAATTAAACCCACCACAGCAGGTCTAATTCCGTTAAAACCAGCCCTAACTAAAGGCTCTTCATTGAACTTCATAAAATAATGGGCAATGATGGTCATAACAATAATAGCAGGTGTTACAATACCCAAAGTTGCTATTAATCCTCCCAGAGGTCCAACAGTCTTATAACCTACAAAGGTGGCAGTATTAATGCCTATGGGTCCTGGTGTAGATTCGGATATGGCCAACATATCCACTAATTCTTCAGATGTAATCCATCCATATTTATTTATTAAATCATATAAAAAAGGTAATGTGGCCAAGCCTCCACCTATGGAGAAAAGACCTATTTTAAAGAATTCTATAAATAATATAAAATAAATCATTCCATATTAGCTCCCTTCGTATTTCTAGTAGCTAAACCTGTAATAGCAGAAAATATAATTACAAAAACAGGTGATATGGGTGTAAAGGTAGTAAGTATAAATGATATTAAAAATAGGATGATACCCAACCAATTTTTTATTGATTGATTCCACATATTGATAACAGCTTGAACTATTAAAGCTACAACTACAATTCTAATGCCACCAAAGGCATGTTGGATTAATTCATATTCTTGAAACTTTTGAAAAAAGGTGGCAATAATAGTGATAATTATAAGTGAAGGTGATACCATACCAAGGGTAGCCCAAATACCACCCCATAATCCTCTTTGTTTATAGCCAATAAATGTGGCAGTATTAACTGCAATAATTCCTGGTGTACATTGACCTATGGCATAACAGTCAAGTAGCTCATCCTTTGTAACCCATCCGCGATTATCTACAATTTCTTTTTCTAATAGAGGTAACATAGCATATCCTCCACCAAAGGTAAAAGTACCTATATGAAAAAAGGATATAAATAAATTCCAAAGTTCTTTCATACTTTTCATCTCCTGACATTAAGATTAACTTTAAATTTATAATATAAAAATTTAATGAAAACATTGTAAATATAATCATATATACGATTGACGTAAATTCAATTATAGAATAGGGATTTTTATATGTCAAATTATGAAGATAGACTTAACTTGTAGTTTATATAAAAATATGATTAAATATTTTATAATGTAGAGCTTAACCAGATAAAAAATAAAAATACTGGATTTATGGCAAAGGATTTGGATTTATCCTTTACAAGGCCCTTGGCTGTAATCATGGGAAGTGTTAAATAAAAGAAATTGGAAATATTAAATAAAAACTTAAAATATGGGTATGGGATATAGAGATAATATAAAATAATAAAATGAACATATATGGGAGGACAGTATATATGAAATTAATTTCATGGAATGTGAATGGCCTTAGGGCTTGTGTGAAAAAGGGATTTTTAGATTATTTTAATGAAATTGATGCAGATATTTTCTGCATACAGGAGACAAAATTACAAGAGGGTCAGATAGATTTAGAATTAGAAGGTTATTATCAGTATTGGAATTATGCAGTTAAAAAAGGTTATTCAGGCACAGCAGTTTTTACTAAAGAGAAACCTATTACTGTAGGTTATGGAATGGATATGGAAGAACATGACCAGGAAGGTAGAGTAATTACATTGGAATATGAAGATTTTTATCTAGTAAATGTATATACTCCTAATTCCCAAAGAGGTCTTACAAGATTGGATTATAGAATGAAATGGGAGGATGATTTTAGAGTATATTTAAAAGATCTAGAAGAAGTAAAACCTATTATATTATGTGGAGACTTAAATGTGGCTCATAAGGAAATAGATTTAAAAAATCCAAAGACAAATAGGAAAAATGCTGGTTTTACAGATGAAGAAAGAAATAAGATGACAGAACTATTAGATGCAGGTTTTATAGACACATTTAGATATTTCTATCCAGATAAGGAAGATGCTTATACATGGTGGTCTTATATGGCTAAAGCAAGAGAAAGGAATGTGGGCTGGAGAATAGACTATTTCTTAGTATCAGAGGAGATAAAAGATATATTAAAAGATGCTCAGATACATAGTGAAATTATGGGAAGTGATCACTGTCCCATAGTTTTAGAATTAAATAAATAAAAATAATAGTAGTTTTCCAAACAATGCAAAATACCAGTACTTTCTAGTTTTCAGTAAATCAAGATAATCATATTTTATCATTCCCAACAAAGTGAAGAATCTTATTAAAATAAAAAGATTCTTCACTAAGTTGAGGAATGAAAATAATAATTATAGTTTAGATGCAGCCTCTTTATCTAATATTACAATTACATCATGATGTAATTGCAATATGGATGCTGGTACACGGGGAGTTACTTTGCCCTTTAAGGCTTTAGCAATAATATCAGCTTTACCAATACCATTGGCTAATAAGAGAATTTTTTTAGATAACATAATATCACGGATACCTATAGTTATGGCTGTTCTAGGCATATCATCTATAGAATCAAAAAATCTAGAATTAGCTTCAAGAGTATCTCCTGTTAATTTTGCCAAGTGGGTGCCCACTGGGAAATGGTCAGAGGATTCATTAAATCCAATATGACCATTTGGACCAATACCTAGAACTTGTAAATCAATGGGGCCAAGGGATTCTAATTTTTTTGCATATTCACGACATTCCTCATCCACATCTATGGCATCTCCATTGGGAATATTAATATTTTCCTTAGGTATATTTATATGATTAAAAAAGTTTTCCATCATATAATAGGCATAACTCTGTGGAGATGAAGGTGAAATTCTATGATATTCATCTAAATTAAAGGTAGTAATATTTTGAAAGTCTATAACACCTTTTTTATAAAGTTCAATTAGATATCTATACATTTCCAAAGGAGTACTACCTGTGGCTAAGCCTAGGATACTATCAGGTTTTAATATTATTTGGCTGGCCACAACATTTCCTGCTCTTTCACTCATTTCTTTATAACTATCGGTAATAATTATTTTCAATTTACCATCCTCCCATCGTCAAGCATATATGGATAATTTTTTAAGTTTTATTATATAATTATGTTATATTACCCTTATATATATGCTAATTTCTTAACTATCATATCATTTTTTAGTTTATATTGCTATATTTTCATTTAAAAAAAATAAGTAAATTTTTAACCATATATAAGTAAATATCAATAATAGAGCTATAAAATAAAGGTAATTTAAGATTTTTATAGAAAGTTTATATTATAGAAAAAAATAGTATAAAAAGGAGTGTTTACATGGAGTTCACATTAAAGTTTCCAGGAAGTATAATTTTTGGTGAGAATAGTATAGAAAAGCTGGGAGAGAACACAGTTAAATTTGGTGAAAAATGCATATTAGTTACAGGAGGTAAATCCATTAAAGAATCAGGCGCATTGGATAATATACTAAACAGTTTATCTAAAGCAGGAATTGATTGTCTAGATATATATAGAGCAACAACAGAGCCTGATTGTGATATGGTAGATGAAGTGAGAGAGATGGCCAAGGTAAATGATGCGGATTTCATCATAGGGGCAGGAGGCGGTACTCCTCTGGATGTTGCTAAAGCAGCAGCAGGATTATATGGACAAGAACTGAGTACATCTGATTATTTAAATAAAACTCCATATGAATATAAGGGAATTCCCTTTATAGCCATACCTACAACATCAGGTACAGGAAGTGAGATAACCAATAACTCAGTATTATATAATCCAGTTACTAAAAACAAGGTAAGTTTAGCTAATCCAGAATTTCAGGCAAAATTGGGAATTGTGGATCCGGTGCTGACTTATAATATGCCAGCAAGTATTACAGCATATACGGGAATGGATGCCCTTACCCATGCTATAGAGTCTTATACATCTATGATAGCTAATCCTGTCAGTATGACATTGGCAGAAAAAGCAGTAGAATTAATAATGTCAAGTATAGAAAAGGCAGTGGCAGATGGTAAAGATACAGTAGCCAGAAGGGATATGGCCCTAGGTAGTATGGTGGCAGCACTGGCTTTTTCACAGACAGGGGTAGGAGTTGCACATGCAATATCCCATCCATTGGGAGCAATATTTAATATACCCCATGGTGTATTAAATGCCATCCTTTTACCAGCAGCCATTGATTTTAATAGTCAAGTTGTACAAGACAGATATGATAGACTTGCTGAGTTAATGGGTATTGAAGGAAATTTATCAGAGTATATTAGAAATATGATTAAAAACATGTCCATTCCACAAAACTTAACAGAGGCAGGTTATGAAAGAGGTAGAGAGAAGGAAATCTTAGAGATGACATTCCAATCTAGGTCATTGTATAGAAACCCAAGAAAAGTATCAGAAGAAGATGTAATAGAAATTTTAGAAAAATGTATATAATATAAGATTATTCCAACAATGGAGATATATAAAGATAGGCACCAAATGCAATGGAATGAATAAAATACAGGTGAGGTCAATTTAAAAGGAGGTTTTAAAATTGATAGGAAGAATCTACCTACCCACCTGTATTAAGACAGAGTATTATATTACAGATACGATTAAATTTAGTTATCCCGTAGTGTGCCAATTAGTTGATAGGCAAGTTCAACAACGGATGAATTATCAAATATATAATTTGATGATGAAGGTAATATCAGAACTTATGGAACCAGGAATTACTACTTATATAACAGGATTTTATGAAATAAAGACCAATGAAAGGGAAGTTCTCAGTATAACATTAAATGCATTGGGGGACTTTGGAGGTGCTCATCCAGTTAATGTGGTCAGGTCTTTAAACTTTAATACAATGACTGGAAAATCCTATAAATTAGGACAATTATTTAAACCTGATAGTAACTATATAGAAAAATTATCGGATATAATTAAAGCAGAGATAAAAAGACGTGAGATACCGTTAATAGGCAAATTCAAAGGAATTAAACCAAATCAAGATTATTATATTGCTGACAAAAATCTAATAATCTATTTCCAACAAGGTGAAATTACACCTAATTACGTGGGACTGCCTTATTTTTCAATCCCCATTTACGATATTAGTGATATGATTATTGAAGACAATATATTAGATAGAATGTTATATTGGTTATAAAAATTAGCCCTAGTTTTGAATACTTTAAGTATTGATGACTAGGGATTTTTTATTTAAAACATACTTAATTCTAATTTTTGAGATAGGCTTTCTAAAACCTTTAAACCAGCAACACTATTGCCATTATCATCCAATGCAGGACCTATTACAGCAATTCCCATTTTGTTAGGTACCACAGACATGATACAGCCGCCAACACCACTTTTGGCAGGAAAACCAACATTCACAGCAAATTCTCCAGAGGCATTGTATAAACCACAGGTCATCATAATGGCCATTAATACTTTACATACATTAGGAGGAACTATTTCTTCATTGGACCAAGGGGATATACCTTTATTGCCAATGACAGCAGCCATTTTTGCCACATCTTCCACCGTAGCCTCAATGGAACATAGCTTGAAATATGCGTCTAATACATCCTCCACATCTTCTTCTATAATATTAGCTCCTTTTAAATAATAGGCAATGGCACGATTGGTATTGCCAGTGAGTTTTTCTGATTGAAATACATGATAATTTATATCAATATTTGGATTATCAGCCATAATTCTAATCATATCTAAAACCCTACGAAATTTTTTATTGGCATTATTACCATTGACTAGAGAAGTACATACTATTGCACCTGCATTTATAAATGGATTAAGAGGTTTATGAGAATGTCGAGTCTCTAGTTTAATAATAGAATTAAAGGGATCAGCAGAAGGTTCAGTACCCACCTTAGAAAAGACTATCTCCCTACCCTTGTCCATCAATGCACAGGTCAATATTATAACTTTAGAAACACTTTGTATGGTAAATTTAGTGTTAAAATCACCAGCAAGATAGACATTGTTTTCTAAATCATATACACATATACCTAGGGCATTGGGATTTGCCTTAGTTAGTTCAGGAATATAGTCTGCCAGTTCACCCTTTTTTGTATGAACTTTATTATCTTTAATAATATCATTTAATAATATCTGCATATTAGCCACCTCTATTATCTCACTTGTAATTATTGTCCATGGTTTTTACTTAAATATTCATTATGAATATGTTTAAAAATATTATTAGTTTTTTCCATCATCTAATTTTTTATTATACCATATAAATATTAGAAAGAGTTGATTTATAATATTATACAGATTAAAAAAGGGTATAATTAATCCATAACTAAATTAATTTAAGGTGGTAGTGAAAATGAGAAAAATATTATCAACCTTATTTATAATATTGGGTATATCCATGCTACTATATCCAAAGGCTATGGAAAAATATCAAATGTATAAACAGGAAAAACTCATAAGAGAATGGGAAGATACCATGGCTCTAATAGATGGGGGATATGATGATGAAAATCATCAAATAATAGAGATGGAGAATACAGATAATAATGAGGAAATAGATGATGAAAATAATAATGAAGAAATAGAAGAAGTTGAGGAAGTAGAGGAAGAAATAGATGAGGAAGAAAGGATTAGACAATTAGAAAAGGAAAAACAAGCCAGAGATGAATATATAAAAAACAATATGGAGGGAATACTAAAAATAGATAAAATAGATTTACACCTTCCTGTCTTAAGAGGTGCTACAGAAAAAAACATGAAAATATCCGTAGCCAGTATAAAGGGAACAGGTAAAATGGGTGATATAGGCAATTATGCCATAGCTGGACATAGAAATTATACCTATGGTCGTAATTTTAATGCTAAAAAGTAAAAGATTATTTTTAGTGGTTTCCTTAATACTGTCAATATTCTCATCCCTAGCTGTAGTTAATGCGGATAGTACATTTATAGATAAAAAAAATTTAGACAATGGTGTTATAAATATTAATTATAATGGTGATAAACAAGTAGCTGTTAAAGTTATAAAAGACAGTGTAAATTATGATTATGTATTAAATGGAAATAATAATATACCTCTACAAGGAGGAAATGGTAAATATGATATATTACTATTGGAAAATATTGGAGGTACAAAATATAAACAAATAGCAAAGGAATCAGTAGAATTAAAATTGAGGAATCAAGACAATGTATATTTACAATCTATACAAATGATTTATTGGAATGAAAATATGCAAGCTATAAAAAAAGCTAATGAATTAACTAAAGGTTTAAAAACAGATAGTGAAAAAGTTAAAGTAATATATGATTATATAGTAAATAATATAAAATATGACCATGGTAAAGCAGATAATCCGGGTTCTAACTATATTCCTAATATAGACCGTACATTAAGTACAAAATATGGTATTTGTTATGATTATTCATCACTATTTGCTGCAATGTTAAGATCTCAAGGTATACCAACAAAATTAGTAATGGGTTATAAAAATAATATGGATGAATATCATGCATGGAATCAAGTATATATTGAAGATTTAGGAAAATGGGTTACCATAGATACCACATATGATGCAGCATTAATAAAGGATAATCTTAAAGTTAATATGATTAAAAGTTCAAGTGAATATAGAATAGAAAAAGTATATTAAGATAAATATTTAAACTAAAAAACTTTAACGCCAATCGTAATTTAACGATTGGCGTATTTTATCTAAACCTCAAATATCCAACCTTCAGGAGCTTTAACATCACCAAATTGAATGCCATAGAGGGTATCATATAATTTTCTAGTAACTGGACCAACTTCTGTTTCACTATAAAATACATGGAAATTATCCTTATGTTGTATACCACCAATTGGAGAAATTACAGCTGCTGTACCACAGGCACCTGCTTCCACAAATTCATCTAATTTATCTATGTATATATCCCTTTCTTCCACCTGCATATCTAGATAATTTTCTGCAATATACATTAGAGAATATTTTGTAATACTAGGTAATATGGATG
>JAAYNB010000144.1 GCA_012521085.1 Clostridiales bacterium | reverse complement strand
TGCCACTCTTCTTGTTCGACATTTAATCCCCCAAAATAACTAACTACAACATATAATAATTATTACACATAAATATACATTTCTGACATGAGACGTATATCTGCTTATTCAGTCTCTTCAGTCCTTCACAAGCAGTGTTATAGATTCCACATGAGCCGTATGCCCAAACATGTCTACCGGTTGGACCTCTAGTGTCTTATATCCCCTCTCCTCTAAATATGCCAAATCTCTTGCTAGGGATGCTGGGTTACAGGATACATATACAATTCTTTTAGGTTCCATTTTAGCTATGGTTTCTAAAACTATTTCTTCACAACCTTTTCTTGGTGGGTCTACTACTACCACATCTGCCTTTAGGCCTTTTTCATATAATTTAGGTATTACTTCTTCTGCTTTTCCCACATAAAATTCTGTATTATGAATATTATTTATTTTAGCATTTTCCTTTGCATTTTCTATGGCTGTTTCTACTACTTCCACACCTATGACTTTCTTTGCTTGTTGTGCTAAAAATAGTGATATGCTTCCTGTACCACAATATATATCAAATACATTTTCTTCTCCTGTAAGTGATGCATATTCTAAGGTTTTTTCATATAATTTTTCTGTCTGTATTGGATTTACTTGAAAGAAGGATTGGTCTGATATTTTAAATTTTAAATCTCCAATATAATCTGATATTTTGTCTTCACCATATATGGTTCTACTCTCTCTACCAAATATTTCATTGGTATTTTTGTCATTAATATTATGTACAATTGATTTCAAACCTTTTATATTTGTTTTTAACATTTCTATTAGTTCATTTTTATATGGTAATTCCTTTCCATTAGTAATTAATACCACCATTAATTCTCCTGTTTTAAATCCTACTCTGGTAACCACATGTCTTAATAATCCTTTTCTAGTCTTTTCATTATATACGCTTATATCATACTTTTTTATATATTCTTTTATAATTTTTATAATTTCTATATTTACGGGAGCTTGTATATGACAATAATCAGTACGCACTATATCATGAGTACCTTTTTTATAAAAACCTAATACTGCTTGGCCATCTACAATTCCCACAGGAAACTGTGCTTTATTTCTATATTCATATGGATTTTCCATTCCTATGGTAGGATGTACTGTGGTATTTATCTTTCCTATTCTCTCTAATGTTTCTTCTACTCTTTTTCTTTTAATATCTAGCTGTGCTCTATAGTCCATATGCATTATTTGACAACCACCACATATATTGGCTAATGGACATCTGGGCTCTACTCTATCTTGTGAAGGTCTTAGTATTTCTATAATTTTGCCTATTCCATAATTCTTCTTTAATGTTGTAAGCTTTATTTTTACATAATCCCCAGGTATGGCCCCGTGTACAAAAACTGTAAATCCATCAATCTTTCCTACTCCTTCTCCTGAATCTCCTAAATCTTCTATTTCAATTGTATATATACTATTTTTTTCTAACATATTATAATCTTCCTTTCCAAAGTTCTCTTAATCCTTGTCGAAATCTATATCTTTTATCTTATTTTACACTATTTTCAATGCTTATTGACTGCTTTTGTAGTATGTTTTTACTTTACCATAAGTATTCATTATATTATAATAGGAATTAATTAGATTATTCAAACATATTAATGGGGAGTTGGTAATGTGATTCGATCTACTTTATCTATTTTATTAATAATTATGATCTTTGTAACAGCATCTGGTCTACCCTTATATGCAAATGATATTAATATAAGTTTTGATTTTGATTTTTCTTCACCCACATCTATTTCTAAGAATCCTATTGAAATTATTAATACAGATGTTACTATGCTTTCTAAATCTAAGACAAAGATTTTAATAGATCTAGATGTATCTGATGATTTACTACCTTTAGAATTAGATGGTGAAAATCCCATAACTTTATCTCTGTATTCAAATGAGTTAGTAGATGATTATTTTATATCAGATCTAAATATTTCTCAAGAAGATAATAATGTTCAAATTGAATTTGAGCTATCTCAAAGTTTTTTAGATATACCAAATGGTGATTATGAGTTGGAACTGACTTTAAATATAAAGGATTTGGATTTGCCTATTATATCTCCTAGGATTTCATTAGGTTTTTTTAGGGAATTTGATTATATTAAAGCTCTAGATTCCATTGATGGTAATCAAACTGCTTTAAGTCTTTATTTCCCAGACAATGATATGGAAAATTTAATACCTATTACACGTCTAGTCCCATATACAAATTATGCCCTGAGAACTACTGTAAATAATTTGTTACAAGGTCCTGATGAATCTCTTGGTCTACCTATCAATTCACCTATACCTGAGGTGGGAAAATTAGATTTAAAAGGGGGTAGATTGCATATTTATTTACCTGAGGATATTGGTGTGTACAATGAATATTCCTCCTCAGCTAGAATAGCATTGGATAGTTTAGTAAATTCTTTAATCCATGTTGATGGTGTTAATGAAATACAATTTTATTTTAATAATAGAATTTTATCTGATGGTTTTCATGGTATTGCAGTAGATGAACCTTTTTATCCATCTAATGAGCCTAAATTTTATATTGCTTATATTACCAAAACAGATAGGGCTTTGTTATTTCCCATTCCCATGGAGTCTAATAATCTAGGGTTTGATGAAATATTTAACATACTTAAATATGGATCTCCTATATTTTCTTATAATTACTCTATCCAACCTAGTATACCTAATAAAGTTATATTAAATGAATATTCCTTGGATAACGGTAGCTTAGAATTGGAATTAAATGATGAATTTTTAATTATTTTTCAAGAAAACCCTAAAGCTGCCCATTTGATGATTGATTCCATAGTACATACTTTTACTTCTCTAGATATAATTGATAGTGTTGTTTTAAAGGTGGCTAACACAGATTTGGATTTATCTGAAAATATATATTTAAATCAACCATTATATCCAACTTCATATATTAATCCTGAAAAATAAATTTGCAAAAAAAAATGAGCACTATATGTGCTCTTTAGTATTAGAATCTGTCTCCCCAATATCTTAGAATATATAAGATATTGGGGATTATATCCACAATAGATATTTTTTATACATTATTTTTATCTTCTATACAAAAATATGAAATTACCTTCTCTAATTATCTTTTTCATTTTATTTTTTAAAATATCTTTTATAATATTTCTAGTCATAGGTATTAGTAGTAAAAAACCTATTGTGTCTGTTATAATACCTGGAAATATTAATAACCCTCCACCTAATATAATACATAATCCATTTAACAACTCATCTTTAGGTATTTGTCTATTTTCTATTTCTGTTAAAATTCTATATATAGTATTTATTCCAGCTAATTTTGCTAGATATACGCCTAAAAAACTGGTTAAAATTATTATTAATATGGTTTTTCCTGTGCCTATTATAGTACCCAATTTTATTAATATGGCCAACTCTACAAAGGCTAATGTTATGAGAAGTAAAATCAGCTTTATGAGCATATAAACACCTCTCTATTGAGTATTATAGGACTCTTGTTTCACCACTATATACTAGGCCTGTTTTCGAATCAATAGTTATAATATCTCCTTCTTTAAGTTTAATTGTAGCTTTATAAGCATCTACAATTGTAGGTTTTCCTAAATTTAATCCTACAATAGCTGCATTACTTGTCATTCCACCTTCTTCTGTAATTAATGCACCTGCTTTTTCTATATAAGGTATATGCTCTTTATTAGTAAAGGATGTTACTAAAATATCTTTATCTGTAATTTCTATATCTTTATCTGTGTTTTTTAATATTACTACTCTACCAGTAAATGATGTTTTACCAATACCTACACCTTTTAATATTACATCGCCTACAATATGAGCTTTAATTAAATTAGTTGTTCCTGTTATTCCAACTGGTACTCCCGCTGTAATAACTATAAGTTCTCCTCTATTGATATATCCTTCTTCTAAAGCTTTTTCTACAGAAATATCTACAATATCATCAGTAGAATCAGCTTCTTCAGTTAATACTGAATATAATCCCCAGATTAAGCTTAATTTTCTTCTAACACTTTCACTGGTTGTTGCTGCTATTATAGATGCTTTAGGTCTAAATTTAGATACCATTCTTGCAGTATATCCTGATGCTGTAGCTGTTATTATGGCTGA
>JAAYNB010000143.1 GCA_012521085.1 Clostridiales bacterium | reverse complement strand
GAAGTTACTAAGCTCAATGCTATTCTAGAAACTTTCTGAGATTGATCGTATAATCCAACTTCAGTTGAATTTGATAATAAGTCAATTATTGTTCTATCCAAACCAGTATAAAAATGTATAGCCAACTGAGGAATAAATAATAAAAATGAGTTTCTTATGTGATACTTATATTTAAAATTCTTAAATTCAATTTTCTTTATATATTCTTTAAGGAAAATCCATAATGTTAATACACCTAAAAATATGCTAATTGAATTTATTGCAATATACTTATTTAGATCGCTCTCTGTTTTTACAAATAGGAAAATACATATTATTCCTATTATTTTCACCATTACATTTCTGCTTACGGTTTTCTTAAAATCCTCAACACCAACATAAAACCAAGAAATATCAAATAAGCTACCTAATACAACTGGTAATTGTATTAAATATACTTTGCTTAATCCTAAAGAGTCAAAACTTATAAATATAATCCAATACATAATTAAACTTATAAATGAAAAAATACATTGGATGATCCATACGTTCCAAAAAGTATGATTAAGTTTCTCCTTATCATCTCTTACATATGCAATAGCTCTACTTCCATAATTTAAAATCCCAAACATACCGAAAATATTAAATAATTGAGCTACTCCCAAAGTCGAACTATATACCCCTATTCCTTCTGCACCTATTACTCTAGAAATATATGGAGTTGTTATTATTGGAGTTATTATAATTAATAATTGATACAAACTATTATATAAATAATTTAATATCACATTTTTCTTTTTCATAAACTATCCTCTCTAAATTACCTGCAACATAATTATTTTTTCAAAATAAAATGCTCAATTATTTTTTCTGAAACCTTATTTTGATTATCCCTTGAGTAGAATAAATCTCTTACTTCTTTTCTTAACTCTCTATATTCATCATTATTTTCTTGAATTAATTCTATTAATTCCTTTTCTAATTCTAAATAGTTTTCTGCCTTTTTACCAGGAGTAACACTATCATATTCAAAATACATTTCCCTATCTTTCATAATATAATTTTCATAATCATAATTATAAAAAATTACTGGTCTATCTAACAATAAATAATCTATATAGCAGCTTGAATAATCAGTTATTAAAATATCTGTATATTTTAATAACATTTGAGAATCATAAATTTCCTTTGTAATATCCTTAATATTACTATATTTATCAAATTCAGTTATTTCATCTTTATGATAATAATGCTTTTTCACTAGGAAAATCCAACCATTAGCTTTACAAATATTATTAATTCTTTCTAAGTCTAATATTTTTTCAATTTCTATTTTAGTCTTACCTTCATTTCTATGAGTAGGCATATATAAAATAACTTTCTTTTCTTTATATTCCTTTGGGAAACCTATATCTTCTATCTCTTCAGAAAAAAACACATCATTTCGTGGTTGCCCAAGCTGAATTATTTTACTTTTATCTAAATTAAATGCACTTGTATATATTTCTGAAATTTTATCACTTGTAGACACTACATATCGCTTTTTCTTTCCAGGCCAATTCATAATTCTTTTTATTATTTTTTTATCATTCTCTCTATTATGGTCATTACTAATTTTATCATCATACATAATCTTTTTTAAAGGTATTCCATGCCATAATTCAATATGCCTAGCATTACTTAACAAATAATATGAAACATCTGCTTTTCCAGTACAAGTAAAATAAGCAGAGGCTGTAAGTTGATGATATATTCCTTTAATAGAGTTATTTAGATAGACCTCATATCTATTTTTTTTCATATTTTCATAAACATCTTTATTTTGTGTTATCCATATTGGCCTTATGTCACTATAGTTTAACATGGCTTTATATAAATACTTGCTATTATCTGCAAATTTATTTCCAAACCATGCTCCAAATATAACCTTTTTCCTACTTCGAAGGCTCAATAATGCAATATATGATAAAAATACCTTTAATATTTTTGTTAATTTATTTATCATATTAACTTCATCTCACTTTATTCTAGTATTAATTTTACTATAATAAATTTAATATATTTATTATTTACCTTGTTAAATATTAAAATTTATTATTATAGCATAATACTTTATTTATACATTTCATTATAATAATTCATATAATCACCTGATGTAATATTATCCATCCATTCCTTATTATCTAAATACCATTTAATAGTTTTAACTATTCCAACTTCAAAAGTAGTTTCTGGATACCATCCAAGTTCTTCT
>JAAYNB010000142.1 GCA_012521085.1 Clostridiales bacterium | reverse complement strand
TATAAAAATTCAAAGATAAGGGTAGTAATTGTAGATGATTCTCCTTTTATGAGAAAAATAATTGGAGATATTTTAAATAGTGACAGAGATATAGAAGTAATAGGTACGGCAAAAAATGGCAAAGAGGGTATAGAAGTTATTAAAAAATTAGAACCAGATGTAGTTACTATGGATATAGAAATGCCCATTATGAATGGTCTTGAAACCCTTAAAAATATTATGAAAATTAACCCTGTGCCAGTTATAATGTTAAGTAATTTAACTTCAAAAGGTGCTGAAGCTACCATGTTAGCACTTGAATTAGGTGCAGTTGACTTTATTCAAAAACCCTCTAGTTTGTTTTCAATAAATACTGAAGATTTCAAAACTCAATTTATTAAGCAAATTAAATCTGCACATAGAGCTAAATTAATTAAAAGCTACACAATACCAGAAGAAAAAACAACTATTCCAGATTACAAAAAAGATGATATTATAACAACAACCTCTGAAACAAAAAATATTGTGGCAATAGGAACTTCAACAGGTGGACCAAGAGCTTTACAACATATAATACCATTAATCCCAAAAAGATTTCCTGGTAGTATTTTTGTTGTACAACATATGCCACCGGGTTTTACAAAATCATTAGCTGATCGTTTAGATAGTTTATCACAAATAAGGGTGAAAGAAGCTGAACACGGAGAAAAAGTATATTCTGGATATGTATATATTGCCCCAGGTAATTATCATTTAAAGATCAAGCAAAATAGATCAGATGAATTATATATAGATTTGTCACAAGAAGCACCTGTTACCGGTCATAGGCCATCAGTGGATGTACTTTTTGATTCATTATCAAAATTAAATTTAGTAAATATAAAAACTACTGCTGTAATTATGACAGGTATGGGATCAGATGGGACTAAAGGATTAAAAAATTTAAAAAAGAAAAAACAATGGCATATCATTGCACAAAATGAAGAAAGTTCTGTTGTCTATGGAATGCCTAAAAGTGCGGTGCAGGCCGGTGTTGTAGATGAAATTCTTCCTCTAGATAAGATTGTTAAAGCAATAGTAAATAGAATGGGGGTAATATAATATGGATATGAATCAATATTTAGATATATTTATGGAGGAATCCAAAGAACATTTGCAAAATATGAATGAAATATTAATGGTGCTAGAGAATACTCCAAATAATTTAGATCTACTTAATGAAATATTTAGAATAGCCCATACATTAAAAGGTATGTCAGGAACCATGGGTTTTAATAATATATTAAATCTAACTCATGAAATGGAAAATGTATTAGATGATATTCGACATGGAAAAATGGAAATTACTGAAAATGTAATTGATATCTTATTTGAATGTTTTGATGAATTAGAAAGATATATTTATAAAATTGAAAAATATAATCATGAAGGGGAAAACACTTCCGAATTATTAATAAAAAAATTAAGAGATTTAATAGATAAATCTTCTTCTACTGAAGATGAATATGAAGGTGAAATAAACCTTGAACTGCAAAGTGATGACGAATTAATTACAATAGATGCCCATGTGGAAAAAGCAATAAATATGGCAATAAGAAAAGATTTTAATCCATATTTAATTAAAATTTCATTAGATAAAAAATGTATGCTAAAATCAGCAAGGGCATATATAGTTATCAATACTTTAGAAAAATTAAGTGAAATAATAGATTCATCGCCAAGCATTGAAGATATTGAAGATGAAAAATTTGAATTTGATTTTGAATTAATAATAATATCTGAGCACAAAAAAGATATTATAGAAAAAAATATAGTAACTATATCAGAAATTGAATCTGTCAATGTTATTGATTTAAGAGAAAAAACATATAATGTGATAGATTTGACTAAAAACAATTTACCATCAGTAGAATCAGAAAAAAATGAAGAGACAAAAAAAGAGAAAAGGTCTGATAATGTAGATAATCTTATTAACATGAAAACAAGAACAACTAAAACCGTTAGAGTTGATATTGATAGATTAGATAATCTAATGAATTTAGTTAGTGAATTGATTATCATAAAAACTAGATTGGATGATATAGACAATTATGATCAAAGACAAGACATAAATGAGACAACAGAACATCTTGAAAGAATAACTACTAGTTTACATGATGCAGTTATGAAAGTTAGAATGGTTCCCATAGAAAGAGTCTTTAATCGTTTCCCAAGAATGGTGAGAGATTTATCTAAGGAACTTAATAAAGAGATTTCATTAATTATGACTGGAGCTGAAACTGAAGTAGACAGAACAGTAATTGATGAGATTGGAGATCCACTAATTCATTTACTAAGGAACTCTATAGATCATGGTATAGAGGATATTAATACAAGAATTAGATCTCATAAGGATAAAACTGGAGTTGTAAAACTATCTGCTTATCCTGATGGAAATAGCGTAGTAATTGAAGTTGAGGATGATGGAAAAGGAATTGATACAGAAGCAATAAGAAGAAAAGCAATAGAAAAGAATATTATATCTTTACAACAAAGTCAGTTGATGGAAGATAATGAAATAATACAACTACTATTTAGTCCTGGTTTTAGTACAAAAGATGAAATTTCTGACATATCAGGTAGAGGTGTTGGTTTAGATGTTGTAAAAAATAAAATTGAAACACTAGGAGGTACTGTTGAAGTTTACTCCACATTTGGTAAAGGTAGTAGATTTGTTATAAGATTACCTCTAACTTTAGCAATAATACAAGCATTACTTGTGACTACAGGTGATGAAATTTATGCTATTCCATTAAATAATATACAAGAGATTTCTACTATTCAAACTAATGAAATAAGATCTATCCATGATAAGGAAGTCATCTTATTCAGAAATAGTACTCTACCTATTTTACGTCTAGCTGATTTATTAAATGTACCAATTGCTACAGAGAAAAAAGATGAAGAAGAGGCTACAATTGTAATTGTTAAAAAAGGTGATAGACTAGTGGGAATAATTGTAGATAGTCTAATTGGACAACAGGAAATTGTTATAAAATCCCTTGGTAAATATTTAGCTAATATCAAGGGAATAGCAGGAGCTACCATCTTAGGTAATGGTTCAGTTGCATTAATAATAGATACAAATTCGTTTTTTTAAGGGGTGAAAAATGTGAAAAATGATATGAATCACATTGATCAATATGTAATTTTCAAACTAGAAAATGAATATTATGGAATTACTATTGATTTTGTGGAGACTATAGAGAAGGTTTCTGAAATAACACGTCTACCTAATGCACCTATATATATAAAAGGTGTTATAAATTTAAGAGGTGAAGTTATACCTGTTATTGACTTGAGAATAAGATTTGGTATGGATACTCAAGAGATAACGGATGAATCAAGAATTATAATATTGTCATATGAAGAGATGGTTGTAGGAATATTAGTTGATAGCTCATCAGAAGTTCTCACTATTAACAGTGAAGATATTGATAATAGCAATACTTTAATTGATGTTTCTGAAGAAGAACATATAAAGGGAATAGGAAAAGTAAATGGTAGAATGATTATCATATTAGATGTGATGAAGGTTTTAGCTGAAGATGCCTAAGGAG
>JAAYNB010000141.1 GCA_012521085.1 Clostridiales bacterium | reverse complement strand
GTGGCTTCAATTCCATCTATATCTAGAGCTTTTATATTATCATTAACTAAACCTAAAGAGATAAAGCCTATAGCATTAGGATCACCTGCAACTAATTGCATTACTGAACCATTGGAATCCTGAACTATGGCTTTTGGAGTTATCTCCTCACCTTCCCTCATAACAAGTTCGATAAAAGCACTTCTAGTACCAGAGCCTTCTTCACGTGCAATTAAATTTATCTTTTCTGCTACTCCTCCTACTTGACTCCAGTCCGTAATTATACCAGAATAAATATCACGAATCTGATCTAAGCTAAGGTTGTCTACAGGATTCTCAGGATTTACTATTAAAACTAAACCATCTTTAGCAATTTCTATATGCCAGAGATGCATTTCATCATCCTTTAATCCACGTGAAGACATTCCAATTGCTGCACTTTCTGTCTCTGCAGCAGTAATACCTGCAGAAGAACCTCCACCTTGAATATCAATCTGAGAACCAGGATTCAAAATCATATACTCTTCAGCTAAAACTTCAGCATAGGGCTGCACAGAGGTGGATCCTGCAACAATTGTGCCTGAATTAGATGTTTTAGTACAAGCAGTAATCATACTCATAGAAAAAAAGAATATTATTAAAGTTATAATTGATTTCTTTTGTCTTAACAATTTGTATATTACATTTTTTTCCTTCATATCTCTCATAAAAATCATACATAAAATCATCTAATATAAGATAAATTTATGCTTGATTTCCTCCTTTTCTTAAAAATATATTAAAATTAATATTCCTATCCAAAACGACCAGTAATATAATCTTCAGTACGTTTATCTTTGGGTCTTGCAAAAATTTGCTCTGTTGTACCATATTCCACTAATATACCTGCACGATTTTCATTCATATACATAAATGCAGTCATGTCAGATACTCTTGCGGCTTGTTCCATACTATGGGTTACAATAATAATTGTATATTTTTTTGCCAAATCTACCATTAGTTTTTCAACTTCCATTGTAGATTCAGGATCAAGAGCACTACATGACTCATCCATTAATATAACCTCTGGCTCTACAGCTAATGCACGTGCAATACATAGACGTTGTTGCTGTCCAGGAGCAAGGTCAAGGGCTGACTGATTAAGTTTGTCCTTAACTTCATCCCATAAAGCCACCTGCTTTAAGTTTTTTTCCACAATTTCATCAAGACGAGATTTTTGTTTTATACCATGATGTTTTGGTCCAAAAGCAATATTATCATATACAGACATGGGAAAGGGGTTAGGCTTTTGAAAAACCATTCCAACTCTTTTTTTAAGTTGCACAACATCCATATCCTCATCATAAATAGAAATACCATCGAGAAGAATTTTCCCCTCTACTTTAACCCCAGGTATTGGGTCATTCATACGATTAAAAAGACGTAAAAGAGAAGATTTACCACATCCAGATGGTCCGATTATAGCTGTTATTGCACATTCCTTAATATCCATATTAATATTACTAAGAGCTTGGAAATCACCATAAAAAAGGTTTACTCCCTCTGTTTTTATCTTTATTTTTTTATCAGATATATTATTTAAATTATCCATTCTTCACCCTCACTAAATGACTTCTTGTTTTAAATTTAATAAGAATTTTATCTTTTGATATATTAAAAATCATTATTAAT
>JAAYNB010000140.1 GCA_012521085.1 Clostridiales bacterium | reverse complement strand
AATCCATCAATTTTAATATAACTACCATCCATTTCTATAATAGCCTTTAATTCACCTTCTACAACTTCCATATTCCCAACATTTTCATTAAATCCTATTCCCTTTAAGATAAACTCTTGTAAATCTTCCTCTGTTACTACTTTTACATATGTGGGAAATTGAATTTCAGGTAAATCTATTTTTTTAGAATTTGCTATAGATGTGATTTTCACTTCAGCCATAGGTGCTTTAATAAATGTCTCCATATCAGAACCATATCTGTCTTCTTCTATGGTTGTTTTGGATTTATAATAACTGCCTTTTAAGAATTCTTTTGCCATTTCTTTATAAGGACCTACATTCTCATTATATGCTTCAAGAACTTCAGCTTTTTCCTCCGCAGATATTTCCATACCAGGTTGCATTAATTCCTCAGGTAGATTATCTATATTAGTAATAATATATTTTATATATGCATCCAATAAGTCAATCATTTTGTCAGAATCTAATTCTAAAGTATATGTATTACCTTCCTGAACCATACCTAGGTCTACACCTAAATCCATATCTTCCACAAAGGCTAATATCTCATATATAAAATCTCTATTTATGTCTACATTACTAGTTTCATTTCTAAATAAAATATACTCTTCTTTAATATCCACATCTTCAGCTAAATCCATGGCAGATAATAATGCCAATATAGCTTCTTTGTTAATATATATATCAGAATTATTTGTATACATTTTTATATCTGGTATATTTAATTCACCATTTACATCTCCAACAAATAGTTCTACATAAGAAGAATAATCTTCCAAATTTCCTATGCTAAACATATCTATTTTGTATTGTCCACTAAATTCATCATAAACATCAATGGAAATTTCCATTTTTTGATCTGATTCAACCCCATCCCATTCATAAACACTTCTCATGTCATTCCAGTAATTAGTATCTGCTGATGCAAAACTTAATGTACTGAGCATGGACACAATGACCAACACTACAACTAATGTTCTTTTCAATATAACCCACTCCTTTTTTTATTATATATGTATATATAGGCTTATTTATATAGTACCACCTGAAGAACATGGTTTCAACAATTTTTCATTAATTTTTGTTAATAATATGACATTGCCTACATCTAGCCTCATAGGATTCCTTTGCACCTACTAATATTACCGGATCAGTGTATTTAGCTGGTTTGTCATTGACCAGTCTCTGTGTTCGAGTGGCAGGGATTTTACACACTTTACAAATGGCAGTTAATTTCGTAACATGCTCTGCAATGGCCATTAAATATGGAGTTACTCCAAAGGGCTCACCCCTAAAGTCCATATCTAGACCAGAAACTATGACCCTCTTACCATTTTCCGCTGCTTTTTCACATATATCCACTATCTCATCACCAAAAAACTGGACCTCATCAATGGCCAATACATCAAATTCCCTTTCTTCAATATATTTTTTTATTTCACTGGTATCCTTCACCACATAACATTCCAATTCTTTGCCGCTATGGGTAGTAATCATATCTTTTTTATATCTATCATCTATACTTGGTTTAAAGGCCAAAACCACCAAATCTGCAATTTTAGCCCTATTGACTCTCCTAATTAATTCTTCACTTTTACCTGCATACATGGGGCCCACAATAACTTCTATACTACCTCTTTTTGCATATTCCACAATTTCCATAGCTTTTCAACTCCTAATTTATCAAAATAAAGGAAAAATTTACATATAAAAAATCAAGGCTAGAATTATTTTGTTCTAACCTTGATTTTTTATCTCTATTTTTTAAAATTACATTCCAAATTTCTTTCTAAATCTTTCAACACGTCCACCTTTTTCCACAGCTTTTTGTTTACCTGAGTAGAAAGGATGACATTCAGAACAAATCTCAACTCTGATTTCTTCTTTAGTAGATCTTGTTTTAAAATTGTTACCGCATGCACAGAAAACTTCTACTTCTTGATAATTTGGATGGATATCTTTTTTCATGAAATTCACCTCTTTTCATAAAACTTCTGATGACATAGTTATAATACCATTATATAAATAGGATTTCACCAAGTTTATATATAATTATGCTAATTTAACTACTACATTATAGCATATAAGAATTATAGTGACAAGAAGAACTTTCTATATCAAATCTTTTTTCTGATTAAATCTATAAAATCACTATTTTTCTTAGTATCCATTAAAACATTAATAATATTTT
>JAAYNB010000139.1 GCA_012521085.1 Clostridiales bacterium | reverse complement strand
TGATTTTCTATAATAGGACATATATCACCATTACACCATTCATAAGAATAAATTACAGTATTATCATTAAAATTAGTTAAAAATATATAACTACGGTCTACTTCAAAAAACTGTCCTGTTTTTTCTAATATACTATTAATTTTGTCATAAATATTCTCTTTTTTTATATTTACAAAATCAAAAGATATATCAGAAATGATTTTTTGAAATTTAGCTTGATGATTACTTTGTCTTAACTTAGACATATAAATTTTATTTACATATATTCCCACACGAAAGGCAATTGCGAATATGGCTATACGTAATAGATAGTCAAATTTATTAATAAGTACTGTTTTTGATGGTGCATATATATAAGTAATTATTTGAGTAGTAATTGAAATAAGTGTTAGTAAAATAAGTGGTTTTCGTGTATTAAGTATGAGTGAAAGAATCATCAAAATAATGGGAAAAACCCATATGGTTGTACCTGCGTATTGTAAAAACCACAGTGTAATTAGGGGTATACTTAAAAGTATGGATATTGAAATCAACATATCTTTTATTTCTTGGGATTTAATTAATCTAAAAAACATAATTGAAAGTCCTAATAAAAATAATGTTAAGCTTGCATATAAATTTGATTCAAGTTCCCCCTTATTAAACAAAAGATCTGGAACTATAAAGGGTAAAAAACTCAATACAGCTCCTACAAAATATGCTATGGCTACATAATAATCTAATTTTTGTCGAGTAGATGTATTTAAAATAACTTGGCTTTTATCATCTGTTTTTTCTTTTAACATACTATAATATTTGGTAGAATGATAAATTGCACCTACCGGCAAAATTATTAATAAAGGAGCCATTTGAGGTATGGGGCTTTTAAGATATAAATTTAGTATTATATCTGTCATACTACCTAATATAAAAACAATCCAAGTAGTATTAAATATAATATTGGCTTGTTTACGGGCATTTTTATTATGAGCATTATTTTTCAAATTCCATAAAAGCATTAGTGAAATGACTGAATAGCCAATATAGTAAACATAGAAAAAGAAATCCCAAAAATTATTTACAGAAATATTAAACCATCCATTATTTGATTTTACCAAATTATATTGTATTTTAGCCATATCATCAGATATGGAAAAGATATACATATTAATAATTGCTGGAATATATAATGGCAATAAAGAATACCATTTTTTGAAGATATCATTATCTCCCTTAGTTAGTAATAGGAAAAAATGTAACAAAAGTGCATGCAAAGAAGTCCAACCAATGGCAGAAAATCGTCGCCAATAAAGGGCAGTTTCCATTGTTGGAGATGATGTAGCAATGGAAAAACCAAAAGACCAAATACATAGGGAGATACAAATAAATAAAAACAATCTATTTAAATTAGATTTAGGGTTTATATAAATAAAATAAATTCCTAAAAATAAATAGATACTAAAGGCTATATAAAATAATACTGAAAAAAACATAGACATATATTCCATAAACTTACTCCTTTAAAATATAAAATTATCATATTTTAATATAAATCATACCTTATATATAATATTAGAAAAACTAAAATCTGCCATTTAATTTTATATTGATATGGATATAATGTCAATTAGACTTTAACACTTAGTAAGTAAAATTCAACAGTTAATTGTTTATAAAAAATTGACAACATCTCAGGTATAATTTAACATTATAATATTGTATAAAAATTGGTTTAGTATTAAACTGTAATCAACATGAATTCCTAAAATATAATTAACAAAGA
>JAAYNB010000002.1 GCA_012521085.1 Clostridiales bacterium | reverse complement strand
CAGGAGGTTCAATACTTAAAGATAATATTATTTTGGGATTATTATTTAAAAATGAAGCAAATGTATATTGTTTTGGATGATTTTTGATTTTAGTAGTGAAAAACAGAATTTAATATGGTATTATGAAAAAAGCAAATACCTATCTATTTCCATTAGGGGCTAGATTGGTATTAGGTAATGGACTTTTTTCCATTAGTGGTAGAATGCATGGAGCAGTATCAACTTTTCAAATGGAGAAACCATCAATAAGTTTATCCTATAGTGTTAAGTATAAAGGAGTTATAGGACAAGGGCTTGATTGTGAAGATTTAATAGTAGAAGCTTCAAATGATCAAAAATGGGTTGATGGCAAAGTTATGACAGAAACTATAAACAAAATAGACTATTTGATAAATAATTATGATGATATTGTATTGAAAATAAAAGATAATTTAGGAAAATGTAAAGATGAAGTTATTAATATGATAGATCAAATTTATAGGGAAATTGGAGAGTAGTAATATGGATAAAACAATTCAGAAGATTGTAGATGATAATAAATGTACAGGTTGCCAACTTTGCTACAATGTTTGTGATTTCGATGCTATTCATATTGAGCTAAGTTCAGAAGGGTTTTATGTTCCTAGAATCAACTTTGATAAATGTATTAATTGTGGTAAATGTTTGAAATATTGCCCAATAGAAAATGATTTGTCAGATTATAATGAAACTATAAATGTATATGCTGCAAAATCTAACGATGAAGAAACTAGAATGAAAAGTTCTTCAGGGGGCATATTTTCTGAATTAGCAAAGGAAATATTGAAACAACAAGGTATAGTATTTGGTACAGCATTTAATGAGAATAATAGATTAGTTCACATTGACATAGATTCAAAAAAAGACCTAAAAAAGCTATGTGGATCAAAATATTTACAAAGCGATATAAATTTAAGCTATAAAAAAGCAAAGAATTATTTAGCAGATGGGGAAAAGGTTATGTTTATAGGAACTCCATGTCAAGCATCTGCATTAAGAAATTATATTATAGATAATGACAACTTGCTTATTGTGGATTTAGTATGTCATGGAGTACCTTCTATAAAAGTTTTTGGAAAATATTTAAAATATATATTTGAGGATGAGAAAATCAAAAATATATATTTTAGAGATAAACAAGAAGAAGGGTGGAAAAATTATTATATCAATTTAGTAGGAGAAGAATCTAATTATAAGAAAAGTCATAGAAAAGATCCATTTCTATATGGATTCCTTAAAAATTTGTATTTAAACAAAATATGTTATGATTGTCCTTTTTCTAAAATACCAAGGGTTTCAGACATAACATTGGGGGATTTTTGGGGAGTTAATCAAGAATTAGATGATAATAAAGGGACATCATTAGTTATTGTAAACTCAAATAAGGGGCAAGAGATAATAGATAATTTAATATTAAATCGGAAGATTTCTGTTAATCCAAGTGATATTATTTCTGGTTCAAAGCAAAATCCTAGAGTTATAGATGGCAATATGAATATTCCAAAGGGTAGGGAAAAATTATTTAAAGAAATAGAAAATCTAACATTTAAAGAAATGGACAATTTGTTTATAAAATCTCCTAAAAAAGAAATTTTACAATATGCAGTAAAAAGCATCCAAACTAAACCCATAGTTATTTTTGGGACAGGTAGTGGGGGATTGAAAGTATTTGATGAAGTAAAAAAAATTGGAATAAAAGAGTTTAAATATTTTGTTGATAATGATGAAAAAAAAGAAGGAACTATTTTTTGTGGAAAGAAGATTTATAAACCTGAAAAGTTATTGTTAGATAAAAAGGATAAAATATTTATTATTGTAGCTAGTTTTTATTATGATGAAATAAGTAATCAATTGATAAATATGGGGTTTAGGGAAGATGTTGATTTTGTGGATGGGATAAGTTATTTTTTATAAGTTTTAATATTTAAATATTCAGGTGTACTATTTTATTAGGAGGAATCAAATTGAAAATAGCAATGCTTTTGGACAATCCATTTACAGAAGGCTTACCATATCCTAAAAGAGTATATTATGAAGCAAAAAGTTTAGTGGATAATGGATATGATGTTACTATATACTGTAAAAATGAAAAAGAAATAAATCTTCCCAAATTTGAAGTAAGGGATGGAATAAAAATAAAAAGAGTATTTGATTATTTTTTAGGCACAACAGTACTTGTAGATAAATATCTAATGGCAAATATTGATTTATTTAACAATATAGATGAAAAATATGATATTTATCATTGTTGTGATACTCATACATGGCCTATAGGACATGTATTAACTAATAGAGATAATGCAAAATATATTTGCGAAAGCTATGAATATTTTCCAGATTATATATGTAAAGAATGGCATGATGATAATTTTAAATATGAATTTACAAAAATGCTTGTAAATGCTAGGGGTAATTATATTACATATGCGGATAAGGTAATAACAGTAAGCGAAGAAACTGCAGATGAATTACATGATATTTATAATTTAAAAGAAAAGCCAGTTACTATATATAATACACGACCTATTACATATATTAACAAATTGGGAATTAATAAAGATAAATCTGTTAATATATTAAAAGAAGAATATCAAATTGACAAAAAAACTAAAATATTACTTTTTCAGGGACTTGTTGAACCCTCTAGAGGGTTAGATGTAGCAATTAAGCTAATGAACTACTTGAACGATTCAATATTAATAATAGCTGGACAAGATAGAGGCAATTATATTAAAGAGTTAAAAGAGTTATCAATTAAAGTAGGAGTTGAAGATAAAGTAATTTTTACTGGTTTTATGCCATCGGATGATTTGCTTGTTTATTCAAGTTATGCTGATTTTCTAGTTTATTTTGGCAAGAAATCAGTTAAAAATATGGATCTTACAATTCCAAATAAATTTTTTGATTATATAATGGTAGGTAAACCTATAATTTGTTCAAACCTAAAATCCTTAGAAAAATTCATTAATAGATATAAAATTGGTTTATCTGTTGATATTGATAATGAAGACATTTATTCAATTGCTAAAAAGATTCAAGAATATATTAGTAATAAATTATTAATAAGCGAGGCAAAAGAAAATATTAAAAACATACAAAACTTATATTCTTGGGAGAGACAAGAAGAAAAACTTTTAAACCTTTATGAAAGCTTATAATAAAAAAATTAGGAGGTTATAACTTGACTGTGTCAGCTGTTATTCCTTGCTACAATTGCCAAAATTTTATATCCAAGACTATAGAAAGTTTAATAAATCAAACTATTAAACCACAGGAAATAATACTAGTAAACGATGCTAGTACAGACAATACCTTGGAAATACTAAAACAAATTAAAGAGCAATATCCTAATATAGCTGAGATTATTAATTTAGAAAAAAACAAAGGGGCTTCTCATGCTAGAAACCATGGAGTTAAAAATGCAAAAGGACAATATATTTTGTTCATGGATTCAGATGATATTGCCGAACCAACTCTTATAGAAGGGTTGGTAAATAGACTAGATAAACTGAATAGTAGGGCAGAAAATAAATACATTTTATGCTATAGTGCTTATCTTCAAATAGATGAAAAAAATAAGCAAATAAGCAATATTGCAAGGGGTATACAAGTTGAACCAGAAGAAATTTTAGGATATGAGTTTGTAAGAAACTATATAATTTCTACATCTGGAGTTTTAGTAAAAAAAGATTATTTTATAAAAGCTGGTGGATTCAATGAAAAAATTAGATATTCAGAAGATTGGGATTTATGGCTAAGATTAACCCAACTAGGTGGATTTGCTTATGTGGACGAGCCTTTAATAAAAATTAGGAGACATGGAACAAACTTATCTTCTCAGGTAAATAAAATGCTAGAGGGAGAAAAACTTGTATTAAAGCAATATAGTATAGACTTTGTAAAAGAAGCCATATTTAAACGAAAACTAGATTTTGAAAAAAATGTTGTAGACTATGTTTCTGTATTATATAAATTTGAGTATTGGGAAGAAGGATTTATTGAACTAAATAATTTGCTAAATAAAGGTTATAATTTTTATAATTTATATTTTTATTTAGGTTTATATTACTTAAAACATAAAGATATTGATAAAGCATTAGAGTATTTTATAGATACAATAACCAAAAAAGAAAATCATGGGGCAGCTTTAAATAATGTAGGGGCAATATATTTATTTAAAGGAAAGAAAAAATTAGCAGAGAAATATTTGAAACTAGCCATAAATTATTTTCCATCATATATAGATGCAAACCATAATATAAAACTTTTTGATAAAGAAATTGTATCTTTAATAGATTTGAAGTTCACTTGGAGGGAATTAAGGAAAGTTTTGACTAGTTATAATGGATAAAGGTTTAATTGGAGGTTACAATGAAAAAGACTATAAAAAAAGCTGTAATTCCAGCAGCAGGATTAGGTACTAGGTTTTTACCTGCTACAAAAGCTCAACCTAAAGAAATGCTACCAATAGTGGACAAACCAGCTATTCAATATATTGTAGAAGAGGCAATTGCTTCTGGTATTGAGGACATATTGATTATTACTGGAAGAAATAAAAGAGCAATAGAAGATCATTTTGATAAATCGATAGAATTAGAGTTAGCATTAGAAGAAAAGGGAAATAAAGAATTATTGCATTTAGTGCAGGATATTTCTAATTTAGCTAATATTCATTACATAAGACAAAAAGAACCAAAAGGTTTAGGACATGCTATATATTGTGCTAAAACTTTCATAAATAATGAACCCTTTGCAGTATTATTAGGTGATGATATTGTAGACTCAAAAACTAAACCTTGTTTGAAACAGTTAATAGATGTATATGATAAATATGGTACTAATATAATTGGGGTTCAAGAAGTACCATTATTTGATGTATCTAAATATGGAATTATATCTGGGGATATGATAAATGAAAGATTGTATAAAATAGAAGATTTAGTTGAAAAACCAAATTTAAAGGAATCACCTTCAAACATTGCTATATTAGGTAGATACATTATTACACCAGAAATTTTTGAAATTCTCGAATCTACAAAACCAGGAGCAGGTGGAGAAATTCAATTAACTGATGCACTAAAGAAATTATCTACTATGCAAGACATTTATGCTTATATTTTTGAAGGTAGAAGATATGATGTAGGAGATAAATTAGGCTTTTTGCAAGCAACAGTAGAGTTTGCTTTAAAAAGAGATGATATAAAAGATGAATTTAGATTATATTTAGAGGATTTAATGCACTAGGGACAGTTCTTTTTGCACTACCAATTTTTAACACAAGACAAAGAACCATTTCCTGTCTTATATAAACATAAACATATAAACTAGAGGAGGCAATACTATGAAAAAATTCAATTTTGCTATTTTACTTATTTGCATTTTTAGTATGATTTTTACAAATATTAGCTGGGCCAGTAGTATGAGGGGAACATTAGATGTATATGATGTTGATGATTGTATGGTTTTTTATTTAAATGGTGAAGAGTTTTACGGGAGCCATTTTGTGAAAAAAGGTACTACCTATATGCAGTTAAAAGATTTAGGAAATGGAACTTATATATATACCATATCTACAACAAATTCTAAGCATACTACACCTAGAGGATTAAGGGTAGGAGATTCCTATAATAAGATGGTAAAATTATATGGTAAAGGCAGTATAGCTTATGTGGAAGGAAATAAGGTAGTCTATCAGTTTTCACAAGGAGGGCCTGGTGACGAAATATTTTTTGATCTTTTTGTGACTGTAGATAAATCGACAGGTAAAGTAGTTCAATATAATTTTGGTACTACATTATGATGCACTAGGGATAGTTCGAGACCACTGAAAAAGTGGTCTTTTTTCCTGCCTTTTTGATTTGTAAATTTTAAAACCCAAAAGCCATCCTAAAAATAGTAATATTCTGGATACAGTTAGCTGGAAAAGAGGATACTATTGCCGCTATCCTCTTTAAATTAACTGCTATAGCAGCTAATTTTGCTTGTTTAGACACACTTTTTAGGCCATATCCTTTAGCTCGACATAGCCTATGGAACCTCTTAAGTTCAGCATTTTTACCTTCAATAGATGCCCGCTTTTTATATTTTTCTTTAAATTCATCTGTTTTTTGATATTGAGATATTTCATAAAATTCATTAGTATTTAAACCTATTATTAATATTTTTCTTGCACTTTTTTTAGCACATTCATCATGTTTAGGACAGAATTTACATTGTTTCATTTCAAAGTAATATTTGTATCCTTCTCTAAAACCTTTTTTGGTATTAGAGGTAAAATATTTTTTATTAACAGTTAAATTTCCTTCACTACATTGCCACTCATCAGAATCTTTATTATAAGAAAATTCCTCTTCATCGATTCTGTAAACTACTCCACTTACAGGTATGTATGCTTCAGCTTCTAATTCTTGAATAACATCTAAAATATTTTTTCTAAAATATGCTTTATCACCATATACCTCTTTTAGGTTAATACCAGTTTCCTTTGTTTCTTCAAGCATTTCTTCTGCGTATGTTCCATCAATATATGCTCCATGAGATGTTCTTACGGATGTAATAATTCTTTCATCCGTTGTCATAATAAATTCTGTTTTATACCCAAAAAAGTCTTTGCTTTTACTCTTTCTTCCAACCCTGGCATCTTCATCAACAAGAGATCTAACACCTTTTTGGTTGATAAATTTAGGATCTGATATTATTTCTTTTGCTCTATCTATTGCCTTTTTGGTATTTGTTGTTTCATTAGTTAAATCCTTTTCAGTTTCTTCAATTACAGTCTCTAAATAGGTTTTCATTACTGCCTTAGACTCTTTATGGTCTTCTATTTCTTTATATTCTGGCTCATCTGGTATATTTTCTAACAATTCAAGAGTTTCTTCAGTATATTCTTTAATAATATTTCTAGCAAGGTGTTTCATCAACCTTTCAGGGGTTTTTCTGATGGTATTAGCTTCAATATGTGTTGCATCAATACTTACAGTATCGCATTTAATTATATCCTTTTCTACACACTGTCTTACAATTTCTGTGATAATTTCATCAAGGGTATAT
>JAAYNB010000138.1 GCA_012521085.1 Clostridiales bacterium | reverse complement strand
GGTCTTCCCAAGGCCTGTGAGATTATAGAGAGAGAACATAGGGGTTTTGTAAAAACTTTCAAAGGTGGAGAGTCCATTAGTGAGACTCTAGCTAAATTAGATATACCAAAGGAGAGGATTTCAAATATCATTAGAGAGGGCAGTTCATATGATGATTTTCGTATGGACTTTGGAAGGGATATAATTAAATCCCAGGATTATAGGAACTTTCAACCCATTGACAGATCTAATTATGAGGAATACGGCACTAAAAGGGATACTGTAATAAAAAGACTTGAAAATAGTGATGAGAATAATTTTGTTCCACTTATGAGGGCCCATGTTGGCCCCTATTCATCTTCTAAAGATAGAATGGAGTCTGTAAGGGAGTTCCTGTCTTGGGCAGAGAGTCTGGCCAAGAGCGGATTTTTAGATATATTATCCATTGGAAGTTCACAACTGACCCAGTCTAATTTTAATGAGGATTGGGGGGACAAGCCAAATGGTGGTGGTGTTCCCATTAACTCAACTGAAGAATTTAGGATGATATGGGAAGTCTCCAGACCTCTATTACTTAGAACCTATGCTGGAACAAAAAATATAGTAAAACTGGCATCTATTTACGAGGAGACCATAAATATATCATGGCATGCCCTATCACTATGGTGGTTTAACAAATTAGATAATAGGGGACCCTATGATTTATATACAAATTTACAACAGCATATTGAAACCATAAAGTATATAGCCAGTACAAACAAACCCTTTGAGGCCAATGTATCTCATCATTTTGCCTTTAGAGGGGCAGATGATGTCACCTATATTGTGTCAGCATTTTTGGCAGCTAAATTGGCTAAAAACTTGGGTATAAGAACATTTATATTACAAAACATGTTAAATACTCCTAGAACCACATGGGGAATTCAAGATTTGGCTAAATCTAGAGCCATGCTGACCTTGATAAAGGAATTGGAAGATGATGATTTTAAAGTATTATTACAACCAAGGGCAGGACTAGATTATTTCAAACCTGATATAGAGGAAGCTAAAATCCAATTATCAGCTGTAACAGCATTAATGGATGATATTGATCCCCATAATGAAAAAAGTCCACCTATTATACATGTTGTCAGTTATTCAGAGGCATCACATCTGGCAACACCTGATATTATCAATGAAAGTATACAGATAACTCAACATTCACTTAAAGAATATAGGAAACTTAGAAAATCTGGAATGATTGAAGATATGAGTACTAATATGGAAGTTAAAGAACGGATGTTAGAGCTAATAGACTCTGCAAGGACCATCATATCTGGGATAGAAAAACATATAGAAAATCCATATTCAGCAGAGGGTTTTTATAAAATATTTGCTCTAGGATTTTTACCTGTTCCCTATTTATGGGGTAGTGAAATAGATGAATTTAAATATGCCACTCAATGGAAAACAAAATTAATCAATGGTGGAATTAGAATTGTAGATGAAAATGATAATATTATGAAGGCAGAGAGTGTAATAGATGGAGCTATGAAAAATCTAAAGGATGTAGAATATATATTAAAACAATATAAAAAATAAATTTTCTAATACTAAATTCACCTCCTTTTAAAGATATATTATATAGGAATTTTAATTCCAAATATGTTAAAAGGAGGTTTTTTTAATGAATAATATACAGATTTCAAAAAACTTTAAATTAAGGGAATTTCAATGTAGGGATGGAAATT
>JAAYNB010000137.1 GCA_012521085.1 Clostridiales bacterium | reverse complement strand
ATCTATTTGGCAGTATATTAGTAATTAGTGATTTAGAATTAATATTTTCTGTAATATTATCTTTAATTGTTGTGATAGTTATTTTATTATTTTATAATGATTTATTTGCAATAAGCTATGATGAGGATTTTGCTAAAACCATGGGCATAAATGTTAAAGGAATGAACTATTTAGTTGCAGTCCTAACCTCTATAACGGTTGTTTTAGGTATTAGAGTTGTGGGAACCATGCTAATTTCCAGTATGATTATATTCCCAACAATTACAGCTCTACAAATTTCCAATAGTTTTAAAAGTACTATTTTCATATCAGTGATTTTAGCAATAACCTCTGTAATCTTTGGTGTATTTATGTCATTTATTTATGATTTTCCAACGGGGGCTACCATAGTCATGATAAATTCCATTTATTTTGTAATTTTTCTAGCTATAAAAAAACTTAGATTAGAATAAAATAAATCTATTCATGAAAAGAGGAACTTATTTCTTTAAATGCTTGGATATTTTGTGTGGCTTTTTCTAAATGTTCATCTAGAATATTTGCATCATCTATATGACCGTTTATCACATTAATAGTATGTTTTAATATGGCATCTATATTGTTAATTTCATTAATCATATTTGATACATTGTTTTTCTGTTCATTTAATATAATAATTACATTTTTAACTTCTTCATCAATTTGCGCCACTGATGTTAAGCTAAAATCTATATTATTTATAGCTTCTATTGAAGTATTCAGTCCTTTTTGAATTACTTCAATAGACCTTTCCGAATTATTTTTCACATTTTCAGTTTCAATAGAAATACTATTTATTAAATTAGTAATATTACCTGTACTTTCTTCAGTTTGTGTAGCAAGTTTTTTTATTTCTTCAGCAACTACAGCAAAACCTCTTCCTTGTTCTCCAGCTCTAGCTGCTTCAATACTAGCATTTAGAGCCAGCATATTGGTCTGAGATGCTATACTATTGATTAATTCAACAATATCAGTTACCTGAGTAAATTTTTCAGCAAGAGCAGCAATCATCTCTTGATTTTTTTGTTTTCTTCACCAAGTAATTTGATAATATTAGCCAAATTTTCCATGGAGTCTTTACCTTTTTGAGATATTTCCACCACATTTGTGGTAATTTTTAAAAGTTTATTTCCTTCATCTGATAGAGATTCAGTAGACTTGTCTGTTTGAATAGTTAAATCTGATATAGAGGCCATTCGATTTTGTACATCTTCCGTTAATCCTGTCAATGTATCATGTTGATCATTAAGCATATTTTGTTGCTCAGTTGTATTTCTTATTAAAGATTTAATATTATCAATAAATTTAACTACTTCCTTTGAATACATATTTAATTTAGATTCTTTTTTCACAGGACTAGTAGAGGTAGTATGTATATTTTCATTTGTTTTATCTTTTTCCTTTCTTCTAAAAAACATAAAATCATCCTTCCAAAACTTGTATTTTTTATCTCTACTAATACAGTAGTATATACTGATGAAAGACAATAATCTAGTATGAATTATAAAAAATAAAAAGCCCATCTTTTAAAAAAGATAGGCTATAGTACAAATTTTAAATTTCTGATTTTAACAATCCATTTACCTTTTCAAATTCATCTTTGATCTCTTGACTAGCACCGCCAGTTAATTTGCTAACTAGATAAATAGCCAAGGAGGAAAATATCCATCCAGGTAATATCTCATATATTTCAAAAATACCACCACTTAATTTTCCCCATATAAGAACAGTCAAACCACCTACTAACATACCTGAAATGGCACCAGTTCTATTCATATCCTTCCAATATAGGGATAGCACTACTATAGGTCCAAAGGTTGCTCCCAGTCCAGCCCAAGCATATGACACTAGATCTAATACCTTACTATCAGGATTTAATGCCATGATAAAAGCTATAACAGATACAATAATAACAGCCCAACGACCAATTTTAACTAATTCCTCATCACTAGCATCCTTTTTAAAGAAAACCTGATAAAAGTCCTTAGTAAAGGATGATGAAGCTACTAACAATTGAGAATCAGCAGTACTCATTATAGAAGCTAAAACAGCAGCTAGGAATAATCCTGCTACAGCAGGATGAAACAGTGATTGAATTAAAATCATAAATACCTTTTCCACATCTGATCCCTGTAAGGGAGAATCTTGTAAATACACTACACCTACAACTCCGATAAGTACGGAAGCAATTAATCCAACTATTACCCAAAAGACAGCAATCCTCCTGGCAGTATTTGTTTCCTCAGCATCCCTCATAGCCATAAAACGGGTAATTATATGGGGCATGCCAGGATAACCTAAACCCCAGGCAAGTAGAGAAATAGTGGACCAAAAACCTAGACTGGTCCCATCAGGATTTTTAAATAACTGTAAAAGATAGGGATTTATTTCTCTAACAGCATCCATTGTAGGACTTACCCCCCCTAGGGAGGAAAAGACACCTATAGGGACACCTACTAAGGCAATTATCATCAAAATGCCTTGGAAAAGATCTGTCCAACTAACTGCTAAAAAACCACCTAATACAGTATAGCTAAGAATCACAATACTTCCTAATAATAAGCCTGAAAGATAATTCATACCAAAAACCGTATTAAATAATAAGGCTCCTGCTACAAAACCAGATGCAGTATAAATAATAAAAAATAATAAAATAAATATTGCAGATACAACCCTAAGTATTCTACTGTCATCCTTAAATCTATTTTCAAAATAATCAGATATAGTTATACTATCCCCAGCTACTTCTGTATAAACTCTAAATCTTTTAGCTACAAAGGTCCAGTTAAACCAAGTTCCAACAACTAGCCCAATACCTATCCAACCCGCCGAATATCCAGCTAGATATGCAGCTCCTGGCAGGCCCATTAATAACCAACCACTCATATCAGAAGCACCTGCACTTATGGCAGCAACCAATGGGTTAAGATTTCTACCCCCTAATAAATAACCAGAAAGGGAATCGTCTGATTTACCCTTATTATAAAAATAAATTCCAATACCCATCATAAAAATTAAATATAGTAAAAATACTATTAAAGTTGATGTATGTACTACCATTAAAATCCCTCCTTCTATTTGAATAAAAAAAACCTTCATCCGATATACTAAGATGAAGGTTTTTTGTTCATAATTGACAATATTATATATATAATTCTTCCATTTGTCAACTTTCATATATCAATTATTAATTTTTTTCTCATACTTACTTAGATTTTTTATTATATACTGCAAATATTCCACCTATTATTGCAAATACACCGATTACTACTGGAAGTTTAGGTATAGATCTTTCTACAACACCTTCTTTATATTCTGCACGATGGCCCATACCATCATCTGCAACCGCCCTGTCTACATTTAATTCCTTGTCAAAGTGAAACTCACCATTTTCATCTACAGGACCACTAGCTAGTTCATTACCAGCTTCATCATAAATAATAACTTCAGTCCTAGGTGAAAATCCACCACCATCATATTCCACCTGTAATACACCTGGTTCAATTAGTCTTAAATCCATACCATGAGCAGATACAAAATTTGGTATAAGTAATACTATACAAATCAATATTAAAGAAATACTTTTCTTTGACATATGAATATCTCATCCTTTCTATTTAATCCAATTGGGCTTGTTCTTTTCTATAAAACCTATAGCAAATGCAGTTAGAACTCCTTCAATTAACATAATTGGTATATGGCTTACTGCTATAATTTTAGCTACCGAGAAATCCCCCTGAGCAAATCTCTCATCTGTTAGTGCTAATAAAATTATTAATATAATAACAGTCATAACTACCGAAAGAAAACCAATAATTCCAGCTTTAAGAATTGTTTTTTTAATAGGCAATTTTTTATAAATTAAATAAGATATATATGCTGGTATGGTTAACATTAAAGTGTTAGCACCTAGGGAAGTAATACCACCATGTTTAAATAATAATGCCTGAAGCAATAGAGCAATAAAAAAAACTAGGGAAGATTTAGCTCCAAGAATAATTCCTATTAATCCACAAACTAAGGGGTGAACTGAAGTAGGTGGAACTGGAATAGAAATCAGTGATATTGCAAAGAAAGTACCAGCCATTAGACTAATTTTAGGAATATCTTCATCTTCTATTCCCTT
>JAAYNB010000136.1 GCA_012521085.1 Clostridiales bacterium | reverse complement strand
ACTATCTCCAAATTCGTAAATTACCATGCCTTTAGGTGAAGTGATCTTTTCGTTTTCATAATAGTGTAAGCTCTGTTCCCCTCCTCCTGCAACATAGTACATAACCAAGTATTCGTGTATAAAATCAAGTCCATCTGTTGCTACCACTTTACCCATAAGTGTTTGTCCTGTTTTCATTTTAAAATTATCGTTTATTTCGATATATCCGTTGCCTACAAAGTCAGCTTGATAGGTTTGAATAACATCATTATCTAATGTTACTATATACTCTATGTCTTTAAAGATGTTGCCGCTATTAATATAAGAATCCATTACAATATTGCCCTTCATCCTGTAATTATAAGGCTCTTGTGCGCTATATCCGCTTTCCCCCTCAAAACGGGGTGAAAGAGAGGAAAAGACTTCATCTTTGATGCTATATATTCTGAGATAATTATGGTCTTCAAACTGTAAAAGGCCCTTATCTTCTATTATAATTGTAGGGAAAACTTCGCCCTTGATTGCAAAATCCTTTGTAAGTACAAACTCGGTAGTTACCTTTCCATTGGAACTTTTTCCTCACCAAATTTTAGGAATACCGCAGTTGTTTCAGTAAGTGTTTTTGGCTGCAACTTAAAAGTCACAGGCACTTTGAGTGTTTGCAGGTTGATCTCACCGATTTCATATCCACTACTTGTTACAAGACTTGTATATTCTTCGAGTTTTCTATCCACATTGGAATAAATTTCACTGATATTTCTGTCTAAGCGTTCTTGTGCATAGCCTATTCCTCTTTCAGTTTCTTGCACCTTAGTTTTCAGTCCATTGATTTGAAGTAAAGAATAGATTTGAAGTACTACAAGAATTGCAATTACGATATATAGTATTTTAGTATTTTTCATCAAATACCCCCATTAAGTATTAAATTAAATTATGTGTCTTCAATTTGTCTTTCAGATGCAAATTCATAATATCCTAATCTATTCCTATTTCAAACAAATCGATAAATTCTAGTTCCATTTCCGCTTCTGCTTTCGAATAATAAAAGGTGATTTTATCATAAGGTTTCAAGTTGTTTTGCCATGATTCTATATTACTTAGAAAATCTGCTCCGTTTTCAGAGATTATAAAGCACTCTAAATCCTTATTGATATAACAAATTGGTGCGTCACTTTCTAAGTTACATGATTGGCCAATGGTTCCGATAAATCCACCTTTACTATCCTTTGCCATAATATCTACTTGTGGAACAGTATAAAATTCTAGATGTGGAATACAGTCATCAAATATAAAATGAATATCATAATCCTTAGCATATCTCTGATACTCATCATTTCTGTCATTAACATTCATAGAATAAATTGTTGTACCTGCTGTTATAATCTCAGCATCTTCTAAAAATACACCTATGGCTCCAGTAAATTCTGTCCTATCCAGATAAATTTTTCGCATCTTTAACCTCCATCAAACCTATATATATGCAGATATAGATATTATTTTAATGTCACACTTTATAAATATTACGTCTTGAAATTATTACTGTTATAACCCCCCAATATTTAATAATTATTTAATAAACTTATCTATAGCATCATTTAGTTTTTCTAACGGCTCCTTATCTTTATTTTCAATAGCCTCTAAAATACAGTGGTTAATATGGTCTTGTAAAATTAGCTTTCCAGTATTATTAAGTGCAGATTTAACCGCTGCTATTTGTATAAGTATTTCACTACATTCTTTCCCTTCTTCAAGCATCCTTTTTACAGCTTCTGCATGCCCAATGATTCTTGCCATTCTGTTAATAATTTGTTTTTGATGAGGATGGTTATGTTCATTCATACTTTAAATCACCCCTTTTGATAAGACTAAATTAGTCTATTATTATTTCTTTCCACTTTCCATTTATAAAACGAATCATTAAAATAACTCCACGAACTGTTAAATCTAAAGCATAAGCAATCCATACTCCCACTAACCCCATATTTAATTTTATTCCTAATACATATACTCCTAATACTCTTACTCCCCATATTCCAATGAGAGTAGAATACATAGGGAATTTTGTATCACCTGCCCCTTGAAGTATTGAAGTAATTACAAGTGTCATACATAGAAAAGGCTGAAATAAAGCTATAATTCTTAATACCTTAACAACTAGGTCAATTACTTCCTTATCTTCACTAAATAATCTTGCAAAAATAGGCGCAAAGATATAAAATATAACACCTATTAGTATCATAAATACTGTTGCTAGAAAATAAGACATTAATCCAATTTTATGAGCTTCATCTTTTTTCTTTGCACCAAGACTTTGCCCAACTAGTGTAGCTGCTGCTACTCCAAAACCCATTCCTGGTAGATAAGAAAAAGTTTCTATTGTTCCAGCAATATTATGAGCTGCATATGCCTCGGTACCAATTTTAATAATCATTCCTCCGTATACAAGTTGCCCGAATCTCATAATTAATTTTTCAAATGCAGCAGGTAATCCTATCCTAGTAATGGATTTCAAAATATCTTTATTAATATTCCACTTATCTAAAATGTTGATATGGATTTTTGTTTTATCACTATTAATCTTTTGTAGTAAAAGAATCACACCAACTACTCTAGATATTGTTGTAGCAATACCTGCTCCTAATATACCAAGACCAGCAAAATTAAATATCCCAAAGATTAATATATAATCAAGAATTATGTTAATAATGTTCGCGATAATCATAACTTTCATAGGTGTTTTAGTATCTCCAGAACCTCTTAAAGCACTAGATAATATCATCATAAGACATAAAAATACTGATGGGACAGCTACAGATAAAAAATATGGTAAGGCATATCGAAGTACTCTTTCTTCTGCACCTAGTAGAAGTAATATTTTTTTAGAAAAAACAAGATTTATTATTCCAAAAACTATACCTATTCCTAAAGCCATTATAACAGATTGCTTTACTGCGTCATTTGCATTTTCAGTGTTATTTGCACCTATATTCCTTGATATAATTGCTGTAGTACCGACTCCTAGTGCAATAAAAAAGGCAATATAAATATTCATAATTAAGTTTGTAACCCCAACACCTGCTATAGCTTCCGTACCAATCTTACCGATGAAATAAGTATCTACAACTCCTATAAAAACTTGTAAAATATTTTCAATCATTGCTGGCAAAGCTAAAGCAATTATAGTAATAAAACTTTCTTTATCAAATCGTTTGAAAAAGTTTAACTTATCTTCCATATCACATCTCCTCCAATAATCACATCCCCCCAGGGGGGTTGTGATTATTATAAAATTTTTCCTAATTAAATGCAACAATTAGAAAAAATATAAATTAAAGATTAATTAGATGTGACGCTTAAATATACAGATGCGTAATTAACAATGATTTTAATATAAGTATACTAAATAATAATTAACTATTAAAGAACTAAAATCCTTACTTCTCATGCACTGCTTACAGCAATT
>JAAYNB010000135.1 GCA_012521085.1 Clostridiales bacterium | reverse complement strand
TTTAGTACTTTCTTTTTTTCTATCTTCTATAAAATCCACTGTCTGATCCCTATTTGCATAATATACTAATCCACCGTATCCACAGCATTTAGCCTCTTCTTTTAAATATTTAAATTCCGCTATCTCATAACCCAAAGCTCTAGTTATATTTCTAGTGGCATTATGAATTTTTTCATTATATCTCGTACTACAGGCATCATGTATATTTAAAGTATATCCTTTAACTTTCTTGCTTTCTGATGGTAAACCATATTTATCAAAAATTTCCCATAGAGAAATACAGTTAATTTCCGGCATATACTTTCCAAAAATTTCATAACAGCTGGAACAGGCCAATATAAAAGTAGGTTCTTCCATCTTATGCCATACATCTTTTATATTTTTAATATTTTCCTCTAGCATTGTCTTTCTGCCACCCCAATTGGCTGGTGCGCCACAACATCCAAGGAAAATACCAACATCTTCTTTTATATTGCCTATTAAATATTTATATATCTCACTGATATATTCTGGCATGGAAGCAGGTAGTTGACATCCAGGATAAAATAAATATTTAGTTTTTCCCGTACCTCTATATAATCCCTGTACATATTTGGAATATGAAATTAGGGGATAATAAAATAAATCTTTGGATTCTTCTCTACTGGGCTGTTTTTTTACCATGGAAAATCTATTGCTATTACTAAATTTCATATCTTTTAAAGCAAAATCATGGGCAGATATGGGCATTTTGCCTCTTAAGACCATGCTTTCTCTTGTCTCTTGTATTATATCTTTCATATTAATATCTAGAAAACATCTTTCTCCACAAAGGCCACATAATGTGCATGAGTTAATCATTTTATTGGCATAATGGGTTCCCAATATGATTCTCTCACTTTGGTTTATCTGTCTAATATAGGCATTTGGAGCAATATCAAATGTTTGTAAATGGCTACAAGTTTTTATACATTCTATGCATCTACATTTAAAACATCTCTTAGCTTCTTCTATGGCCTCATCAGCAGTATAATATATACCGGTTTTTTCTACTTTTTCTAAGATTTCTTCATCATCAATATTGTATTTTAATGGTGTTTCAAAAACTCCTTCCCTTTCTCTGGAAGCTGTTAAAGAAACTTTAGATAAATATCTATCTATGGATATGGCTCCTCTCCTACCATTGCTTACGGAGAAAATAACACTGGATTTTTTATCTATAATAAAACCACCTACAAATATATTTGTATCTCCCAGTTGAAAAGTAATTAAATCTATTTCATCCTTTAATCCTAAATCCACAGTTAAATATATGGCATCATATTCTTTAACTATATTATTTAGTTTTTCATTATCAACTTGAATATTTAGGTTTATATCTATATCACTTTTATTTAAAACTTCAAGTTCTTCTTCAATTATTTCTTTTTTTAATTCTTCATTTTCATAACCCCATATCCTACCACCAATTTTATCGGTTTTTTCATATATACTTACTAAATATCCTTTTCTATCTAAATCATAGGCTGCTATAATTCCACTAATACCTCCACCTATAATGGCTACTTTTTTATTTTTTTTAGGCATGGATAGTCTTTTTTTTGGAGGAGTATATCCTATTTCTACTACTGCTTTTTCTAATTCAGATATATTTATGGAGCCACCGATACTCTGTCTAACACATGATTTTTCACAAGGATGATCACAAATTTTAGCAAAAATCCTAGTAAAGGGCATTCTCTTTTCCAATGTTTTATAGGCCTTTTTAAAATTTCCCTTTTCAATGTTTGCCATAAACTCCCTTATGTCAATATGCAATGGACAGTGGCCAACACATACAGGTGGTTCATCATGAATACATCTATCACCTATTTTCAATAATTTATCTAAATCCATTCATTTCCCCCCTTTTTTAATATTGTAATTTTTCTTTAGTAGACATATTACCGTGAACTATTTTTCACGGTAATATGTCTATGTTTAAATATTATTTTTCAAGTTGTTTTAATCCTTCTAGGACTCTTTCAGGATATGCAGGTAATTTAGTAATACGTACTCCACAAGCATCATAAATTGCATTACATATCGATGCATGAGGAGCTGCCAAAGGCATTTCTCCAACACCAGATGCACCATATGGTCCTAATGGTCTAGGTGTTTCTTGATGAATAATTTCCACATTATCTGGTGTGTCTTTAATTTGTGGGAAACCACAACGTGTTAATGATGTATGTTTTTCAAGGTCTTCAAAATCTTCACTAAGTGCTAAACCTATACCTTGTACTAAACCACCATAAATTTGTCCTTCTAATACAAGTTTATTAACAATAGTTCCACAATCAGATACCATGGTAAATTTTTCTATTGTTGTTTTTCCAGTAGTGGTATCTACTGCTACTTCTGATAATAAAACACCATACATATATGTTGGGAATGGGTCACCCTGTCCAGTTTCTACATCACAAGCTGTATTAGGTGTAGTCCATTTACCTTCATATCTAAGTGGTAATCCTTCTGCCACCATTTCATCATAGCTTTTATAACTACCATCTTCTTTCTTTAAGGCTTCTAATAGATTTTCACAAGCTGCTTTTATGGCATTACCTGTTACAACATTCTGACGGCTTCCACCAGATGGTCCACTATTTGGTGTAAGTTCCATATCATTCATTACTAATTTGATTTGATCTATACCTAGTCCTAAAGGTCTCAATGTTTCATAGGTATAAGCTAGAGTTCCCATATCAGCCCCTTGACCATGATCTTCCCATGAGGCACCAATAGTTACTCCATCAGGTGTTAATTCTACCCATGCTTCTGAAGTATCAGGTCCATCTAAACCACAACCATAGGTATTTAAGGATAGACCTACACCATATTTAATAGGACCTCCTGCTTTATTCTTTTCTTCTGCTCTTTTTTTAGCTTCTTGATAAATTGGTCTCATCTTTTCTAAAGCCTGTGGCAATGCTATTACATCTGGAGGACAACCTGTAGGTGTAGTTGATCCTTCTCTGTATACATTTATATATCTAAATTCTAATGGATCCATACCAACTTTTTCTGCTAACATATCTATTAATGTTTCTGTGGCAAATAAACTCTGTGGTGCACCATAGGCTCTAAATGCAGAACCCCAGGCATGGTTAGTACATACTGTTCTACCTTCTCCTCTACTATTTGGAATATCATAGCAAGCACCTATAAATTGAGTACCTCTCATGGTTAATAAATCACCAAATTCACAATATGGACCATGATCAACTGTCCAATCTGCTTCCATTGCCTGTAGTTTTCTGTTTTCATCTGCACCAAATTTTAGATTAATAAAGAATGGTGAACGTTTTCCTGTATAAGTAATTTGTTGATACATGTTAAATTCTAAGAATACTGGTCGTTTAGTTACTAAGGCGGCTACTCCCAATAATGCCTCATTAGTAGGACTAAATTTATATCCAAAGGTTCCACCAGTTGGATTTTGTACAATTACGTATTTATCTGGATCTATACCAATACCCTCTGCTGTCATTAAATGATGGAAATGTATTGCAATACTCTTAGAATGAACAATTAGTTTACCTTCTTCATCCATATATGCAAAACCTACATCCGGCTCTAAAACAAGATGTGGTTGTCTACCTACATAGAAATCTCCTTCCATAACATATGGCAGTTTTTCCATTAATGGGCCTGTGTCCTCACCTTTTACTCTTCTAGTTTCAAAGTAAACATTTGGAGTTCCTGGATGAATTTCTATAGCATCTTCTGCCATGGCTGCTGGAGCACTCATATAAGCAGGTAATTCTTCTAATTCTACTTTTACTTTTGCTGCCGCCGCTTCTGCCTGTCTCGGAGTATCAGCCAATACCATGGCTAGTACGTCTCCATACTGGAATACCTTTTTATCATTTAATATAGGTCTTTCCTTACCATCACCTTTATTTTGTGGGAAAGCCAATCCGTTGATTCTATTAGTTCCTGGTACATCTTTATGAGTTATGACTCTAAATACACCTGGCATTTTCTCCGCTTCAGAAGTGTCAATGGATATGATATTTGCGTGAGATACAGTGGCTTGCACTAGTTTAATGTGTAATGTGTTTTCTGGAAGTTTAAGTCCTAAATCTGCTCCAAAATCCCATGTTCCCATTACTTTAGATAGGGCTGAAGGTCTTACAACTTCAGTTCCTAAAATACTATCTCCTTCTTTTAATTGGAACCATAAATCTTCTTTAGTTATTTCACCTCTCATAAGTTTAGCTGCATCCATGACAGCGTCTACTAAAGGTATATAACCAGTACATCTACAAAGATTTCTATGTTTTTGGAACCAATCTCTTACTTCTTCCCTAGTAGGACTCATGTTTTCATCTAATAATGCCTTTGCAGATACAATAAACCCTGGAGTACAAAAACCACATTGTGCTCCACCATGAACCATCCATGCTAATTGTAATGGATGTAGATTATCTTCTGTACCTACACCTTCAATTGTGATGATTTCTGCATATTTAGGAACATTTTTCATTCTAGTAATACATGCTCTTATAACTTTGCCATTCATTATTACAGAACAAGCACCACATTCTCCAGTTCCACATCCTACCTTTGTTCCTGTATAACCCAATTGTTTTCTAACTACTTCTGCCAAACTTATGTCTGGCTCAACGATTACAATTCTTTCAACACCATTAAGAATTATACGTTTTTTTAACATTAAATAATAACCCCCTTATCCTTATAATTAATTATAAGTTTCTTCAACTTTAACCTTTCTATTGTCCCTCCTTCCTCAAATATGTAAAATATAATCATAAGGGTCAGAACTAATATGTCTACTATTTTATATATGCAATTTCTATGCCAAAAAATAGACTGTCTTTTTCCAATGTGTTCAAGATAAATATTTATATTTTGTTAGTTTTTTGCACAGATAGTCTGGTTTAAATGTTAGTTTTTTGAACAATGTTTTTATTTGATCAGCTTGTTATCTTAATCTTGTAATAATCCTGAATTTAATTTTTAAAAAAATCTATATAACTCATTATATTACTCCCATTAGGACAAATATTACTACTTTAATTTTACTATTAGATAAAATATATATTTTATATTTTACTGTTCAAAAATTACACAAAAAACCCCTAACTTATTTAAAAGTTAGGGGTTTTAAATTTATGATGCTGATTCTTTTGGTTCTTTTTCAGATTTTGATTTAGAATCTTTTAATACAATAGTTGGTTGAGCACCTTTTTCTACCATATTTTTTGTGATAATAATTTTTTCTATATCATCTCTAGAAGGTGCTTCATACATGATATCCAACATAAGAGATTCTAAAATACCTCTTAGACCTCTTGCACCTGTTTTTCTAGATATAGCTTCTTTAGCAATTAATCTTAAAGCTTCATCTTCAAATTCTAAAACAATATCTTCAATTTCAAATAATTTTTTATATTGTTTTGTCAGTGCATTCTTAGGTTCTGTTAAGATTTTTACCAATGCATCTTCATCTAATTGGTCTAAGGTAACTATAACTGGTAATCTACCTACAAATTCTGGTATCAATCCATATTTTAATAAATCTTCTGGTTGTAGTTGTTTTAATAAGGAACCTATATCAACTTTTTCCTTACTTACTATCTCTGCACCAAAGCCCATGGATTTTTTACCAATTCTATTTTCTATAACTTTGTCTATTCCATCAAATGCTCCACCACAAATAAATAAAATATTTGTAGTGTCAATTTGTATAAAATCTTGATGGGGATGTTTTCTACCACCTTGTGGAGGTACACTTGCAACTGTTCCTTCTAATATTTTTAACAGTGCTTGTTGTACTCCCTCTCCACTTACATCACGGGTAATAGATGGATTTTCTGATTTTTTTGCTATTTTATCTACCTCATCAATATAGATTATACCTTTTTCAGCTCTCTCTATATCATAATCAGCTGCTTGAATTAACTTGAGTAAAATGTTCTCCACATCTTCTCCCACATATCCTGCCTCTGTAAGTGAGGTAGCATCAGCTATAGCAAATGGAACATTTAATAATCTTGCTAAAGTTTGTGCTAGTAAGGTCTTTCCAGAACCTGTTGGGCCTAGCATGATTATATTACTCTTTTGTAATTCAACATCATCACTTTTTACATCTGTATTAATTCTTTTGTAATGATTGTATACTGCCACAGCTAATGCTTTTTTGGCTTCATCTTGACCTATTACGTATTCAGCAAGTATAGATTTAATCTCCTCTGGTTTTGGTAGGTCCATTAAATCTACATCCATGATTTCATCAAATTCTTCATGGATGATTTCTTGACATAATTCTATACATTCATCACAAATATATACATTGGGACCAGCAACTAATCTTCTCACTTGATCCTGTGACTTACCACAAAAGGAGCATTTTAATTGCTTTTTATCCTCAAATCTTGACATCTTTACACCTCACTTGTTTAACAATTACTTTCTTCTAGTAATTATTTCGTCAATTATACCATATTCCTTTGCATCCTCTGTTGACATAAAGAAATCTCTATCTGTATCTCTTTCTATACGCTCTAGAGGCTGGCCAGTTCTCTCTGCTAATATCTTATTAATAGTAGATCTCATATTTAATATTCTTTCTGCATGTATACGAATATCTTCTGCCTGTCCTTGAGTACCACCTAGTGGTTGATGAATCATTATTTCTGCATTTGGTAGAGCATATCTCTTACCTTTTGCTCCAGCAGCCAATAAGAATGCTCCCATGCTGGCAGCCATACCGATACAAATTGTAGATACATCTGGTTTAATATAGTTCATTGTATCATATATGGCCATACCTGATGTTATAGAACCTCCTGGACTATTGATATATAATTGTATATCTTTATCAGGATCTTCTGCTTCTAAAAATATTAATTGTGCTACTACTAAACCTGCTGTAACATCATTTATTTGATCATTTAAAAGTATAATTCTATCTTTTAATAATCTGGAATAAATATCATATGATCTTTCACCACGATTAGTTTGTTCAACTACAATTGGCACTAAAGCCATAATATCTCTCCTCCCGTCTTCTATAATACTTTAGCATTATCTACTAAGAAATCTATAGTTTTACGTAGAGCAATATTTTCTTCAATAAATGTAATATCTCTGTTTTTAAATGATTCTTTAAACTGTTCTACATCCTGTCCGTATTGTTCTGCCATTTTAGTGATTTCTTCTTCAACTTCCTCTTCAGTAGCTTTAATATCTTCTAATTCTCTAATGGTGTCTAATACTAAATCTGTTTTTACTTTTTTAGCAGCCTCTTCTCTCATTTGGCTTCGTAAATCTTCTTCAGTAGTACCAGTCATAGCATAGTAATATTCTATATTTAGGCCTTGATGGCTTAGGGAATATGCAAATTCTCTTACCATGGCATCAATTTGTCTTTCAACTACTACCTCTGGTAATTCTACTTCAACTAAATCTACTACTGAATCTATTACTTTTTGTCTAAATTCATTTTCTGTTCTTTCTTCTGCTCTCATTTCTAGTTTCTTTTTAATATCTACCCTTAATTCTTCTAATGTATCAAATTCTGAAACATCTTTTACAAACTCATCGTCTAACTCAGATAGTTCTTTTTCTTTTATTTCATGAACTGTAACTTTGAAAACTGCTTCTTTACCTGCTAATTCTTCACTATGATAATCTTCTGGGAAAGTAACATTTACATCTACTTCTTCTCCTAAATTAGCTCCTATCAAGCCTTCTTCAAATCCAGGTATGAATTGTCCTGAACCAATAGTTAAAGTTTGTTTTGTAGCTGTACCACCTTCAAAAGCTACTCCATCTATCATACCTTGATAATCTATAATTACCATATCGCCGTCTTTTACAGATCTATCTTCCACAGAAATTAATCTAGCATTTCTTTCTACTAAATCATTTAATTCCTTTTCAACATCCTCTTCTTGTACATTATACTCTGTTTTTTCTACTTCTATACCTTTATAATTTTCAACTGTAATTTCAGGCATTACATCTACAGTAACTGTAAGTACTACATCTTCACCCTTTTTTATCTCGTCAATATCCTCAATTGATGGTCTATCAATAGGTTCAATTTTATTATCATCTAAAACTTTTTCATAGGCATCAGAAAATGTGAAATTAATAGCTTCTTCATAAAATATTTCGGCACCATAATTTAATTCTATGATTTTTTTTGGTGCTTTTCCTTTTCTAAAACCTGGAATATTGAATCTTGACTTTAATTTATTATAAGCCTTATTAATTCCTTTCTCAAATTCCTCAGCAGGTATTACTACTTTTAATGTTATTTTATTTTCTTCTCTTTTAATAACTTCTGAACTCATTGTAAGTGGTCCTCCTCTAAATATTTAATTTTTCATATATTATCATTATTTATATACAATTATATCTAAAATATATTTTTTGTGTGAAAAATTTCTAAGTTTTATAATAAGTTTTAAAATTGTAAAAACATCCATATAATATATTGGATGTTTAATACATACTCTTAATATAGTTCCAATGCTATCTATATTATACTATCTAATTTAATTATTAATGTCAATATAAATACTTAATATAAATAGGTAGAATTTATTATATATTTTATAATAATAATATGTAATTATTAATTAATCTGAGCTTGTATATTAACTACTTTCTCTTTCAATTAAACTATAGTTTAATACAATTTTTTTGTCATCTAGTTCTTCATCATGAAGTATTTTTGTAAGTACCCTCATGCCTATGGCACCCATTTCATACATAGGCTGCCCTATGGTAGATAGAGAAGGAAACACTTTTCCTGCCATATCTATATTATTAAAACCAACTATGGCCAATTCATCAGGAATTTTAATACCCATCTCAAGAGCTGCTCTCATGGCTCCAATGGCCATCTCATCACCTGAAATAAATAAAGCACTGGGTGGCTCGGGTAATTCAAGTAATTGTCTAGCACCCTCATATCCACTTTTGAAACGATTACCTCCTTCAATAACTAAACTTTCATCAAAGGTTAAATTATTTTCTTCCAATGCCTGTTTATATCCTTCTTTTCTAACTCCGCTTATAATAGGATCATGTGCCTTACCTGTAATCATACCTACTTTTTTGTGGCCTTTGCTAATTAAATAATTCACCGCTTCTTTGCTTGCATTTATATTGTCAATGGTTACAGAAGGATAGTCTTCATAATCTATACCAATTAATATAATAGGGGCACTGGCATTTTTAAAACGTTTTCCCATTTCCTCGCTAATATTCCCGCCCATATATATTATTCCATCTACTTGTTTTTCTTCCAGTACATCAAAATACTGTAGTTCTTTTTCAGAATCTAAATCCGTATTACAAAGAAATATATTGTATTCATACATACTAGCCACATCTTCAATTCCTCTAACTACCTCAGGATAAAATTGATTAGATATATCTGGAACCATAATACCTATGGTCTTTGTATGTCTTACTTTTAAACTCCTAGCTATGGCATTAGGTTTATAACCTAATTCCTCAATGGCCTCCAATACTTTAGCTTTTGTCTTTGGTCTTACTGCTTTGCTATCATTTATAACCCTTGAAACTGTAGAAATTGACACTCCTGCTCTTTTGGCCACATCTTTTATATTAATTCTCATTAAATAATTCACTCCTTATACCTTTCTGGCGTAGCAGCTTTCGTATTCTTATATTAATTCTATACTTTTTAAAAGAATTTATCAATCACTTTAAAACATATATATGTATGTTCTTGTTAAAAAATAGTCAATTATCTATTACTTCCTCAATTTCTTATTCAATTGCCATTTTATTTATACAATTTATATAGTATAAAGACAATATTTTTTAAAAATTTTTCCTTAAATTTTATATTTTAATACTAAAGTCCTAAAGTAGGATTTAAAAGAGATTGTCTCTTTTTTAGACAATCTCTTTTAAATTTTTATATTATATTTTTTCCCTATTACTCTTCATTTAATCTCATAATTAACTGTCCTGCTTTAACTGTATCATTTTCTTTTACAAAGATTTTACCTACTACACTAGATACAGTTGCAAGTACATTTGTTTCCATTTTCATAGCTTCGATTACAGCAACATTTTGATTTTTTTCTACTTTATCTCCTTCTTTTACAAGGATTTTTAGTACAGTACCTGGGATACTTGAACCAATATCTAATTTATCATCAGGGTCAGCCATTTCTACAAAGTTTTGTTGTTGTGTTACTCCACTGGCTTCATCAAAGATTTTGATTTCTCTACGATTACCATTGACATCAAAGACTAAGTTGCGATATCCTTCACTATCTAATTTGCCTATTTCCTGTAATCTTATAATCAAAATCTTTCCTTCTGCAATTTCTACTTCACAAGTTTCTCCCTCATATAGACCATGGAAGTAAATATCACTACCCATTCTACTTAAATCCCCATATTCTTTTAAATATTTTAGATGATCTTCAAATACCTTTGGATATAGGGCATAGGACAGTAATTCTTGTTTAGTAAATTCTCCATTATATTTCTCAGTTAGATATTTTTCAATAGCATCAAAATCTTCTGGTTCTAATAATGCACCTGGTCTTCCTGTAATAGGTTTTCTACCCTTTAATACCAGTTTTTGTAATCTTTCTGGGAAACCTCCCTTAGGTTGACCCATCATACCCATAAAATATGAAACTGTTGAATCAGGGAATGTCAAGTCTTTACCTTTTTGATAAATATTTTCAGGGGTTAAATCATTTTGTACCATAAAGATGGCTAAATCCCCCACCATTTTAGAAGAAGGTGTTACTTTCACAATATCTCCCATCATATCATTTACAGTTTTATACATTTCTTTTACTTCATCAAATCTATGTCCTAATCCAAAACTCTCTACCTGTGGTTTTAAGTTGGAGTATTGGCCACCAGGAATTTCATATTTATAAATTTCAGCAGTTGCAGATTTTAAATCAGATTCAAATTTATAATATACAGGTCTAACTGCACTCCAATAATTTGATATTTTTTCCAAATCATCTGTATCCATTTTAGTATCTCTAGCAGTATTTTTTAGTGCAGCTACTACAGAGTTTAGTGCAGGTTGACTAGTAAGTCCTGACATACTATTAAATGCAGTATCTACTATATCCACTCCTGCATCTGCAGCCATTAATATGGTAGCTATACCATTACCACTGGTATCATGAGTGTGTAGATGTATTGGTATTGATATTTCTTGTTTCAATGCTCTGATTAATTTATCAGCAGCATAGGGTTTTAATAATGCTGACATATCTTTTATACCTAGTATATGAGCACCGGTTTTTTCAATTTCCTTAGCCATGTCCACATAATATTGTAGTGAATATTTATCTCTAGTTTCATCTAATATATCACCTGTGTAGCAGATACATGCCTCTGCGATTTTACCAGTTTTTAATACTTCATCAATGGCTACTTTCATTCCCTCTAACCAGTTTAACGAGTCAAATATTCTAAATACATCTATACCTGCTTTAGCTGATTCTTGTATAAATTCTCTGATTACATTGTCAGGATAGTTCTTATAACCTACACCATTACTACCTCTTAAAAGCATTTGGAATAGTATGTTTGGAATTCTCTTTCTCAATTCTTCAAGTCTAGCCCATGGAGATTCATTTAAAAATCTATATGCCACATCAAATGTAGCACCGCCCCACATTTCTAATGAAAATAGGTCTTTGGCTAAAACTGAAGTATCCTTTGCAATTTTAATCATATCTACAGTACGCATTCTGGTTGCCATTAATGATTGATGAGCATCTCTCAAAGTAGTATCTGTCAGCAATAATTTTTCTTGTTCTTTAATCCATTTTACTAAACCTTCTGGTCCTTCTTCATCTAGGATTTGTTTAGTTCCTCTTAAATTCTCAGGTCTTTCAACTTTAGGTACTACTGGTACATCAAATTCTCTTTTAATACCCTTAGTTTCATTTACTATTTTCTCGCCAAGGAATTTTAATACTTTATATTCTTTATTACCTCTAGGTTTTATATCAAATAACTCTGGATTGTTTGCAATAAAACCAGTATCACAATCTCCCTTTAAAAATGTTTCATGATTTAATACATTTATTAAAAAGGCTGCATTGGTCTTTACACCATCTACCTTTAATTCTCTTATGGATCTAATAGCTTTTCTTGCAGCATCTTCAAAGGTTCTTGATAAAGAGGTTATTTTTACTAATAAACTATCATAGTAAGGAGTTATTATTGAACCTGTAAATCCATTGCCTCCATCTAATCGTATGCCAAAGCCTGATCCTGTACGATATACATCCAATCTACCTGTATCAGGTGCAAAATTATTATCAGGATCTTCACAGGTAATTCTACATTGTATAGAATATCCCCTTGGTTGAATATCATCCTGAGATTTAATATTTATTTCAGGAGAATCCAGAGGATAGCCCTGTGCAATTAATATTTGGCTTTGAACAATATCTATACCTGTTACCATCTCCGTAACAGTATGTTCTACCTGAATACGTGGATTCATTTCAATAAAATAATGATTTCCATGAATGTCCACTAAAAATTCTACTGTTCCTGCACTTTTGTAATTCACTGCTTTTGCTATTTTTAATGCATCTTCACATATAATTTGTCTTTTTTCCTGGCTAAGTGATATGGCAGGGGTAAATTCTACTACTTTTTGATGGCGTCTTTGTATGGAACAATCTCTTTCATATAAATGTACTATATTTCCATATTTATCTCCCAGTATTTGCACCTCAATATGTTTAGGTTTTTCCAAGTATTTTTCTATAAATACTGCGTCATTACCAAAGGCTTTCTGTGCTTCACTTTTAGCACTATGGAAAGACTCCAGTAAATCCTCTTCACAATATACAATACGCATTCCTCTACCGCCACCACCAGCAGCAGCTTTTATCATTACCGGATACCCACAATGTTTTGCAAATTCTATGGCCTCTTCTTCTGAGTTAATAGGTCTTTCCACACCTGGAATTGTAGGTACATTGGCTTTTTGAGCCACTAATTTAGATTGAATTTTATCCCCTAATTTTTCAATCATCTTATATGAAGGTCCTATAAAAACTATTCCTGCCTCTTCACATTTTCTAGCAAATTCAGGGTTTTCAGCTAAAAATCCATAACCAGGATGTATAGCATCTACTCCTTTTTTCTTTGCCAATTTAATGATTTCATCAATATCTAAATAAGCTTCTACAGGTCCTTTGTTCTTACCTATTAGATAGGATTCATCAGCCTTAGTTCTAAATAGAGCACATTGGTCTTCTGCAGAATATACAGCCACTGTTCTAATGCCCAATTCATGACAGGCCCTAAAAATTCTTATGGCAATTTCACCACGATTTGCAACTAACACCCTTTTAAATTTTTTTATTTCCATAAACCTCAACTCCTTTTCAACAGTTTTAATACTAATTAAAGCTAAATTAATAACTGTTATTTTCAATTATCTTTTTATATGTGAGCCTACTAAGTAAATTCTAATTTATTATTTTAAATTATTTGTTATAATAAATATATGAATAATATTTGGACACTCATCTATTCATAAATATTCTTAGTCTAGTAATCTTAGTTAATTAGACCTATTATATAGAATTTTAATTCCATTTGCAATATTTTTTTGAAATCTCTGTTAACTTTATTTGTATTTATACCTAAACAAGTTATAATATTAATATAAAACTAATTTATCTGTGGATGGTGACTACTATGAACAATGGGTTTTATAATATCAAAAGGATAATAAGGGATTTAGAAAACAGTCAAACCCATGATTTGCAAATAAAATTATTAGAAGAATTAGCTGATTCTGCTATTAATTATAGAGATTATTTGATTAATAAAAAGAAATCTAATACCTTTGAGGAAAATTCTAAAAATTTAAATATTCGTACCAAAAAATTTTCCCAAGAAGTCTTCTTATATAAGTCTGTAATGGTTAAAAATTATTATGAAGGAGATTATTTAGAAAGATTTGCTATAATAAGAACTTCAGATTTAAAAACAAGTGGTGTTTTTAATCTGCATAATAAATTTTGGAAAGCTCATGAGGTCATAGGAGGTAATATATTTGCTTCTATACCCCTGGGTCTTATTAATTCTCAACAGAGATCCATATTAGAAAATTTAAATTGGAATCCAGTCAATGTAGATATCTATGAATTAATAATTGATTCTAATGTTAAATATGGAAAAGCAGATATAATTAATTATATTTCAAAAATATTTGATAATTATTTATTAGTAAAGGAAGTATATGGTAATATTTATATGGTATTACATTATATTGTATAAATATGTTCTTTATATTAAAGGTGGTAGTTTTAAAAACTACCACCTTTTTTAAGGTTAATTTGTTTTGTAATCTAACATAGTTCTGACCAATTGTGTGGTCATATCTTCAAGATTAGATAATTTGATGGTAACAATTTCTTCATGGTCATGCATATCTATTAATAAAAAATCACCCTCACATAATTTTATCAATTCTGTCCCATTGATTGTAACTTGTACTTCACCCTTTACGCAATAATAGGCTTCTACTGATTTATTTGATAAAATTTCTTTGGAATCATTCCCTTTTATTCCAATTGCCTCTAGAGCACCATCACTATCTTCATTCATCATTAAATTAAAATCTGTAACCTTACCATAACTCTTTGTATTCCAATCACCACTAAAGGTATCCTGTTGGAATACATCTAAATCTATATTATGGTGGCCTTCATGATGTAAATGTAATTTGCCATCTAGTACCATGATTATACGCTTTATCCCAGGTAGAGAAGTAAAGGTTGATTCCTCTACTTCAACTTTTGCAGAACTAATACGCCACAAAAAATTTCTTTTATCGTATTCTGCATTTTCTGGATAAATGGCTAATTGTGTAGTAGTACCTCCAGACCATTTGTTAGTGCTCTGTTCATGTCGCCTAAGGACATTAATAGAATAAGCCATGTTTTTTTCTCCTCCAAATATCTTATACTTGATATTTTTATTATACCCTTTCTACCTTTATTCCAGTCTCATGATCATTTAAATCTTGTTTTTCTAGACTATCATCATTTACTCTTTCAATACTTATAGCCAGGGTTTCTTGCATAATATAGTCATTGTGTTTTTCTACAGCTTTAGCAATCTCATCATCACCATCAAAATAAATCTTAATATTGTCTATGACATCATAACCATTATTTTTTCTCATCTGTTGTACTTTAGATATGAACTCACGTGCAAAACCTTCATCAATTAATTCTTGATTTAATGTAGTATCCAGTATTACAAATAGATTATTCTCCATTTCTACAGTAAATCCTTCTTTTGCAGAAATATTTATCATCACATATTCTGAATCAATTTCAAATTCTTCTCCATCTAAATCTATGGTAATACTTTCTCCAGCTTCTAATTTAGGTACTACATCTGAAGCATCTAAATCAGATAAAGCTTTCCCAAAATCTTTAATCTTTTTACCTAATTTTGGTCCTGCCACTCTAAAATTAGGTTTTAAGCTATAATCCATAAATTCTTTTAACTCATTTTCAAATTGAACTTCTTTTATATTTAATTCTTCTTTTATAAGTGGAATTAAGTCATCTATTACTGCTTCATGTCTACCATCTATAATTATCTTTTGTAGAGGCTGTCTAACTTTAATTTTGGATTTTTCCCTTGTGGCTCTACCTAATTTTACTAAATCTCTAACTAAATCCATTTTTTCTTCTTCATCTAAATCAATTAAATCTTCATTTACTTCAGGAAAATCAGCTAGATGTACTGATAACCCACCTGTGAGATTTTGATATATTTCATCTGATAAAAATGGAGCAAATGGTGCTGCTAATTTACACACACCAACTAATATTTCATAGGTTGTATTATATACTGCTTTTTTATCTTCTGTTAACTCAGTAGCCCAGAAGCGTCTTCTAGCTCTTCTAATATACCAATTTGATAGATCTTCAGTAACAAACTCTTGGATTTTTCTTACGGCTCTTGTCAAATCATAAACTGCCATTTCTTCTCTTACAGCTTTGACTAAATTATTATATTTAGAAAGTATCCATTTATCTAATTCAGGACGTTTATCATATTCAATGAAGAAGTCATTTGGATCTATATCATCAGTATTGGCATATAGTGTAAAGAAACTATATACATTTTCCATGGTACCAAAGAATTTATTTTGTACTTCTTTTAGTCCTTCTATATCAAATCTAGTTGGTGTCCATGCAGGTGATGAATGTAGTAAATACCATCTTAAAGCATCTGCGCCATATTCATCGAATAATTCAAATGGATCCACTGTATTTCCTCTAGATTTAGACATTTTTTGACCATTTTTATCTAATATTAAATCATTAACCAATACATTTTTATAAGGTGATACACCCATTACAAATGTAGATATGGCTATTAGTGAATAGAACCATCCTCTTGTTTGATCAATACCTTCACAAATATAATCTGCTGGAAATAACTCATGGAAATTATCTTTGTTTTCAAATGGATAATGATGTTGAGCAAATGGCATAGAACCACTGTCAAACCAACAGTCAATAACTTCTTCTACCCTAGTCATAGTACCATCACATTTATCACATTTTAAATGAACATCATCCACATATGGTCTGTGTAATTCTATGGATTCATCTATATCTTCTATAGCTCTTTCCACCAGTTCTTTTCTAGAGCCTATGGATGTAATATGACCACAATCACAACGCCAGATATTAAGAGGTGTTCCCCAATAACGATCTCTAGATAATGCCCAGTCATTTAAATTTTCTAACCAGTTACCAAATCTCTTTTCACCAACATAATCTGGATACCAATTTACAGTATTATTATTTTCTATTAATTTATCTTTTAATTTTGTCATTTTAATATACCAACTTGGTTTACCATAGTATATCAATGGTGTAGAACAACGCCAGCAATGGGGGTAATTATGAAAAATACTTTCTTTTTTAAATAATTTACCCTCTGCATGAAGCCATTTTATAATCTCCACATCACTGTCCATTACAAATTGACCTTTCCATGGAGTAGTTGTATATTTTCCTTCCTCATCAACAGGTTGAATTACTGGCAGACCATATTCTCTACCTACTTGATAGTCATCCTCACCAAAGGCAGGTGCTATATGAACTATTCCTGTTCCATCTTCAGTAGTAACAAAATCTGCTACTGTTACATAAAATGCTTTTTCATCAACTTCTACAAATGGCATTAACTGGTGATATTCCACATGTTCTAGGTCAGCGCCCTTCATTTCTTCAATGATTTCATATTCTTCACCAATTACTTTATCTGCCAATGATTTTGCTAAAATATATACTTTATCATTGTATTTTGCCTTAATATAATCTACTTCAGGATGTACTGCTAAGGCCACATTAGATGCCAATGTCCATGGAGTAGTTGTCCATACTAAGAAGTATTCATCTTTATCTTTTCTCTTCATAGGTACAATAACTGTATTTGATTTTATTTCTTTATAACCTTGAGATACTTCATGGGAAGCAAGACCTGTACCACATCTTGGACAATATGGTAGTATTTTATGTCCTTCATAAATATATCCTTCTTCAAAGAATTTATTCAATATCCACCATACTGATTCTATATAATCATTATCTAGTGTGATATATGGGTTATCTAAATCTATAGCATAGCCCATTCTCTCAGTCATTTCTCTCCACTGTTTTTCATATGAAAATACAGATTCACGACAATTTTGGTTAAATTCAGCAATACCATATTTTTCAATATCTGCTTTACTTGATAAATTTAATTGTTTTTCCACTTCAATTTCTACTGGCAGACCATGTGTATCCCATCCTGCTTTTCTCTTTACCTGTTTACCTAACATGGTATGATATCTACACACAGAATCCTTTAAAGTTCTGGAGATAACATGGTGTATACCAGGTCTTCCATTGGCTGTAGGAGGTCCTTCATAAAATATGAAACTTTCTTTACCCTCTCTATTTTCTATACTCTTTTCTAATATATTATTTTCTTGCCATTTTTCTGCTATTATCTTTTCTCTCTCTGCAATAGATGCATTAGATAATGTTTTAAATCTACTCATTTATTCCCTTCCCTTCTAAATATTTAATATTTAAATACAATTTATAAATTATAAAAATGTATTATTTTCATTAAGTTTTTAATTAATATTAAAAATATTTTATCTCTTTACTTTAAGTATTGCCAAAAAATATAAAAATCCCCAATAGAATATTAGGGACGAATTAATTTAACCGCGGTACCACCCTGGTTATAAGATATTAAAAATATCTTATCTCTCAAAACATGATAACATATGCCTACGAAGGATTTTACTATTATTTCAAATCCCCTGCTCCGAGGTGATATTCATAAAAAACTTCCCCAATAATCTTTCAGCCAAAGGATTATCTCTCTATAGAGGTATATTTTTTACTACTGTCCTCTTCATTGCATTTTTAATATTGGATTTTTCAAAATTTGTATTTTATAATCTAATTAGACTTATACTATCATATTTACCTAAATCATTATGACTTATTATACAATTATTATTCCATAAAAGTCAAGGGATTTAGTTTTACATACTAATAAGTTTTTTCTTGATATGATTTCTCCAATAGGATATAATTTCTACTGTATGTATAAAAGTAATATAAAGAGGCGCAAGAAAGGAAGATTTAGATGAAACTAGGCATTGTTGGTTTGCCTAATGTGGGTAAAAGTACATTATTTAATGCCATAACACAGGCAGGAGCAGAGTCTGCTAATTATCCATTTTGTACCATAGAGCCTAATGTAGGTGTAGTATCTGTTCCAGATCATCGTTTACAATTTTTAAAGGATTTATATCAATCAGAGAGAATACTCCCTGCAGCTATTGAATTTTATGATATAGCTGGTCTTGTAAAAGGGGCTAGCAAAGGCGAAGGACTTGGTAATAAATTCCTATCCCATATTCGTGAAGTAGAATCCATATTACATGTGGTTCGTTGTTTTGAGGATAGTAATATTACCCATGTAGATGGAGATGTGAATCCACTTAGGGATATTGAGACAATTAATTTAGAATTAATTTTTTCTGATTTGGAAATTGTAGAAAGAAGAATAGAAAAAACTGAAAAACTAATTAAAGGCGATAAAAGTCTTATCACTGAATTAGAATTATTAAAAAGATTACAAGCTACCTTTGATAAGGGACAATCTGCTCGTAGTCTAGAGTTTACTGAAGATGAACAAAAAATTCTAAAAAATTTAGGATTATTGTCTATGAAACCAGTTATCTATGTGGCAAATGTATCGGAAGATGAGATTATTGCTGGTGGTGTTGATAATCCATATGTGGAAAAAGTTAAAGAATTTGCCAAAACAGAAAATGCGGAAGTAGTTACAATTTGTGCTAAAATTGAAGCAGAAATTGCAGAATTAGAAGAAGATGAAAAAAGCATGTTTCTAGAGGAATTAGGACTTAAGGAATCAGGTTTAGATAGATTAATTAGAGCATCCTATTCATTATTAGGTTTAATTAGTTATATGACAGCTGGACCAAAAGAAGTTAGAGCCTGGACTATTAAAAAAGGTACAAAGGCTCCCCAAGCAGCTGGTAAAATCCATACGGATTTTGAAAAGGGCTTTATTCGTGCTGAAGTAGTGGCATTTGATGATTTATTTGAACACAAATCCTATGCAGCAGCTAGAGAAAAAGGTCTAGTTAGATTAGAAGGTAAGGATTATGTAGTTCAAGATGGAGATGTTATATTATTTAGATTTAATGTGTAGAAATAAATATAATAATCAAATTCCTCACCCTTTAGAAACATGTACTAAAATTGCCGATGCTCTAAAAAATGATCTAGTGTTTTCTAAACTAGGGTAGTTTTTACTGCCCTAGTTTTATTAATATAATAGAAAATTGCTCCTAATCTACCTTATCAATGGCTATCATTCTAAATAATTCTTCTTAAATCATTGCTTTATATGATGGCTGGATAAAATCAATGATTACTTTAATAAAATTATTAAAATCACTCAATTAATTTTATTAGTAAATCTAAACATGGTTATAATAATAATAATAAAACAAAAATCTATTATTGATATTTCAATATATTTATTTAATGTAAAATTCTGATGTTGTGTAATAAAAATAAAAAATCCCATGAATTCAATTTAGAATTTATGGGATTTAATTTTTACATTTTAAATGTTTTGGTAATTTCTTGTAAATCATCTGCTAGTTCAGCTAATCCTTGGCTGGCTCCTGCAATTTCTTGTATAGCTGCAGTCTGCTCTTCCATAGATGCTGTAACCTCTTCTGTTGATGCAGAATTTTCTTCTGCTATGGCAGATAGATTTTGTAGAGTATCTAATATTTCATCTTTCATATGATTTATTTCATTTGATGAATCATTTATTATACCTACTCTATATTCTGTGTCCTCCATGGCCTTTGTTATTAATTCATATTTTTCTCTATTGTTTACAGCTTTTTCAGTCTGTTCTTTTACTACTTCTGATATTTTCTCCATTGTAATTACAACTTCTTCCGAATTGTTTTGTAATTCTTTTACGATTTCATTAATAGATACTGTGGAATTTGTAGATTCCTCTGCTAGTTTTCTAATTTCTTCTGCCACTACAGCAAAACCTCTGCCAGCTTCTCCTGCCCTTGCTGCTTCTATGGCTGCATTTAATGCTAATAGATTTGTCTGTTCTGCTATAGAGGATATAATGTTACTTGCTTCACCTATTTTTATAGAGCTTTCATTTGTTCTTAAAATTATTTCAAGTATTCTCTTTGAGGCTTCATCATTTTCTTGAATCATATTATATAAATCTTCCATCTCTATAAGGCCTTCTCTCACCACTTCTGACACATTATCTGCAGATTCCTTGAGATTTTTTACAGCCTTTAAATTTTCTTCTATTAATTCGCCTAGTTTCACAGCTTTTAAAGTACCTGTTTCTGTACTCTGAGCCTGATCCGTTGCACCCCTTGCTATTTCCTCAGCAGCTCTAGCTACCTCCTCTGAACTTGAGGCAGTTTGTTCTGTTGTAGCTGATAATTCCTCTGATGTGGAAGCCATATACTCTGCTGCTCTAGATATATCTATACTAGTTTTTCTCAAACTTTCTGTTATAATTTGAAGTCCTCGTCCAAGCATACCTATTTCATCATTTTTATTTTGTATTTCTTCTGGTACATCTTCTGTAAAATCTAATTTAGACAGTTTTTCACCATATTTAGTTACTGTGATAATAGGTTTAGCTATTTTACTGCTTATAAAATATGTGATACCCATGGCTACAACCATTCCTATTATAGTAAATACAGTTAAATTTAATTGTAACATTTTAGTTGGGGCTAAGACCTCATCTTTATCTGCTACAATTACAAAAATCCAATCTGTATCTTTTACCCCTGCATAAGAGGCATAGTATTCATGATTATCCAATGCAAATTCTGCTATACCTTCCTCTTCATCAATTATTTTTTGAAATAAATTTGCCATTTCCCGTTGAGTACTGTCTTTTTCAGCTATTTCTATAGGATTGTAGTGATTTCGTGCTTTTTCCCTATCAGGATGTCCTATTACTGTACCAGTTTTATTTATTATAAATCCATATCCTCTTTCACCATAACCTGTCATATCTGTTATTTCACTAAAGGTATCCACATGTCTATGACCTATTAATACTCCTACTACTTGTCCATCCCTTCTGATAGGCGCTGCATATGTAATTACTTGTTCTCCTGTTACAGTACTATCTACTATATCAGGAGCAATATTACTTTCCCCATCCCTAGCCTTTATAAAATGTGGTCTACCTGCTATATTTCCCTGAGAACCATCAATAAATCTTGATAGACCATCTAAATCTACTACTGATATATTC
>JAAYNB010000134.1 GCA_012521085.1 Clostridiales bacterium | reverse complement strand
TTTCTACAAGTTTTTTTCTTCTTTTTAGCTTTTATAATCATATATATGAAATCAAAAAAATTATGGATATCAACTATACTTTCTTCCATAATAATATATCTATACTACTACTCATATGTATATATTCATAATAAAAAACTAAAGAAATTTCAAAAAGTTAAAAAGAAGGAAATTGCAAAACAAAGAATTTATAAAGAAATACTCAATAGAGCAATAGATGAAATGGAAGAATATCTTATAAACCTATTTAAGCAAATAGGATTTTCATGTATTAATCAGATATACAGTAATAATAACTCTGTGTTACTTAAAAGTATTTATAATAATAAAGAAATACTCATTTATTATAAATACTGCAAGAATACAAATGTTGAATTAAAGGATTTAAAAGAATTTTTACTATATATGAACAACTATAAAATTAAAAGAGCTATTTTTATCACCAATTATAGTTTTACATCAGAATCCAATGATTTTGTAAAAGATATAAATAATAAATATAAAGTATTGTTAATAAATAAAGATATATTACTAGATATGATAGAACATAATAATATGTTTTTAACCAATGAAGAAATAAACAGTATTATAAAAGAAAAAGTTATAGAAAAAAATAAAAGCATAAAAAAATATAAAAGCACAATCTTTTCTAATGAGAAGAAAAAAGGTTATTTGTTATCAAGTATTTATCTTGCCATAAGTGTATTTTATATGACATACACTGCCTATTATATTATTGTAGCCTATATACTCTTATTCCTGTTTATTGTTACATTTATTATAAATTTTAAAAAAGAAAATGATGGAGTTAATTTATGGAGCAAAACTAAAGAACTATTGGATGAGATGTAGATATTATTAGAGATAAAATACATTACATAATATGTATAATGATGAATTAAGTGGATAAATAAAAAATTAAACTTGTGTAAAACTATAATCAGGAGGTGATTAAATGAAAAATAGAAAAATACTAATAGCCATTTCTATTTTTATTATTTCCATGTTAATTTTTGTAGCTTGTCAACCAGCTGAAAAGCCTGGACCTGAAGAAGATAAAACTCCACCATTGGAACAGGCACCATTGGATGATACAATAGACAAACAACAAGGAACAGATCCAACAAATGGAAACAACAACAACAATAATAATATGAATGATTCAGCTGATAATAATTTAAACCAGGATTTAGTTACAAGATCAGAAAAAATAGTGGATGAAGTTGTAAAAGTTAATGGGGTAGAAAGCGCTACAGTAGTTATATCTGAAAATACAGCTATTGTTGGTGTGGACCTAGAAGATGATAAAACAGGTGAATTAGGTAAAGATGTGGAGATGGAAATCAAAAAAGTAGTAGAAGAAACAGATGAAGATATAGATGAAGTTGCTATTACTGCTGATCCTGATTTGTTTACACGAGTTGAAAATCTTGCTAATGATTTTGCTGACGGAAAGCCTTTGAGTGGTTTAGGTAATGAGATAGAGGAAATTTTTAGAAAGATAAATCCTACAACATAATTAATAAAATGATTAAGGGTGTATTATATTACCACTCTTAATCATTTTTATATATTCATGATATAAAATATCTGGGTTTGACATTTCCAAAAATATTCAATATAATTTATCACATATTAAATAAAAAAGTCAAACTAAGTGAGGATGATAAAAATGGATTCCATTGCATTTACTATTTTTGGAATAGATGTGGCCTGGTATGGTGTTCTTATTTCCATTGGCGTCTTATTAGGTATTATCATTGCCATAATTAGAGCTAAAGATGAAGGAATACATGAAGATACAATTTTAGATCTTGCATTGATAGCAATACCTATAGCTATAATAGGAGCTAGATTATATTATGTAGCTTTTAAATGGGATTATTATGGACAAAATCTAGGTGATATAGTTAAAATTCGCCAGGGCGGTTTAGCTATTCATGGTGCAATTATAGCTGGTGTTCTGACAGGATATTTATTTTGTAGATATAAAAATATAAATTTTTGGCTCTTGGCAGATGTATGTGCTCCAAGCATAATTTTAGGACAATCCATAGGTAGATGGGGAAACTATTTTAATCAGGAAGCATATGGCAGACAAACGAATCTACCTTGGGCAATTGAAATTCAAGGTAATATGGTACATCCCACATTTTTATATGAATCATTATGGAATTTTGCCATATTTATATTTTTATTATATTATTCTAAAAAAAGAAAATATAGAGGAGAAATATTCTTATATTACATAATGTTATATTCAATAGGAAGATTTTTTATTGAAGGTTTAAGAACTGACAGCTTGATGCTAGGACCTTTTAGAATAGCCCAAGTAATTAGCTTTATTAGTGTTGTTGCTGCATTAATAATTATGAGGATGTTTAAGAAAAAAAACAAATATAATATTTACTTAAAATAAATTTTTATTTTCTTTCATAATAACTACCATGAGATAATGGTAGTTATTTTATTTAAAGGACTTTAGACCTAATTTATTATTTTATATGATTTTTTCTCCTGTTTTCAAGAGATATTTTAAATTTTTAGCAGGAATTTATACTT
>JAAYNB010000133.1 GCA_012521085.1 Clostridiales bacterium | reverse complement strand
GAACCATTAAAAAGAGAATAAAAGAAAGGAGCATTTAATATGCTCCTTTATAAATTAAAATAAATTTCCTTATCCAATTTATGGTATTCAATAATTAACTCATCTAATTGAGTATTTAGCGCGAAGATTTTTTCAAAATCCTCGTCATTATCTAAATAGCGACCCAAAATATTCCTTAGACTATTAATCTCTTTTTGTAATTTTTCTAATTTATCCACTGTCTTCTCCCTTCTAGCATTAATAGCTCATAAATTATTCATTTTAATTGAAAAACAGATAAAATGAAATTACATTAAAAGGTATTTAATGATTAATGCCTTTTTATTTTATTGGTTCTTTTTATTTTATTAGTTATTATACCACAAATTCTATTAAATAGTATTAAAAGTTTATTACAAATTTCGTGGAGAATGTCAGTAATTGCAATACTTTAGCGATGTTTGTTGTACTTTGTCATATTCTAGATAGGTCTAATATCCATCCATAATTTATATAATAAATAGAGGTGAAATTATGGGGAATATTTTAGATAAAATAATAATGAGATTGATGATTTTATTTATTGCAAGTTTGCCTTTAGTAGAATCAAGAGGGGCTATTCCCATAGGGATTTCTCTAGGGATAGATCCTATTCAAGCTGCAGTACTAGGCATATTAGGTAGTCTTATTCCAGTACCTTTTTTACTTCTATTTATGGAAGAAATATTTAAATTTCTAGGGAAAATTAAATATTTAGATAAGATTCTAGAAAAAATAACAAATAGAACATTAAAAAAATCTGATATCATCAACAAATATAGTGTTCTAGGTCTAGCATTATTTGTGGCAATACCTATGCCAAATACAGGCATATGGACAGCATGTCTAGCAGCTAGTTTATTTAAAATTCCCTCTAGTCATGCTCTACTGGGTATTAGTATAGGGGCTAGTATAGCTGGGCTTATAATATTGATATTGAGCTATGGGATTATATTGTGGTAGGAAAATATAATACATATTTTGTTCATATTGAAAAATACTAAAAATACATTGACAGTTAAAGATCTGGGTGATATGATATTAGTTGATAAATTTAAATAAAATCTTGATGCCTTATCAAGAGTGATGGAGGGAAGGGCCCAATGAAATCCGGCAACCATAATATGAAAATATGTATGGTGCTAAATCCCACAGAACATAGATTCTGGAAGATGAGGAATGCTAAATTGTTTATTTACACCTCTTCTTTTTGAAGGGGTTTTTTTATTATAAAAGGAGGAATATATTAAAATGTCCAGAAGATTATTCACTTCGGAATCCGTAACTGAAGGTCATCCTGATAAAATATGTGATCAGATATCAGATGCTATTTTAGATGCCATTTATGAACAGGATCCTAATGCTAGAGTAGCCTGTGAGACGGTGGTTACTACAGGACTTGTATTAGTTGCAGGAGAAATTACCACAGATTGTTATGTAGATATACCTAAAGTAGTTAGACAAACTATTAGAGATATTGGCTATACTAGAGCAAAGTACGGATTTGATGCAGATACATGTGCAGTACTTACATCCATTGATGAGCAATCCCCAGATATTGCCATGGGTGTAAATGAAGCATTGGAAAGTAAAAAAGGTGAAATGGAAGACGGTTTAGAGGCCATTGGAGCAGGGGATCAGGGTATTATGTTTGGTTATGCTTGTAATGAAACACCTGAGATGATGCCATTACCCATTGCCCTAGCACATAAATTAGCTAAGAGATTAGCAGATGTGAGAAAAGACAATACATTAGATTATTTAAGACCAGATGGAAAGACACAGGTTACTGTTGAGTATGATGGAGACAAGCCATTGAGAGTGGGAACTGTTGTAGTATCCACACAACATTGTCCAGAAGTGGATTTAGAAACTATTAAAAAAGATATAATAAAATATGTTATAAACCCCATAATTCCACCTGAACTAATAGATGAAAATACTAAATACTATATCAATCCCACAGGTAGATTTGTAATTGGTGGACCTCAAGGGGATGCTGGATTAACTGGTAGAAAGATTATAGTAGACAGTTATGGAGGATATGCACGTCATGGTGGTGGAGCCTTTTCAGGTAAAGACCCAACAAAAGTGGACCGTTCAGCTGCCTATGCTGCCAGATATGTGGCAAAAAATATAGTGGGTGCAGGACTAGCAGATAAATGTGAGTTAGAACTGGCCTATGCCATAGGTGTAGCAGAGCCTGTATCTATAATGGTAGAGACCTTTGGTACAGCTAAAGTACCAGAGAGTAAAATAGTGGAACTAGTGAAAAAACACTTTGACCTAAGGCCTGCTGCCATCATTAAAGATTTAGAACTTAGAAGACCAATCTATAGTAAATTAGCAGCCTATGGACATTTTGGAAGAACTGATTTAGACCTGCCATGGGAGAGATTGGACAAGGTAGAATTAATAAAAAATGATGAGATATTAAAAAAATAGATTTTTAGTAAAGAAGGGAATTCACCCTTCTTTTTTT
>JAAYNB010000132.1 GCA_012521085.1 Clostridiales bacterium | reverse complement strand
GAAATATATAGAGATAATAAAGATATAGAAATTAGGAATGAACTTATAAATAGACATCTATATATCAGTGAAATACTATCTAAAAAGTATGTAAATAGAGGAATTGAATATGAAGATATTTATCAAGTAGCATCCCTAGGACTTATTTATGCCATTGAAAGATATGATATAGATAGAGGATATGAATTTTCAAGTTTTGCAACACCTACCATAATAGGTGAGATAAAAAAGCATTTCAGAGATAAGGGCTGGTCAATACGTGTACCTAGAAGAATACAGGAATTATCAAAAAAAATAAATATGGCAAAAAACACTCTACAACAAACTTTACAAAGAACCCCTAAAATTAAAGATATAGCAGAATATCTCCAATGTACTGAAGAAGAAATAATGGAAGCTATGGAAGCAAGTCAAGTATATACACCTAGGTCATTGGATTTAACCTATGACAATGATGGTGAAGATAAAGATATAAGAATGGGTGACCTTATAGGAATTAAAGATAAAAACTTTGATATTATAGAAAACAAGGATTTTATCAAAAAAGCCATGGAAAAACTAAATGAAGTAGAAAAGAAAGTTTTAAAGGACAGGTTTTTTTATAATAAGACACAAATTGAAGTGGCCAAAGAATTAGATGTTTCACAAATGACCATATCACGTATGGAAAAGAAAATTATTGAAAAAATGAAAAAAGAATTAAATAAAAGTATGATATAAAAAAAGATCCTAAAACTATAAATGTCTTGGGATCTTTTTTTTTATATATTTTTTTATTCTAAGGTTTTATAATATTTTTCTGCATCAGCTTTATGTTCTTCATAGGTACGATTAAAGACATGTCCATCTTCTCCTAATACATAATATAGATAATCATGTTCCTCAGGATATAATACAGCATGAATAGATGTTTTTGAAGGTGCTGCTATGGGTCCTGGAGGAATACCAATATGTTTATAAGTATTAAAAGGAGAAGGGTCTTCTAAATGGGACCATAAAACTCTATTAATATGTTTTTCACCTTTGCCAATACCATATATGACAGTTGCATCAATTCCCAGTAGCATATTTTTTTCTAATCTATTAAAAAGAACTCCAGCAATGGCAGCCTTCTCACTTTCCTTAGCAGCTTCTCTTTCCACCAAAGAGGCAAGGGTTAAAACTTCATGTATGGTTAAATCAAGCTCTTTAGCCCTCTCAATATATTCATTAGTGAATACCTTATTCATGGTAGTAGCTAAAGTATCTACAATATCCTTCACATTTTGCTTTTCATTAAAAAAATAAGTATCTGGATATAAATATCCTTCCATTTTATAATATAAATTTTCTGTTGGAAAATCATATCCCTTTTCTTCAAAATACTCATCCGTAGCCTTTATAAAATCCTCAGCTGTACCTAAATCCACTTCCTCAACTCGTTTTGCAATCTGGTATAGAGTAAAACCTTCAGGTATGGTTAAAACTATGGGCTCATCAGGATTTCCTTTTTCCAATAGTTCAAAAATATCATATATATCAATATCAGGATGAAAATTATATGTACCAGGTTTGATTTTTTTATCAATTTCCATGGACTGTGCCTGATATTTAAACCACATCTTACTCTTAATAACTGCCTTTTCTGCCAACAATTCTGTAACATAATTTAAGGAAGAACCTTCAGGTATGTGAATCTCCACCATATTTGTATTAGAAGTTGTTGATAAATGAGATGGTATATATTGATATATACCAATTGCTAAAATTAAAACAAATAATAGGGCTAAAAATTTGTTTTTCATATATAAACCTCCATTTATATATAAATTAATATAATTTATACTCGAATACATATTATTTTATCATTTCATAGGATAAATTGCATTAATATTTTAATTTATTAAGAAAATTTTATAAAAATTTAAAAATAATAAAATATAGTATATACATGGTAAAAAGACTTTGCCAAATTTTTATTGAAAAATTCTATATATTTTGATATGATTATAATATAAAATAAAATAATGAAAATTCTAGGTGTTTCACATGAAACGAAATGGGAAAGTGGTGAAAATCCACTACAGCCCCCGCTACTGTAAATGAGGATGAAATCGGCAATAGACCACTGAAATATATTTTTAGGAAGGTGCCGAGAGTAAGATGATCCATAAGTCAGGAGACCATACCTAGAGTTAACAAAAGCCTTCGGTGGGAGGGTAAATGTATATATTTAAAAGTAATAATATTTATATATAATATATAAATTAAATTCCACCAAAGGTGGAATTTTTTTTATCCAATGAGGAGGAGTAAAATGAAAAGAGGATTATTTGTATTGGCCCATGGTAGCAGGGCAAAGGAAGCTGATGAAATATTAGAAAAGGTAGTAGATATGATAAAATCAAAACCTTTAGAAGAATTTGATGCGGTGGGATATGGCTCTATGGAACTTTCAGAACCCAGTTTTGAAGAGGGAATAGACCAATTAGTTAAAGAAGGAGTAGAAGAAATCATTATAACCCCCATGTTTTTATTTAAAGGAAATCATATTAAAAAGGATATTCCAGAGGATTTAGAAAAAATTAAAGCAAAACATCCTAATATTAAATTTATTATGGGAGAACATATAGGTGCCGATAGAAGAATAGCTGATATAGTCATAGAAAGAGGTAGAGAGGCACTACAATCCACACTTTAGAAAATAGAAGGTGAAAAAATGAAGTTAGTTGTCTTT
>JAAYNB010000131.1 GCA_012521085.1 Clostridiales bacterium | reverse complement strand
TTGAATGATGGTTTTTGTAACTTCTTCCACATCATTTAATACTCCCATTACTACACAGAGCTTTGTACAGTCTTTAACTGCTTTTTCTAATAAATCTCCAATACTGCCAAAGGTATCCCCTGGTAGCAAAACTAAAAGTCTATCATCACTACGAACTAATGATTTCATTCCATATTGAAAAAAATCAATAATACTATCAATATCCTCACTACTAAAGAATATCCTCTTTTCCTTACCCGTAGTGCCAGAGGTATTTAAAGTAACTATTCTTTTTATCTCTTTCTGAGAAATACATAGAAATTTATATGGGTTCTTGCCTATGTCTTCTGATGTGGTAAAAGGTAATTCTTGTATATCTTTAATTGTATTTATATCTTCAATTGCAATATCTTTAAATTTCTCTCTATAAAAGCTAGAATTTTCTTTCACATATTGGATTGTTTCTTTGATTTTATTTAGTTGATACTCTTCTAAACTCAGTCTATTTCCATGTATTTTTGTCTTATTTATTATCCAATTTTCTAAAGGTGTCTTTTTCACAATAATACCTCTTTCCATATGGATATTTCTTATCATTTTTTACTCATCATCTCTATATCCCCATTCATAATCTTCATTATGGAGAATTTCCCTTATTTTTTCATAGTTTTTTAATAATATATCACCACATTTTACAGGATATTGAATATTTTCGCTAAAATTATATTCTCCTATTAAATCAATACAGTTAATACTTTCAAATTCATCCTCAAACCAATCCATATATTCCTTTACCATATTTCCATAATTAGGTTTTGGGTATTCTGTTTCAATTCCCTTTCCTGCATAAAGGCCTAGAATCCCAATTCCTCCTATTAAAACACCACAAGTTCCTTGATTTCCACCAATTCCATTACATAATCCACCCATTACCCTAATTAAATCTGGATTTTCCTTTTCTTCTTCATCCAATGCCATTTTTAGTATTATTTGACTACAACAAAATCCCATTGATGCCAATTGAAAAATTTTAAAGGATATTTCGTCCATTATTACCTTTCCCCCTTTTTGCTATCATTGTGAAGTAGCCGGGTTTACTTTTTTTAAACATCTCTTGAAATTCATTGATATCCATACAATTATTAATATTTTCACTCCAAAAAACTGACATACTTCCATATTTGAAAATTATCTTTACCATTAATTCCTTTAAGTATTGACTATAATCTTTAAACAAGACAATATTAAATCCGTAATTCTCTAAAATAAACCTTAATTCATCTATATCATGTAAGCTTCTCATACAAGTATTGATGGGTATTTTCTTTAATTCTTTTAAATATGTATTTTCCTTGGCATATACATCGTTAATAATTAGATATCCATCTTCTTTTAAAACTCTAGTTATTTCTTTTAATCCTTTTTTTATATCTTCCACCAGGGATAAGCTACATTCTGTTAAAACCATATGAAATTCTTCTGACTTAAAAGGAAGATTTTCAGCACTGGCTTTTATAAATTCAAGTTTAGGATGATTGTTTCTGGCAATGTTTAATAATTTTTCTGATGGATCTATTCCTATTACATCTACATCATAGTTTTTTTCTAAATACGCTATACTATTACCTATTCCACAACCTATATCTAATAACTTTGCCTTAGGTTTTAACTGACAAAATTCTACAGCATCCTTAGTTAGTTTTAATCCTCCAGGTCTTAGGTTTTCTCCCATTAAATCTCTAATTTCATCATCTTCATATAGATTAAATTTGCTCAACTATTTATCCTCCAAACCCTTTTCCACCTCTAGCATTTTTCCTGTAGCCAATTCTTCTAAAATTAATACTTTATTACATTTTGGACATGCCATTAAATCCACTTCAAAATTTCCATCAAGATAACGTACCTTTACTTTTTTTAATTTCAAATCTTTTTTACATTTATCGCATATCCATGGAGTTTTTTCTGTTACTTCACTTTTTCTTTTCATTCTTCTATCACTTCCATTCTATGGCTATAGACTCTGTTTATTTGGATATAATTTTTCTCTGGTTTATATTGAACCCAATAAGTTACATCTTCCAATCTTAATTTAGCCAAATAGTTGGAGTTTTCTGGATTATAAAATCTTTCACCGGTTTTTTCTGCATTTTCTATTACCTGTTTAATATCCTCTACTAAAATAAATCTATCTTCCATAATATCCATTATTTCTTTAGGAATATTTATTTCAAAATCATATCCCTTTCTAATTCCCATTGCATCTTCACCCCAAAATTCTTTTAAAAGATCTATTTTTACCTGAGTTCTATTAAAATGTCTCTCAGATAAATTGGGCATTTTTCTAAGAGCTGATTTTTCTAAATCCTCTGCAAAAATTAAATCTAAAATATGAAAAGCTCTTTTTCCTTCTCTTATGAATAAATCTTTGCACATGGCACAATATACTAACATATCTTTAGTACTTTCTTTTTTTCTATCTTCTATAAAATCCACTGTCTGATCCCTATTTGCATAATATACTAATCCACCGTATCCACAGCATTTAGCCTCTTCTTTTAAATGTTTAAATTCTGCTATCTCATAACCCAAAGCTTTAGTTATATTTCTGGTGGCATTATGAATTTTTTCATTATATCTAGTACTACAGGCATCATGTACATTTAAAGTATATCCTTTAACTTTTCTGCTTTCTGATGGTAAACCATATTTATCAAAAATTTCCCATAGGGAAATACAGTTAATTTCCGGCATATACTTTCCAAAAATTTCATAACAGCTGGAACAGGCCAATATAAAAGTAGGTTCTTCCATCTTATGCCATACATCTTTTATATTTTTAATATTT
>JAAYNB010000130.1 GCA_012521085.1 Clostridiales bacterium | reverse complement strand
TGCCTTTTCTGGATTATTATGTTCCATTTTTATGGTAATAAGGTTGGTGTCTTCAATAGTTTCTAGAGTGATATCCTCAGCTAAACTTTCTATATCGTACTTTTCCTCCAGACCTAAATCTCCAATGGTCTCTCTCATTATCCTAGGTGCCTTGATTTGTTGACGGTAGGTCTCTAGGGTCATAGTTGGGTATTTTGACAATGAGTCTAGTAAATTATCTATTCCCTCTCCAGTTAATTGGCTGGCCTCTACTTTATCTGTAAATTGTGATGCCATAAGTACCATTCTACTTTCATAGACTGGGTCTAATATGAAATAACTTACCACTCCCGTTACTAGGATGCAGATAAGTGTAGTTATTATAATTAGGTTTTTTCTTTTTATTAATATTTCTATGAGTTCTCTCAGGCTTATTTCTTCGTTATATTCCTGCATTTTGGTCCTCCTCTAGGTTTTATATGGGTACTATGTTTTTTATATCTTACTTTATATTCTTCTTTTTCTATTCTATAGTATTATGGGGTGGTTTTCAAGCTATTTAGGGTATTTGTATTTATAAAATTTGGAAAATAAAATTAGGATGACAGAAAAGATCCTTCACTGTGAAGGATCTTTGTTTTTTATTTTATATTAATCTAAATTTAATACTATCACCTTTGTCGCTATGAAATCATCTCCATCATATTCTCCATATATGAATACTTCATCATTTCTAGCTAGGTATCTAATTCCTGTTTGAATTTTATTGCCTACATGTATCTCTGTATCTCTATTTATATACACTGGGATATCTTCGTATCTACTGGAATTTCTATCAAAGTTTCTCACTATTATACGATTAACACTATCTCTTACTGTGGTTATCTCTCCACCTAGTGTATTATATTGGGCTCTTTTTTTAGCATCTATTTCTGTTACAATGTCATTTTCTATTCTCAGTTCTACTTCATAGTGTTGTCTTAAATCTGAGATACTGGCTCTTTCATCATTGATATATACCACTGTGGAATTATTTGCCTCATAGGTTACTAATTCATTGTCTTCATTTAATATGGTCAACATATTCCTACTTCCAATAGTGATACTTTCAATAGTTCCCTTCTCTTTTTGTTTTTTGTTCATTGCTGTAGCTTCTATCTTTTCTATGGTATTATCTCTTACTTCTACGCTTACTATATCTCCCTTAGATAGGTCTTCTAGGTCTGCTCTTTTACCATCTCTTCTAATAGTGGCTTTGTCATCTATTTCTAAAACCTTTACCTCGTTACCTACTGTTCTAATTGTCAATCTAAATGGATATCTACCAAAATCTACGCTACTCTCTAATATACCTGCAAAGCTCTCAAATGTATTGTCAACTATAATCTTAGTAGCTACATCATCACTAAAATATACTGTTACTGCATCATCTACTTTTATATCTGCTAGGCTAATGGGTTTTTTGTCTTTTTCTATTTCTACATCATCATATACCTTAAATGTAGTATTTCCTACTTTAATCCTATCATATAGATCTCCAAATAATACACTATCTACATAGCCTTCAATCTTATCTTCTTTAGGATTTACTTCTACTTTTATAATTCTATCATTACTGTCCAATGTGATACTTACTTTTTGGTCTTTAGATAATGCATTGATTAACCTACTTCTTCCATCTATTATTATATCTGCATCGCTTCTAATTTCATACATAAACATTTCATCATTTTCATCTCTTATGAATATTGTTCTAGTGTCTATGGCTATATGTTCTATTTTACCCTTTTTCGTTACTTTTTTATCTTCATCTTTTGGCTTTTCTGGTTCTTTGTCTGCTGGTATTTCTATAACTATTTTTTCATCTTCTAATAAATCATAGGTTTTAGCTGTTAGTACGGCCATTTCTGCCCTTGTTATGGTATTTCTAGGATTGAATCTATTATTGTCATCTCCCCTTATAATTCCATGACCTACCATTAGTTGCACATAGGGTTTTGCATCTGCACCTATGGTCTCACTGTCTATAAATGATAGGGGTGGTAATGTGGTAGAGCTAATACTGCTA
>JAAYNB010000129.1 GCA_012521085.1 Clostridiales bacterium | reverse complement strand
ATATAATATTAGAAGATAGAAATAATATTGATAGAATATATGTTAAAGAATTTCAGGAAATTGATTTAGGTGAATGGGATAATAAGACATTTAAGTATATAAAATCACATTTTCCTCATGAATATGAAGAAAGAGGAAAAAATATAGATACATTTATACCAAAAAATGGTGAAAGTTTCTATCAATTACAAAATCGTGTTATGCCCATTGTTAATAAAATATTAGAAACTAAGGACAATAATATATTAATTGTAGCACATGCTGGAGTAAATAGGGTTATCATTAGTAATTTATTAAAGATTCCCTTAAAGGATATAATGGGTATATACCAACCATATGCATGTATAAATAAATTGTTTTGGAATAGTAAGGTAAAAAAATGGGAGTATGAACTTATTACTATGGGGGAGGAAGTTTTATGAAAGTAACTGATTATAGGTCTGTAATTAAACTTTCACATCAGAGATGTAGGGAGATGGGAATAAAAAAAGATCAGGTCTTTAGTAGCAAGATTATTACTAATTCGGAATTACAAAATAAATTTGCAGAAAATAGGAATATGATTGTAACTGCTTCCCCATATATAGAACAATTATTTAATTTTGTAAAGGGCAACAACTTTTTTGTCTTGTTGACAGACGGTGAAGGATGTATATTAAATGCTATTGGAGATGAGAAAATACTATCGGAGGCATTTGATTTAAGAATGGTTCCTGGTGCATATATGAACGAGGAGAATATAGGGACAAATGCCATGGGTATTGTGGTAAAAACAGGTAATCATGTGCAATTATCAGGAGATGAACATTATATAAAAGCATATCATAGATGGACTTGTTCAGCTGCACCAATAAAAGATATCAATGGTAATCTTATTGGAGTTTTAGACCTTACTGGTTATACAGATTTAGTTCACCCACATACATTAGGGATGGTCATAGCTGCGTCAAATGCCATAGAAGAAATGATGAAAGTAAAACAATATAATGAATTCAAAAATATGACCAATAGACATATTAAAAGAATATTCAATTCTGTTCCCGTATCTATAGTAACATCTGATATTGAAGGAAATATAAAATTGTTTAATGACAAAGCATTGGAATTACTAGAATACAAAAAAAATCAATTAGAAAAATTGACTATGAAAGATATTATTGAAGAATGGGATGATTTAAAAGGAGATATTTATGCCAGTGGTAAAGTATCTAATCAGGTCAATATTAAAGCAAATAAAAATAAATTTCTATCTACTCTAACTACAAATCCCATATATAGTTCACAGGATGATGATGTTGAAATTGTGCATATATTTAAAAAGATTAAAAAGACATCACCAAAAAGAAATGAATATAGGGCATATTATACCTTTGATAAGATCATAGGTCAGGATAAAGAATTTTTTAAGGTGATTCAATATGCAAAAAAGATTTCTAACAGTAAATCAACAATATTAATATTAGGTGAAAGTGGTACAGGAAAAGAATTATTTGCCCAGTCAACACATAATTTTAGTGAAAGAAAAGATGAGCCTTTTGTTGCATTAAACTGTGCTGCCATACCAAAACAACTATTAGAATCAGAACTCTTTGGATATGAAGAAGGAGCATATACTGGAGCTAAAAAGGGTGGAAATATAGGAAAATTTGAATTAGCCAATGGTGGTACCATAATGCTAGATGAAATTGGAGAAATGCCCTTAGATATGCAGACAAAACTTTTAAGAGTTTTACAAGAAGGTGTTATTACCAAATTTGGTTGCCGAAAACCCATATCTGTAGATGTGAGGATAATAGCAGCAACTAATAAAGATTTAAGGCAGGAAGTAAAAAAAGGTAGATTTAGAAAAGACTTATTTTACAGATTAAATGTTCTGCCTTTATATATACCACCATTGAGGGAGAGAAAAGGGGATATACCTTTACTAATTGAATATTTTATGAAAAATCTAGCAGAGAAATTAGGTAAAGAAGAAATCAAAATTTCTAAGGAATATTTAAATATAATGCTAAATTATAATTGGCCAGGTAATGTAAGAGAACTGGAAAATGTTATAGAACTTATAATAAATACAGGTTCCATGCCTGTGGAATATTTTAAAAATGTAGAATTAAATGATAATATACAAAATATTATATATGGAGAAGCTTTAGATTTAGAAAGTGTTGAAAGAGAACATATTAAAAGAGTATTAAAGATATTCAACAACAATATAACCCATTCAGCAAAGGCATTAAATATTAGAAGGAACACATTATATAATAAAATCAAAAAATATGACATTAGACTATAGTATAATAAATTAAATATATGTATTTTAGTACCAACATATTTTTACACATATAATATGGGAAGGTTAGATATATAATCCTTCCTTATTTTTATGTAATATAATAGAATGTTAATGGTATTTTCACATATTCTTTTCTAAATAGAATGGTATAATAGTAAAAGTTAGGGTAGAATATTGTAATAGATAGGATTTAAATATATAATAATATACAACTGCGGAATATAATAAGAGGAGTGGATAAGATGGAAGATAAAGAAGTGTCAGTTTCAAATCGAATAATTCCTTTAATACCTTTAAGAGGATTAGCGGTTTTTCCATATATGGTAATACATTTTGATGTAGGTAGAGATATTTCTATTAATGCATTAGAGGAAGCCATGATAAATGACCAACTAGTTTTTCTAGCTTCACAAAAAGAAGCAGAAGTTGTAAAACCTAGTTTAGATGATATATATAAAGTTGGAACAGTTGCTAAAATTAAACAAATGTTGAAATTACCTGGTGATACCATAAGAGTTTTAGTAGAAGGGATTTCTAGGGGCAAAATAGTAAGACTATTACGAGAAAAACCCTATTTTGAAGTAGAGATAGAAGAACCTAATTATGAAAATGAAATAAAGACTGATATAGAAACAGAAGCATTAATGAGAAATGTTACAGAAGCTTTTGAAGAATATGTGGAAGCAAGTAATAGGATTTCACCAGAAATACTTATTACTATTTTAGAAATAGAGGAACCAGGAAGATTAGCCGATACAATTGCATCAAATATATTCTTAAAACCTATACATAAACAAAAAGTCTTAGAAGCCTTTGATCCTATAGAAAGATTAGAAGTACTTTATAAAATACTATTAGAAGAAATTGAAATACTAGAAATAGAACAAAAAATAAGTCAACGTGTGAAAAAACAAATTAATAAAGTACAAAAAGAATACTATCTAAGAGAACAATTAAAAGCCATACAAAAAGAATTAGGTGAAGATGAAGGTGTTGTGGAAGAAGTTGCCCAATATAAAGAACAACTTAAAAAACTAAAATTCCCTAAAGATATCCATGAAAAAATAGAAAGAGAAATAGATAGATTACTAAGCCTTTCACCTGCTTCAGCAGAGACAGGTGTTATACGCAATTATATAGATTGGACATTAAATCTTCCTTGGAAGAAAGAAACAAAAGATAGATTAGATTTAAAGAAATCAGCAGAAATTTTAGATGAAGATCATTATGGTCTTAAAGATGTAAAAGAAAGAATATTGGAATATCTAGCTATTAGACAACTGGCCAAATCAATGAAAGGACCCATATTATGTCTTGTAGGACCTCCAGGAGTAGGTAAGACTTCCATAGCAAGGTCCATAGCCAGATCATTAAATCGCAAATTTGTCCGCATGTCATTGGGCGGAATGCGTGATGAGGCAGAGATTCGTGGACATAGAAGAACCTATGTAGGAGCTATTCCAGGTAGGATAATATCTTCCATAAGACAAGCTGGTAGTAAAAATCCTCTATTTTTATTAGATGAAATTGATAAATTAGCAAGTGATTTTAGAGGAGATCCTGCATCAGCCTTATTGGAAGTATTAGACCCGGAACAAAATAGTGATTTTACTGACCATTTTCTAGATATACCCTTCGATTTATCAAAGGTAATGTTTATTACAACTGCAAATACTCTTGATACAATACCTAGAGCCTTATTAGATAGAATGGAAGTTATTCGTATTGCAGGATATACAGAAGAAGAAAAGCTAAATATTGCCACCAAATATCTATTACCTAAACAGATAAAAGAACATGGATTAAAAGATGATAATATTAAAATCTCTGAAAATACCCTTAGAATGATTATTAATAATTATACAAAAGAAGCTGGAGTAAGAAATCTAGAAAGACAAATAGCTAATTTATGCCGTAAAGTTGCTAAGAGAATAGTGGAGGAAAAAATTGAATCTGTTCAAATAACTGTAAAGAATTTAGAAAAATATCTTGGAAGACCATTATATAGATATGAAATGGCCAATGAAAAAGATGAAATTGGTATTGCCAGAGGATTGGCATGGACAAGGGTAGGTGGGGATACACTATCCATAGAAGTGACTCCAATGGCAGGTAAAGGCAAATTAGTTCTTACAGGCCAATTAGGTGATGTAATGAAAGAATCCGCTAGAGCAGGTATTTCTTATATTCGTTCTAGAGCAGAGGATTTTAATATAGATCCGGATTTTCATGAAAAATTAGATATTCATATTCATATACCAGAGGGAGCAACACCTAAAGATGGTCCTTCTGCAGGAATAACAATGGCCACAGCAGTTATATCCTCTTTAACTAATATACCTGTTTATAAAAATGTGGCAATGACTGGGGAAATAACATTAAGAGGAAGAGTATTACCTGTAGGTGGTATTAAAGAAAAGGTCTTAGCTGCCAATAGAGCTGGTATTACTAAGATATTACTTCCTCTAGAAAATCAGAGGGATTTGGAAGATATTCCTGATAATGTAAGGAGAAAAATAGATTTTGTATTTGTTGAACATATGGATGAAGTTTTAAAACATGCTTTAATAAGGGAGGAAAATAATGAAGATTAAAAGTTCTGATATTGTAATTAGTGCCATGTCACCAAGTCAATATCCAGATGATTTACTCCCAGAAATAGCTTTTGTAGGTAGGTCTAATGTAGGGAAATCCTCTACTTTAAATGCATTATTAGGTAGAAAAAGTCTTGCCAGGGTGAGTTCCACACCTGGTAAGACTAGAACAATTAATTTTTTCATTGTAAATGATGAATTTTACTTTGTAGATCTACCTGGTTATGGTTATGCAAAAGTTTCTAAAAAAGAGCGAGAATCCTGGGGTAAAGTCATAGAAACCTATCTAACTAGTAGAAAAAATCTGCAAGAAGTTATATTATTAGTAGACATTAGACATGAACCGACAAATGATGATAAAATCATGTATGATTGGATAAAACACTATGGCTATGGCAAAATTGTTATTGCCACTAAATCAGATAAAATATCCAGGGGCAAATATCAAAAACATATAAAAATCATTAGAGAGAAACTTGAAATGGATAAAGACTCTAAGGTCATACCAGTGTCATCTTTAAAAAGAGAAGGTATATCTGAGTCTTGGGATAGTATTAAAAGATTATTTATAGAAAACAAATTACCTGTTACAATAGAAGAAGCCCCAAAGTAAATTTTATACTTTGGGACTTTTTTAATTTTTTATTCTTCTGGTTCAAACATATCCTTATCTACACCACATACTGGACATACCCAATCATCTGGAAGATCTTCAAAAGCTGTTCCTGGTTCTACACCTGAATCTGGATCTCCTACTTCAGGGTCATAAACATATCCACAGGGAATACATACATATTTTTGCATAATTAAATTCTCCTTTCATTAGTTAAGATTTTTAATCATATAAACCACAGTTACATTATACCCAGTAATGTAAAATAAAAACATATATAGTTCTAATTTATGGATTTATTTTATTAAATTGTTATTTTATTAAATTACTGAAATTTAGATAATTTTAAAATTACTTGACAGAAAATTCTTTCTTAGTATATAATAAAATATAAATATAAAATTTTAAATGCTATGAAGAAGAATAGTAAAGAGGCAATGTTTTTTAGAGAGCAGGGAATGGTGTGAACCTGTAAACTAGCCTTTTGAACCCGCTTTGGAGCATATTGATGATTGAAATCAATACGAGGGTAATTCGTTAAAATTACGCAAGGAGAGAGCCTTATGGGCTAATCAGGGTGGTACCACGGGTAAACGCTCGTCCCTTCTTTATTGGGATGGAGTGTTTTTTTATTCTAAAAAATAAATATAGGAGGATGATTATGATGACCATGTTGTTAGATGAATGTAAAAAATTAAAAATGGCATCAAAGAAATTGGCTATTGCAAATTCAAAAGAAAAAAATCAGGCTCTAAGAGAAGTCATAATTAGCATAAAAGAAGATACAGATTATATATTGGAAGAAAATGCAAAGGATGTTAAAACAGCAAGGGAAAGTGGTATGAAAGAAAGTCTAATTGACAGACTGATGCTAAATAAACAAAGGATAGATGGTATAATAGAAAGTATTGAAAACATCATAGAAGCAAGAGATCCTGTATGGAGAAGTAATGATGTTTGGACCATGGAAAATGGTTTAGTAATAAGTAAGATGACTGTACCCATTGGTGTAATTGGTATCATATATGAATCCAGACCCAATGTGACAGTTGATGCTTTTGCTCTCACATTAAAAAGCGGTAATTGTGTACTACTAAGAGGTAGTTCTAATTCATTGAATTCTAATAGAGCTTTAGTAAGAGCTATAAAAAAGGGTCTAAAAAATAGTACCATATCTGAAGATGTCATAGGATTTATTGATGATGAAGATAGACAAATAGTAAGAGAGATGTTGACTTGTAATGAATATATTGATTTGATTATTCCTAGAGGTGGTAAAAATCTTATAAATATGGTGGTACAAAATGCTACTGTTCCTACCATTGAAACAGGTGAAGGTAATTGTCATACCTATGTGGATAGTAGTGCAGATTTAAAGAAAGCTGTGGATATTATTGAAAATGCTAAGGTACAAAGACCAGGAGTTTGTAATGCATGTGAAACATTATTAGTACATGAAGATATAGCAAAGGATTTACTTCCAATGGTTGTAGATAGAATTGGTAAACTGGTTGAATTCAGAGGATGCCAAAGAACTCAAGAAATTATTGATGTAAAACCTGCTACAGAAGAAGATTGGGCAGAGGAGTATTTAGATTATATTTTAGCCATAAAAATTGTAAAATCCACTAGAGAAGCCATAGATCATATAAATAAATATGGAACACAGCATTCTGAAGCCATATTGACAGAAGATATTACCAGTGCAAAACTCTTTAGAAGAGAAGTAGATGCTGCAGCAGTATATGTAAATGCTTCTACTAGATTTACAGATGGTGGAGAATTTGGATTTGGTGGAGAAATGGGAATAAGTACACAAAAAATGCATGCTAGAGGTCCTATGGGACTAAATGAATTAGTTACAGTAAAATACACTATTGCAGGTGACGGTCATATTAGGGGGTAATAGACATGGTAAGAGAATTAATTGAAAACAGTAAAAAAATTGTAATAAAAATAGGTAGTAATACTTTATCAAATGAAGATGGTAGTATTAATAGAGAATTTTTAAAAGCTTTTAGTAATCAAGTTGCCCATTTAATGGGTATGGGTAAACAGGTAGTAATAGTATCCTCTGGTGCTAGAATATCAGGTGTGGCTACTTTAGGTAAATGGAAAAGAAGACAGGATATGCACTATAAACAGGCCTTATGTGCCATTGGACAGGTAGAGTTAATGGATGCCTATAAAAAAGTATTTTTAGATTATAACTATCACATTGCTCAACTATTATTGACAAGGGGAGATTTTTCAGATCCTCATAGAATATTAAATATTAGAAATACATTATTTACTTTAGTTGATGAAGGAGTAATACCTATTATAAATGAAAATGATACTGTAAGTGTTGAGGAGATAAAAATTGGAGATAATGATACCCTTGCAGCCCTAACATCGAATTTATGGAATGCAGATCTTTTGATACTCTTTAGTGATATTGATGGTATTTATGATAAGAATCCTAAAACCTGTGAGGATGCAAATTTAATAGAAGAAGTTAGAGATATAGATGCATTGGTAAAAGAAATTGAAATTGGTGATACAAATGATTTTGGTACTGGAGGTATTGCCACAAAAATTGAAGCAGCCAGAAAAGTGAATAATTACGGTACGCCTATGATACTTGCCAATGGAAAAAAAGAAAATATAATATTTAAATTATTAGAAGGTACTGAAAAAGCCACGATTTTTTGGCCTAATAATTAATGAGGTGATAAATTGAATAAAAACATTGGATTTATTGGAACAGGTAATATGGCTACAGCTATTATCAAAGGTATGATTGATAAATTTGATAATATAAACAAAAATATATTTGTGAGTGATAAAGATATTTCTAAGGTTGAAAAAATAAGTAGTGAATTTTATATTAATAAAGCATTAGATAATATAGATGTGGTAAAAAATACGGATATAATTATATTGGCTGTAAAACCAAATATTTATGGGATAGTTTTAGAAGAAATAAATGAATATATTACAAAGGACCATATAATAGTTTCCATAGCAGCTGGAATAAATATAGATTATATGGAAAAATTCTTTAAAGAACCTGTAAAAATCATAAGAACCATGCCGAATACTCCAGTTTTTGTAGGTGAAGGTATGATAGCCATTACTAAAAATAAAATTGTAAGTAGTGAAGAATTAGATTTAGTGGTGGATATATTCAGCAGTCTTGGAATAGTAGATGTAATAGATGAAAAACTGATGGAAATCATACCTGCAGTAAGTGCCAGTAGTCCTGCCTATGTATATATGTTTATTGAAGCATTGGCAGATGGAGCAGTATTACAGGGGATGGATAGAAAAAAAGCATATAAATATGCTTCTCAAGCAGTATTAGGAGCAGCAAAAATGGTACTTGAGACAGGTATCCATCCCGGAGAATTAAAAGACCAGGTTTGTTCACCAGGTGGTACAACTATAGAAGCTGTATATGCGCTGGAAAAAGGTGGATTTAGGGCTACTATAATAGATGCCATGGAAGCTTGTACAGAAAAAGCAAAAAATATTATGGATAAAAACTAATTAAATATTTTAAATGAAATAGGAGGCAGTACAGTGTACGAAGTAAAAAGACCATGGTTATGGCTTGGCAAAAAGATTTTATCATTAATGCTAGGCTTTGCCCTATATGCACTAGGAAATATACTAACTTTATATGCAGATTTAGGTATGAATCCATGGGGAGTATTTCATATGGGAATTTCTAACCACACACCCCTTACCTTTGGTCAGGCAAGTCAAGTTGTTGGATTAGTAATACTCCTTACATCCTACGCTTTAGGAACCATACCAGGCATAGGAAGTATTGGGAATATGATTTTTATAGGTGGTTTTTTCGACATAATTGATATGATGAATATTATTAAAACACCAGAGACAATATGGGGACAATATATAATGTTGTTTTCAGGCATATTTGCCATTGGTTGGGGTAGTTTATTTTATCTAAGGGTAAATTTAGGTGCTGGACCTAGAGATGGCTTAATGGAAGGTATGGTCAGAAAGTTTAAAAAACCTGTTTGGATGATACGTAATACAATAGAGGCAATAGCATTATTTATAGGATATTTATTAGGAGGACCAGTGGGAATAGGTACAATTATTACTGTTTTAACCATTGGATTTTCCGTAGACTTTGCTTTTAAAGTGGGAAGATATGATTCCAAAAGTGTAAAACATTTGGATTCAGTAGAAGTGTATAAATTATTCAAAGATAGAAATTCAATTAACAAAATACCAGTAAGAAAAAGTGAATAAATATATGAAAAACCCCTATAATCTCAAGTTACAGATTTTAGGGGTAATTTTTAAGTTTTTTTATAATTCATATTTTGTAAGCTCTTCACAATAACTACAACGATATTGTATATCTCCATTGCGAACCAATGTAAATTCAGGTACTACATAATCATCAGTCCATGTAATACAACGTGGATTTTTACATTTAATCATACCTGTAACTTTAGTAGGAATTTCAATTTTCATTTTCTCCACAATAGTATCATTTTCTATAATATTTATTGTAATATTAGGATCAATTAATCCTAATATTGTTAAATCAACATCTACATGGTCTTGAATTTTAATAATATCTTTTCTACCTAGCTTATTACTCATTACATTCATAAGTAAAACTACAGGTGTATCTACTTTATCTAAATTAAGTTTTTGAAAAATTTTTAAACCTTTACCAGAGGTTATATGATCTATAACTATTCCCTTTCTAATACTTGTAACCTTTAACATTATTTGGTCACCCCCAAAAGAAGAGCCATTAAAGCCATTCTGGCATAGACTCCTAATTTAGCTTGTTGAAAATATTTACTTCTAGGTTCATCATCCATATCATAACTAATTTCATTTACCCTTGGAAGGGGATGAAGCACTAATAAATCTTCTTTAGCACCTACTAATTTATCCCTATTTAAAATATAACTATCTTTTAATTTTACATATTCCTCTTCATTAAAAAATCTTTCTTTTTGGATTCTAGTCATATACAGTATATCTATTTCAGATATATGTTCTTCTAGACTGTCTGTTTCAATAATTTTAATGTCGGGGAATTGCATTAAATCCAATCTTAAATGATGGGGTATTTTCAATTCCTTAGGGGAAATCAATGTAAAGGTTATTTTAGGATATTTGGTCAATGTTCTTATAAGGGAATGAACAGTTCTACCAAATAAGAGGTCACCACAGAAGGCTACATTTAAATTACTTATAGCCCCTTTGTAATATTGTATAGTGATAAGATCAGTTAAGGTTTGACTGGGATGTTGATGTCCACCATCACCAGCATTGATTACAGGAACACTAGAATATTGGGAAGCTAATTTAGGAGCACCCTCTCTAGGATGTCTCATTATTAAAATATCTGCATAACTATCCAGCACACGAATGGTATCAGCAATACTCTCTCCTTTTGCTACAGAAGTAGTATTTGCATCAGAAAATCCAAGTACTTTACCACCCATTCTAAGCATGGCTGATTCAAAACTTAATCTGGTACGAGTACTTGGTTCATAAAATAGAGTACCCATTATTTTTCCCTTGCAGATATCATCATATTCAAGGGGATTTTTGTATATTTCTAAACCTAGGTCTAAAATACTTTGAATTTCTTCTAATGTAAAATCATTTGGGTCAATAAAATGTCTACCTTGTAAATTCATAATTTGTATTCCTCCCTGTTTTTTGTGGGAGTTGTGGACTCCCTTTTTAGTCTCTCAGTACTAAATTAAAGGCTTGTTTATTTTTTTTATACTATAACATTAGGAAAATAAAATGTCAATATACTAAATTTAATAATAATAGAAGGAAAGAACAGCATAGATGTAGAATATTTGACAGTAGTAAATTTTATATAAGAGGTGCAGAATAATGCATAGATTCAGGCTATATGAATTATATAATTATATGATAGAAAAACTTGATGTAATTGAATTTATGGATTCTGAAGAATTGGTAGAATTAATACCTCTATCTAATATTGAATATCTTGATAAGATAAAAGGATTATTTGTAGGCATTAGTTTAGGAAACAAAAGGGATTTCCGGATGGGCATAGTATTGTCAGAATCACTTATTATCTATCAAGATTATAATCCAATAGATATAATCAATAGGCTGTCAAATCAAATTGAATTTAAGAATCCAAATGATGTTAAAAATCTAAATATAAATTATTCAATAGATAAAATTAGTATATTTAAAAATATAGATTTTATTAAAAATTGTACACCCATTATTATAGCGCCTTTATCAGCTATTAATTATGGGGATTTTAATTCCTTAAAATTAATGGCAGGTATACAAGCTAGTATAATCAATGGGGAAGATATGATGGTAGGTATGAATATTGTAATGTCAGTAGCCATATCTCATCTTATGAATACACAACCTTTTAGCTTGAAAAAACAAGAGGATTTATTAAATTTTATAGATATATGTAGCAATAGTATAAAAACCATTAAAAATAAGAATATGACTAAATTATATAATATATTGGATAAAAATTTTAAAAATGCCATTAAAGATAATATGGATGTGGATATGGCTAAAGAAAAATGGGGAAATAGTATAAATATATTAGATTTATTAACCTATTCATTATATATTTTTCTAAAAAATCCAAATGATTGTAAAATCTTATTAAAAAACTGTTTAATAGCTAGAGAACCTGACATTGTAATGAGCATGACCCTTGGACTGGTGGGAGCATATTTAGGATTTACCAATATGCCTGAAATATATATAGAATCAGTAAATAATTTAGATGAAATATTCATTATTTCTGAAAGATTATTTGAACTATCTTTAAAAAACACAAAAAATAATCCCTATAGAAAGAGAACACAAAATTCAAATCCCATAGTTTATGAGGATGAAATTGATAAATTAATATGGGAAGGAATTCAATATAGTGGAGAAGGGGAATTTGAAAAATCTGCTAAACATTTTGAAGAATTAATATTAAAATATCCTAATATAAAAAGAAATGAAAAGATAAAATCATATATAATTGAAGCTTATGGAAATCTTGGGACAAGTAAATTAGAAAATGAGGATTATGATGAGGCCCTAAAATATTTTAAAATGGCCTTAAGTCATGATTTGAACAATCCTACAATCTTATGTGATATAGCCATCACATATTTAAATTTAGATAATTTAGATAAAGCAGAGAAATATGTTAGAAGATCAGTGGAAATATTTCCACAATACCAAATTGGTAGAGAAGTACTAGATGCAATAATAAGCCTAAAAAAATAATTATGATTTTTAACTATCCATTTTAAAAAATGGATAGTTTTTTATATATAAATCAGTATATTTCAAAATATTTATTCTCTAGAAATAGGAAATCTAAAGGATAGTTGTAAAAGAGATATTGTGATATAATATATTGTCTATAGAAAAATATTTTACAAATATCTTAATATAGAAAAACCATACTAAAATCAATAAAAATTTTAAATATTATATAAGGGTGAAAAAGTTGATAGCAGAGAATATTAAAGATAAATCAATAAAAAATTCTGTATTTTATAATACTTTATTAAAGCTTGCCATACCAATAGTTATACAAAATCTAATAACTTCTTCAATAAATGCATTAGATACAATTATGATAGGTAGGCTAGGAGAAGTTGAAATTGCTGCTGTTGGTATAGCAAATCAATATTTCTTTTTATTCAATTTGTTAATAATAGGTATAACAAGTGGAGCAGGAATATTTATATCACAATACTGGGGTCAAAAAGACAGGGAAAATATCCATAGAACTTTAGGATTTAGCTTAATTACCAGTATTATATTTTCCATTTTATTTACAATTATAGCTCTTAAAGTACCCCAAAATATTATATATTTATTTAATAAGGACCCCTATGTAATCCAATTGGGGGTAGAATATTTAAAATTAGTTTCCATAAGTTATATATTTACTGCAATTTCCTTAGTATATGGAGTGTCATCTCGCTGTGTAGAAGATACCATTGCACCCATGTTAGTAAGTATTATATCCTTAATTGTAAATGGAGTTTTAAATTATATCTTTATATTTGGGGCTTTAGGTGTTCCAGCCATGGGAGTAAAGGGAGCGGCATACGCCACATTAATAGCTAGGGTTGTAGAAACCATAGTATTAATATCATATATTTATATAAAAAAAGGTCCTTTAGCAGCAAAAATTAAAAATATAATAGATATTGATAAAGAATTTATAAAAAAATCATTAGAGACTATTATTCCTGTAGTTATCAATGATTTATGTTGGGCAACAGCCATGATTATATATGCCATAGCTTACGGAAATTTAGGTACTCAGGCCATGGCGGCTGTACAGATTACCACTACTATACAAAATATTTTTATGGTATTCTGTTTTGGTTTAGCCAATGGAGCATCAGTAATGATAGGACATCAAGTAGGTGCAGGTAATATTCATGTGAGTATGGAATATGTAAAAAGGTTTCAAAAATTATCTGTAATAACAGGTATAATATTAGGAATTATATTGGCTTTAACTGCACCATATATACTTTCTTTTTTCAATATTTCAGATGTTGTATATAATAGTGCTTTAAGAATCTTATATATTTTATCTATATCAATGACAATGAAAATAATAGGAGCTGTAAATATAGTGGGTATATTAAGAGGTGGAGGAGCAGTTTCTTATTCTTTAAAAGTAGAAGCATTTACCATGTGGTTTATAGGTGTACCATTGGTCTTTTTAGGTTCTTATATATTTAAATTACCTGTGGAATGGGTAGTTTTATTGGTAGTTTGTGAGGAAATAGCAAAGGTGGTATTTACAACTAGGAAATTAAGGACTGAAAAGTGGATACGTCAGGTTATTTAATTAAAATATAATAACATTTCTGTAAATATAAAAAATCCAACGTGAAGGTTGGATTTAATTATGTTTTTATAAATACCATAACAAGATAAAATACATAAAACTGCCAACTAATTTATAAAATTACTGGCAGTTTATATTTTCAATTATACATATGTATAATCACCTATATGTGTAAATAAAGGTACTTTTATAGGCAGATTTCTCACCACATTGAAAAACTTTCTACAAATAGAAAATTGCTCTCTAAAGTGGATGGGTATTAAGAATTTAGGCTCTAATTTATCAGCAATATATTCACCTGCAAGATGATAATATTCCTCAAGTCTAGGGTCCACTGGGATAAAGGCAATATCAATTTTTTCACCAATTATATGACCAATTTCCCTTTTAAAATCAACTTCCTCTCTTTTTTGTTCTTCCTTAGTAAAATGTTTCCAATGCCACCAGTTGAGATCACCAGCATGGAAAATATATATATTATCAGTATTTATTAAGAAAGAAACTCCCCTGTCAGTAGTGCCATAGGTTTTTATATGGATATCACCAAGGTCCAATTTTTCATATTCCTTCATATAATAATATTTGCTATCATACACAAAATCTTTTATATCCTGACTGAGGATGTATTTTATATTAGGATTAATATCCTGCCATTTAAAAATCTCCTTATTAAAATGATCCCCATGACTATGACTTACAAAGACATATACATCTTTATCAGTTTTTAAATTTTCATAAGATAAGAAATTAGAGTCATTATTATCCTTTTGAGATAGAGGATTATCATAATAATAATCGAATATCAAAAAACTATTAGGGGTTTCAACAGCTACGCTACTATGTCCATAGTGAATGATTTTAGCCTCTAAAGTTTTCAATACCATCGCCTCTTTTCTATAAAAATTTTTACATATTATACTTTAAATATTCCCTTGTATATCTAAAAATAACAAACAAAAAATAATTATTTACAATACTAAATATAATTATACATTTTATTTAAAATCATTACAAAGCACTTTCTTTACTTTTGTGGTGATGGATATGGATAAAATAATAAATTTGAAATTATATATTAAAGTCTATATATTTATATATTCTTATAAAAATACTTTTTATAAGAAAGAATAATAGGAAATATTATTTTTGATAAAGAGGAGGCCTTTTCATGTCGGATAAAGAGATTAGAAATTCCTATGAAGATAGTGCTAACGGTAATATTCGTGGAATTGCCACAATTGTTGGTTGTACCACTGCAAGATATGGTCAGGGTGGTAGCAATATATTTAAAATAACAAAGGGTTTAATCAAAAACAGTATATTGGTACTATCAGGAGGATGTACTTCAGCAGTTATGCAATATACTGGTCGTACAAATCCAGAGGCAGTCAATGAATGTGGAGAGGGATTAAAGGCTGTTTGTAAACAATAAAATTTATGTGGATCATATTGAAAAAAAGAGAAAAGAATTGGGATTAAATTAATGGAAATTGATTATAAAAGGAGAAACTCTAGATTAAAGGAGTTTCTCCTTTTTAAAATAAAAAATGACATTGGCCTATGAACAATATATAATAAATATAATTAATGATTTAATGAATTTGTAAAAAGGGGGATGGATTATGTTAGCTGAATTACTTACCAATGGTTTTGGTGAAAAAGAAGATTTGAATTGTGCTGAGAAGATTTTATATGGTGCAAATGAAGTATATAAATTAGGATTAGATAAAGAAGCACTGAAAATGGCTGCTGGTTTTGGAGGAGGTATGGCCATTGAAGATAAATGTGGGGCAATTACTGGAGCTATTATGGTATTAAGTAAACTCTTTATAAAGGATAGAGCCCATGAAAGTACTAAAATCAAGGAATTGACAGTGGAGTTATTTGAAAGATATAGAGAAGAAATGGGAGATATAGACTGTGCACCTTTAAAAGATAAATATAGAACAGTAGAATATGGATGTAAATATGTTATAATAAAAGCTGCAGAAACTTTAGATAGTATTGTAGAAAGGGAATTAGTTATAAAATAATTAAAGATATATTTAAAAATTATTTTATTTTTAATTGATGGATTAAATTAAGATTGGGGGACTTATAATGGATATTAGAAAACTTGGTAGAACAGGATACAATATAGTTTCTATTGGTTTTGGCGGTATTCCAATACAGAGATTAGAAGAAAATCAAGCTATAGAATTGATCCAATTAGCCAGTAAGGAAGGTATGAATTTTATAGATACGGCTAGAGGTTATGAAGAAAGTGAAGTTTTAATAGGTAAAGGTATAAAAGGACAGAGGGAAAATTGGATTATAGCAACTAAATCCATGGCTAGGGATTATGAAAGTATGAAAAAAGATATTGATATTAGTCTAAATAATTTAGATTGTGGATATATAGATTTATATCAATGTCATAATGTAAGGTCCATGGAAGAGTACAATAAGATTATGGGACCTGATGGTGCATATATGGCATTGTTAGAGGCTAAGGAAGAAGGAAAAATAAAGCATATAGGTATTAGTAGTCATGATGTAAATATATTAAACACAGTTGTAGAGACTGACGATTTTTCTACAATCCAATTTCCATATAATGCTGTAGAAAAGCAAGGAGAAGAATTGTTTAAAAGAGCATACGAAAGAAATATTGGTGTAATTGTAATGAAACCCCTTGCTGGTGGAGCTATTTCAATAGCTGATTTAGCCCTGAGATATATATTGGAAAATCCTCATATTTCTGTAATAATACCAGGTATGGATAATCCAAATCAAGTTTTAGAAAATATAGAAGTTGCGAAAAACTTTAAACCATTAAATAGGGAGGAAAAAGAAAGACTAAGTCAATTGGCCCATGAATTAGGGACAGAATTTTGTAGAAGATGTGGGTATTGTCTACCATGTCCTGAGGGAGTTGATATTCCAACACAGTTTTTAATGGAAGGTTATTACACAAGATATGATTTAGAAAATTGGGCTATGAATAGATATAATGCACTACCTAAGAAAGCATCAGATTGTATAAAATGTGGAAAATGTGAAACTAAATGTCCATATAATTTACCTATTAGAAAGATGTTAGACAATGTGGCCAGTTTATTAGGTTAAATTTATTTTATTACTGAAGGGAAGGAAAATTTGATTGAACAGAGAAAATAAATTGACTCAAGGTAATATTGCACAGGTTTTAATAAGTTTAGCAATCCCCATTATGGGTACTTCATTTATCCATATGGCCTATAGTATGATAGATATGATTTGGATTGGTAGACTGGGCAGTAATGCAGTAGCCGCTGTGGGTACTGCAGGTTTTTTCCCTTGGTTGGCATTTGCTCTAATAGTTATTCCTAAAATAGGTGCAGAGGTGGGAGTTGCCCAATCTATTGGTAGGGAAAATAGGGATGAGGCCAGGACTTATATAAAACACGCTATTCAATTAGTAGTACTTTTAGGAATTATATACAGTCTTATATTAATAATTTTTAGAAATTCACTAATAGATTTTTTTGGTATAGAAGATAAAGAAGTAATAGAGATGGCCATATCATATCTAGTTATAATTTCTTTTGGTATAATTTTTTACTTTCTAAATCCAGTATTTACAGGAATTTTAAATGGATATGGCAATAGTAGGACTCCTTTTAAGTTAAATGCCATTGGTTTGTTTACAAATATTGTCTTAGACCCAATACTCATATTTGGTATAGGTCCTTTTCCGGCCATGGGAGTAAAGGGAGCAGCCATAGCAACAATATTTGCACAGTTTGTAGTAAGTTGTTCTTTTATATACTATATTATAAAATCTGAAGATGATATATTTAAAAACTTATATTTATTAACAAAACCGGATAGAGAACATATGAAAAAAATAATTAAATTAGGTCTTCCTACTGGTCTGCAAAGTGGACTCTTTACTTTTTTTGCAATGATTATTACAAAAGTTGTTGCATCCTGGGGTCCTGTACCCATTGCTGTACAAAATATTGGTGCACAAATAGAATCAATTTCTTGGATGACAGCTGAGGGTTTTGCCACTGCTATAAGTGCTTTTGTGGGACAAAATTATGGTGCAAAGAAATGGGACAGGATTAAAGAAGGTTATTTTATGGGATTAAAAATTGTAAGTGTTGTAGGTATATTGGCCACATTTTTGTTATTTTTCTTTGGAGGATCAATTTTCAAAGTATTCATCAGTGAACCAGAAACCATTTCTATGGGAGTAGTTTATCTGAAAATATTAAGCATATCACAAATATTTATGACTATAGAAATTGTATCTGCTGGGGCCTTTAATGGTCTAGGAAAGACAGTTCCCCCTTCTGTAGTGGGAATTATATTTAATGGTCTTAGAATACCTTCTGCAATTTTACTTTCCAGATATACTTTCTTAGGTTTAAATGGTATATGGTTAAGTATCAGTGTCAGCAGTATATTTAAAGGTAGTGTATTGACAATATGGTTTTTATATACATTATATAAAAGACCATCAACAGAAGTAATAAATAAAAGCCATGGATTATAATTTTGTAATTCATGGCTTGTCCATTTAATATTGAAAATTAAAATCTGCTAAAGTCTTAAAAGTATATCCTTCTGACTGCAGATACTCAATTATTTCAGGTAGAGCCTCTGCTGTAGTTTCTTTAGCATCATGATCATGCATTAAGATAACAGCACTATCTTGATTTCTAAGTGTTTGTTTGAATCTAGCTACTAGCTTGTCCGCTGAAAGATTAACACCTTCTGCATCTCCATTTAAAACATTCCAATCAACATATTTATATCCATTTTCTAAAACAGCTTTACGAGCACTGGCTTTTTTATCTCCAAAGGAACCACCTGGGAAGCGAATTAAAGTAGAATCAAATTGTTTTCTTAATTCTTCACCTAAGACTCCATTTAATAAATCCTCTGCTCTTT
>JAAYNB010000128.1 GCA_012521085.1 Clostridiales bacterium | reverse complement strand
TAGAGCCTAAAAAATCCAGAGATCATACTGAACGTATGTTAAATTATATGGGTGGAAATATTAAAATAGATAATCTGTCCATAACATCTAGTCCTGTTGAAAAACTCCATGGTAGAGAAATATATGTACCTGGTGATATCTCCTCTGCTGCATTTTTCCTAGTACTAGGAGCTATTGCCAAAGATAGTGAAATCACTATAGAAGATGTGGGGATGAATCCTACACGTACTGGAATTATACATGTATTAGAAAAAATGGGAGCCAATATACAAATATTAAATGAAAGAAATGTAAATGGTGAACCTATGGCAGATATATATATTACCAGTTCTGAATTAAAAGGTATAGAAATTGGTGGAGAGATAATACCAACTTTAATAGATGAAATACCTATAATAGCAGTTGCAGCCAGTCTGGCAAAAGGCAGAACAGTCATCCGTGATGCAGAGGAATTAAAGGTAAAAGAATGTGATAGAATCCATGCAATGGTAAATAATCTAAATAAAATTGGTGCCCATGTGGATGAAACTCCAGATGGTATGATAATTTATGGTAAAAACACCCTAAAGGGTGGAAGTATTAAAAGCTATAATGACCATAGAATTGCCATGGCTCTAGCCATAGCAGGTATAGTAAGTGAAGAAGGTGTGGAAATTGACAATCCAAAATGTGTGGATATTTCCTTCCCTGGTTTCTTCCATATTTTAAATAGGATGATGGAAAATGAAAAATAATATTAATATTAATAATGAAACAAAATTTTTTGCTGTTATAGGGGATCCCATATCCCACAGTCTATCTCCTGTATTCCAAAATTATTTTATAAATAAAAGAAATATAAATGCTATTTATATACCATTACATATAACCACCGAATCCCTAGGTCATAGTATGGATTTACTTAAAAATAATTTCCATGGTTTCAATGTGACTATTCCACATAAAGAAAATATAATGGAATATCTAGATGAAATAGACCCTCTAGCCATGGAATATGGTGCTGTAAATACTGTAAAAAATTTAGATGGTAGATTTATAGGATATAATACAGACGGAATTGGATTTACAAAATCCATTGAAAAAATAGATATAAATATTAGAGACAGTAATGTCTTATTACTGGGAGCTGGTGGTGCTGGAAAGGTCATTGCATCTGAAATTATAAAATCCCATGGAAATTTGACCATTGCCAATAGAAGTATAGATAGAGCTAATAAACTTAAATCTGAATTGGAAAAACTCTATAAAAGTCCAGTAAATATCTGTCCATTAAATAATATAGATGGAAATTTTGATATTATAATCAATACTACATCTGTGGGAATGTATCCTCATATGGATAAATCACCGGTGAATTTAAATGTAATTAAAAATTCAAAATTAGTATATGATGTGATTTACAATCCCTTTGAAACCAAATTGCTCCAAATTGGAAAAGAATTAGGTACCAAAACAATAAATGGCCTACCCATGTTGGTTTATCAAGGACTATCTTCCTTTGAAATATGGACTGGCAAAAAGGCCACATATGATGAAGAATTAGAGATTTATAATATGCTTAAAAGTAAATTAATGGAGGATTAGTACATTGAAAGACTTAGAAGAGGCTAGAAATATTATAGATAAATGTGATAAAGAACTTGTTAAGATATTTGAAAGACGATTAAATGCTGTCCTAGATGTTTTAGAATATAAGAGAAAACATGCTCTTCCCATATTCCAAGGACAGAGGGAAAAAGAAGT
>JAAYNB010000127.1 GCA_012521085.1 Clostridiales bacterium | reverse complement strand
TGTGACATTTCCTTAAGTTTTTCAAGAGCTTTTTCTGGATTTGAAGTCTTAGTATCTATTTCTTCTCCATTAGGCAAAGTGAGTACAATATCATTATTACCTACCATATTACTATATATCACAGGCTTTTCAAATCCTTCAAATATTTCAAATCCTAGGGTATTTACTCCTATATTTTCTCTAGAACCTACTTGAATATTTTTTTTATCATCTACTATATGTGTGTTTATATAATCTTTTAAATCCACATTGTAGTTTCCAAATTGGTCTAATAGTGGTTGGTCTATTTTTTTACCTGAAAATATATAACTACTGCCATAGGTTGTATTTCCTAGGCTGATGATTTGTTCCTTTAGTTGCTTTATTTCTTCATTAATTTTTTGTGTTTCTTCTGCTGTCAAGACTCCATTTGCTGCTTGGACTGCTATATCTCTAATTCTGTGTACTGCTTTATTTATATTTTCTACTGAGGATTCTGTATTTTCTAACCAAGAAACAGCATCATCTACATTTTTTTGATATTGTTTTAATTGGCTAATATCTGCCTTTGTCTTTAATACTCTAGAAGTGGCCACTGGGTCATCTGATGCCTTATGTATCCTCTTTCCTGTATATCCTTGCATTTGTCTTTTATCTAATCTAAGCATTGTTCTATTTAGATTTCGCAACATGTTGTTTATCATCATATTATTAGTGATACGCAATTTTCATCCCTACCTTCCTACTATTCCCAATCTGTTTATAATCACATCTAACATTTCATCAATGGTGGTTATCATCCTAGCAGATGCATTGTATGCATGTTGGTATCTCACCATATTGGATAATTCTTCATCCAAATGAACACCTGATACTCGCTGTCTTTCTAGGTCCACCTGCGCTGTTAGGAAAGTCTGATTCTCTGTGTTTCTAATGGCCTCTAGGGAATCTACCCCAAGATTGGATACTAGGGATTTGAGAAAGTCCTCAGGTTTACCCTCTTTAAACATACCCAAATCATCTCTAAGCTCTGCTAATTTCAGTGCATTAGATCCATCCCCTGGAAGTAGGTCTCTCTCACTGGCAGCTGCTATTTTATTTAAATCTTCTATATCCAATGATGTGGATATATTTTTTGCATTAATTTTTTTCTTAGAATCATTTTCTATTGTCTTCATCTCTTCTGATGTAACTCCATTGGCTGTAAATATATAGTATCCACTTTCACCATCTAATCCAAAACCTTTGCTGTGGATGTCATTCATCTCTCTTGCCAAAACTTCAACAAATCTGTTTAATTCGCCTATGTAAAAGGGGATACCCTTAGCTCCACCCTGTCCTGTTCCATCTCTTAGTTCTATCAGGGCTTTAAGTTCTCCATTAATACTATTTATATTTAATCTACCGCCATTTTCCCATTCTATTACATTGACTTCTAGGTCAACGCCCATATCTTCAAAAAACTTACTTTTTTCCTTTTTATCAACAGTCAATTTATATGCTCTATCATGGTATACCAATGGTTGTCCATTTATCTGTATTACTGTCTTTCTTCCAGTATTTCCATCCATAGATCCTACTTCTATTATATCCACATCTACTAACTCGGAAAGTTCATCTATTAATAGATTTCTCTGATCTCTTAGGTCATTTGCATTACTACCACTCATTTCACTTCTTGCTATCTGACTGTTTAGTAATGCTATTTGCTCTGCATAACTATTGATGGAACTCACTGCTGTGGCAATATCAAAGTTTAAATCCTGAACCATTTTTTCTAATTTGTTATAGGTTTGATTTACTAAATTGGCAAATTTCTCTGCATTTTGACGGACTAATGCTCTTGTAGATAGATTATTGGCATTTTCCGGTTTGCTTAGTTGTTGAAAGGATGCAAACATTTCATCTAATACTGTGGAAAGTCCTGTCTCAGATAATTCGTCCATTACGGATTCCACATAATATAAACCCTCTTGTTTGGCTCTCCAATATCCTAGGGCATTTGCTTCTCCCCTATATTTATAATCTAAAAATTCATCTCTCAATTGTTTTATTGTAAGTGTGTCTACACCTGCACCAAGCATACCCTGTTTACCTGGCAGGGGCATTGGATTACTGGCTGCTTGTTCTAATCTCTGTCTACTATATCCTGGTGTATTTACATTGGCAATATTATGTCCAGTTATATCTAAGGATCTTTGGGCCGCAAAGATCCCAGATCTAGCTGCATTAAATCCTAAAAATGTTGATCTCATTTATTTTACCACCTTTTTATCCATATATAATATTCCGTTATTTTTGGGGAAATAAAATCAATTTTTAAATCTTCATATCCAATAAACTAGATATGGATTTGGTCTTTCCTGTGTCTTTTTGTCCATAATGGCTTCCTTCTGGTGTAGAGGTCATTAATTGTATATTAAAATTAACATATTCTAAATGTTTTGTAATCAACTTTTCATTTAGTTCATTCACTTGTTTAAGCTCATTTATAATATCTAATATCTCATCTCTCAGTCTATCCATATAAAGGGCTTGGCTATCATCAATGTGTAATAATAGTTCTGATATACTATCTAGGCTTTCTATCTGTAATTCTTCTCTTATATTTACAAAAATAGAACGGCGGAGTCTTTCAAATGTGCCCATCATTTTGATATACTGTTGTTCCTTGGCTGTGGTCTTTTCTATATTATCTAATTGACCTGATTTGATAAACTCCGTTTTGTTTTTAGCTAGGACTAGGATTTCTTTATACATCTTTAATTCTTTTTCTAATGTTTCCTTCATTTGTTGAAGGGATTTTTCAATCATAAATTCACCCCATCATTGTACTTTCTCATAGATTTTATATTTTTCTATCTATCATAATACTCTCTATAATCTTATCAGCCACTTCTTTGCCTGATACATTATAAGTATTATTTTCTATTTGTTCTTTGATTTTGGCTACTTTTTCTTCCCTAATTTCAGGCAAGTTTTTAAAGGCCTTCATTGCATATTGAAAGTCCTTGGCTCTTGTAGAAATCTGTATTTCGTCTCTTTCAGGTTTTGTACTGCTAGTCTGTTCTATTTTTTTGTTTCTATTATACAGTTGATTTATCTTGGTGATATTAGAATTGTTATAAATTTTCATAAAATATCCCCTGCCTTTCAGATAGTCTTATAATTCTTATCGGAAAGTCAGAGGATATTCTTTAGTTTTTATTATATTTTTCCTAGATTTTTTCTTATTTCTGCCACATGCATTTTATTGCTGCGATTGTTTCTAATAGGTTCTTTTTCTTCTTTTTTCGCTAAGGGTTCTATGACCTGTTTAAATTCTTTTTGTAACTTTGCTGCACATGGATTACAAAATCTTCCTGATTTAATGGAATTACCACATCTTTCACATGCTAGTATTAAATTATCTTCTTCTACAATTTCAATTCTATCTTCTTTTAAAAATCTAAGGATTTTTCTCTCTTCTACCCCTGTTTCTTCTGAAACTTCTCTAATAGTAGCCCCTGGATGATCATATAGATATAGTTTTACTTTTTTGAAATCATCTTCGTCGCTGTCTCCGCATCGGGAACACAAATCTGAACCTATATATGCAAAGGCTCTGCCACAATTCGCACAATTTCTTAATTCCATAAGATCAACTCCTTGTAAGTTTTTTTATCATTTTTATCAGATATATATTTGTCCTTTTGATGTCTAAATACCTCTAGCAAAGGTCAGGACTGTAATTGACTTTGCTCCTGATTCTATTAGTACTTTGCTACAGGCATTTACAGTACTACCTGTTGTATATATATCGTCAATTAATAATATCTCTTTATTTTTTATAAATGATTTTTGGGGGACATGAAAAGCATCCTCTAAAATAATTTTACGCTGGGTTTTGGTAAATTTATATAATGCCTCTGTGTCTTTTGTCCGAATAATATAATCTCTACCATAATATATATCTAATTCTTTGGAGATATATTTG
>JAAYNB010000001.1 GCA_012521085.1 Clostridiales bacterium | reverse complement strand
TCTTTAAAGTATAGTACTGTTACTATATCTGCTGCTGATAATGAGCCGCCTGGATGGCCTGAGCCGGATTTGTGTAGCATTTCTATTATATGTCTACGAATTGCATTGGATTTTTCTTTTAATATTGTATATTCTGTGCTCAATACTTTTCCCTCCTATTTTTTATTGATATCTTTAAAACCTTCACCTAAAACTTCATGAATAGTAGTAACCATAATAAAGGCTCTTTTATCTATTTCATAGGCTATTTTTTTCAGTTTTGCTACCTGGGTACGATTTACTACACATAATAATACTTCTTTATCATTCCCAGTATAAAAACCTCTAGCCTTTAATGCAGTTACACCTCTGCCAATATCTTCCATAATCTTATGTCCTATTTCTTCTGAACTGTCAGAAATAACATAGACAGCTTTAGCATAATTAAGTCCTTCTACAACAAAGTCTATTAGTTTTACAGCAATATATAGGGCTATAACTGAGTATAGGGAGGTTTCTATATTTTTTTCTACAATACCAGCAGTGGCTACCACCATTAAATCCAATATCATCATCAATTTAGCTGTACTGATACTTGGAAAAAATTTATTTAATATGGCACCTGCTAGATCGGTTCCTCCTGTAGTACCTCCAGATCGAAAGACTATACCCAATCCAACTCCCATAATCACTCCTCCATATATTGAACTCAATAGGAGGTCATTTGTTATGATTAAATTGGAATATAAGATAATAAACAATCTAATAAATGCTGATAGCATCACAGTTGCATAGGCAGTTTTTGCTCCAAAAGTTCTGCCTAATACTACTAATCCCAAAATAAATAAGGGAATATTAATTATTAAGTTTGTTAAATCTATGGGTATTCCTATGGTTTTTTGTATAACTATGGCAAGACCTGTCACTCCTCCAGGAGCGATGGTATGTGGTTCTAAAAAGAAGTTTAGACTAAAAGCTACCATGGCACAACCGATTGTAATTCCAACATACTCTATAATAACATTATAAAATTCCTTTTTCAACTAGATACCCCCAAATCATCTTTTAAATAAAATATAAAGTAAAAATTTTGGTAAGTTCATCATTCTTTTTATTCGCCATGGTTCTTTTAATAATCTATAAAACCACTCTAAACCTAGTTTTTGGAATATAATGGGAGCTCTTTTTGCAGTGCCAGCATATATATCTACAGCACCACCTACACCCATAGCAATTTTACAATTTAATTTGTCCTTATGTAAATCAATCCATTTTTCCTGTTTTGGAGCACCAAGTGCAACAAATAAAATATCTGAATTGTTTTTATTAATATCTTCAATAATTTTTTCCACGTCTTCTTCTTTAAAATACCCATGATGAAAACCTGCAATCCTAATACCTGAATAGGCTTTTTCTATATTTTTACATGCTAATTCAGCATTACCTGGTTTCCCACCTAAGAGATATATGGATTTTGATTGTTCTGCAGAATAGGTAAGTAACTTTTCCATTGTATCTATTCCAGTAACTCTTTCTTTTAAACCTAAATTTTTAATTTTAGATGCAATTATTAATCCTATACCATCAGCTAATACTAAATCAGCTTCTCTTAAAATTCTTGCCAATTCCCTATCTTCTTGGGCTATCATTACAATTTCTGGATTGGGAGTAAAGACTTTGTTTAATTTATCTCCTTCAAGAAAAGTTTTGAGTTTTTCAAAGGCTTCTTCACTAGAAACAATGTCTATTGGGACATCTAGTATTTCCACTTGTTTTCTCATATTTCTTCTCCCTCTTCTATAAATCTTTGAAATATTTCTATATTCATTTCTGTTTTTTCTTTTAATTTTTCTCTATTTTTTGCTAATTTAGATTTATATTCATCATAATCATTTAATACAGAATCAATTGTACTCCAAAGATGTATTATATCTAATTCTTCCACCTTACCACCATTTTCCTGTTCAACTATATTTAAAAAATTGCTTATTTTTGTATCATATTCTATACCTATCATAGGTGTTTTGACTATGGTGGCAAATATTAATGAATGTAGACGCATGCCTATTAATAATTCCAGCTTGTCCATAATACCTATTAATTCTCTTGGACTATATTTTTCATCTAAAACCTTAGCTTTATTTTTCATCATTTCTGCAATTTCCATAGATGTATGTATATCATTAGGATACTGCATAGGAATAAAAACTATATTATAATTTCTATCAATTAAATAATCTGCTGTCTTTGCAATTATTTCTTTATATTTTTTATATCCCTTCCATTCTCTAACTGATATACCTATCCATTTTTCATGGGGAAAAATATCCTCTGTTTTAAAGATATCTTCTACCCTTTCATTATTTATAGGCTCTAAACTAAGAGCCAAATCCGTAGTTACTATAATGTCTTTTTTAATGCCTAATTCCATCATAGCTTCTTTGGATTCTATATCCCTAACAGTTATAATATCTATTTGATTAATAATATATTTTGATAATTTCTTATTAACTAACTTAGTAATTGGACCAAAGCCATTTCCATAAAACATGACCTTTTTTCCCATCTTTTTTGACAATAGGATTATTCCTAGATAATAGAGTAGAGATCTATTACTAGTAACATCTTGTAATATGGAGCCTCCTCCACTTACTACCACATCACTGTTTTTTATAGCCTTTATTAATCCTCTAAAATTATTCCTACTGACTGCATTAATATTATATTTTTCCATAGTATCTTTTGCATTATAGCTAAGGGCTGTCAAGTTTACATTGGGTATTCGTTTTGTAATTTGTTCTACTATGCCTTGTAATATACCCTCATCCCCTGCATTTTCAAATCCGTAATACCCAAATAAAAATATATTCTTCATCTATTTCTTCCTCTCTTGCCTTATAAAGCTTAGATAGATAAAACCATATAATAAAATAATTTATATATATTTATAGTATTTATCCTTTAGCCTTCTATATACTTTTATTAATAGTTCTAAAACAAGAATGTATATAATCCCCAATATAATACCAAATAATAGGGAATACATGGTTCTTACAACAGATATATATATTGGAGTTCTTATATGACTGAAGGTATTTACAATGGATGTCTGTCCTATTACTGTAGCTAATCCACCAAAAAATATAAAATGTCTTAATTTAGATTTAGCTAAATATATACTAATCATCAGTGCTGGAAATGCTATTAAAAATTCTTTTGTTCTAGGCCTTGCTAGCATATTTTCCTCTAATATATTTCTTAAGATTAATTCTGTAACAGAAGGTTGAATTTTTGTTTCATGACCTGTCCTAGCTATATATACATATCCTATCCCTAAAATAATTACTGATATTATAATATAGACAATCTTTATATCTTCTAATAAAAGTCTTTTAATATCTGATAACCTCAATCCAGGTTCCTTTACATCATCCTTATCTCTCTTATAGCCAAAATAAGCCATATAACTTGCCATATATATGATAATAGGGATTAATTGAGCAATTTTTACTCCTCTAAAAATATCCATTTCCAATAAATATTCTATATGGGATAATATTGCAGCTACAAATAATCCACCTAATAGAGAAATAACTGAAATTATTAATAAATCTTTTATTGAATATAAGATTTTCATATATAATTTTTCTTCATCTTCATCTTTATGAATATATTTAAAGCATAATTTGCAAAAATATACCATGGCCAATGAAGGAAATACTATACTAGCTCCTAGGGCTAAGATTTTATCCATAATCATCGGTCTAATGACAAACCCAGCAGTTATAAGACCTGTACCTAGGATTAATAATATATACTTTTGTTTCTTATTTATTTTTATAAAACTATCTAATAGTATTATGCCAGCTGCCACAATACCCATACTCATTAGGCTTTGTTTTGCAATTCTCACTCTATGGGATTTCATAGTACTGCTAGGACCAATGGTTATACCATGGTTTGATAGACGTTTTTCAAATCTATTAAATAATTTTTCATATTCTTCAAATTCAGTTAAATATAAAAATTTATAATGTCTAATATTAGTTTCATCTAATTTAATAGGTTTAAAATATATAAATCTAATATTTCTTTCTGTAACTGCCCTATATAAACTGTTTTCTATTTCCTCAGGTCCTTCATAATTATAATATTTATATCTTTCTTGAATATAGGGCCATACTGAAAAAGTTCTTACAGCATTATAATCTAAACTTCTTACTAATAAATCTAAACCTTCTTCTTCTAAATGTCCTCTTTGAACAGAAGACTCAATCATGGCTGCCTTTATATCATTTTCCAACATATATTCTTTAATTAAATCAATATTTTCAGGATAACCTAAAACCTCTGGCCTGCCTGATATCAGAACATCTGGAACCATATCATATGTCTTGAAGTCTTCAAAAACAGCTTTTATATATTTTTCTGAATACCATTTAGGATTTGTATAGGGTCTTGGTAATACCTTTAAACCACTTTCTTTGATTAAAGCTATCTTATTTTCATCAAATCCTAAACCTATATTCATTATTTTTGAACTTACTGGTTTCTTTCTAAATCCAGATAATTTGTTTTCATAATTTACTAATTTTGTATCTTGTTCATAAAGGACATCTTCAAGTTCTCCTTTTAACAATATGATATAATCCTCATTCTGAGAAAGTATTTCATATCCCTTGTTATATCGACTTCTTAATCCTCTATATATAAAATCAAATAACTCCTTTTTTCTTGTCCTTATAACAACATCATGTTCATTAATATTTTCATATTTAATATTATTTAATACATCAGAAAATTCATTGGGATTTAAAGATACCTCTTGTAAAAATTCCCATCCCATATATGATTTTAATTCATTATGTTCTAATAACAAGGATTCTAGGGATTCTTCCTGTAATCCAACATGTCCTATACCTAGATTGGCAAATTTTTTAAACCACCAGGACAATTCTTTATCCGATTGTTCAGCCATATCAGCAAATTCTCCATAGTCCAATGCTATATCTACAGATTTATTACTGGATTCTACCTTAACCCTATCTCCAATAGTTATGCCTAATGTCAAAATGCTTAAAATTAATACTGCTAATATTATTGGATTTCTTTTCATTACACCCACCTCATTAACTTTCATCAGAATAGATTGTTATAAATATTATGTACATATTGATACATTTACATCCTAGTTAGTTTTTTATACATGAGCGTATTAATATTATAGCATCATAGAAAAGACTTCCTGATTTTCATAGGGGAAGTCCTTAAAATTAAATTTGTAAAAACTTTATCTTTCTATCTCTCTATAATATAATTACCTCTTACAAGTAGTATTACATCTTCTGTTTTTGCTAAAACACCTCTACCATCATCTCTTGGTACAATTAATAAATGATTATCTGGAATATATTCATTTTGTTGAATATCTCTACCTTGAGTTACATCTGATAACCCACCACGATGACTAGTTATTGCTATGGCTTTTCCTCCTCTTAAGATAATCTCTGTACCGGAGTTACCAATAAGTCTTTCACCTGTTTTTAAATTTACTATTTCTAAATTCATTGAGCCATCGCCACTGCTGGGTATGGATGGTATTGTAGGTTCAGTAGGTTTTTCTGATGAAAGTTTATCATCTATATAGTATTTCAGCTGTTCAATCCTCTGTTCTACATATGATAATGTAACAATTGGATCTTCCGTTGAACCAGGTTCCTTTGTATTGGCATATACCACTTGTCCAATAATTAATAATGTGATTAAAATTAATATGATTGTAATTATTGACTTATTTCTAAACTTTGTCATCTCTTCATCTCCTTATTAATTAATATAATATGTATTTTATTTTTTCATATTTATTTTCATCATTTTAGTCATCGTTTATTATTATACTATAGATATGCTTTTAAAGAAAGATGTCTATTTAACACTTATATTTAAATATTTAAAACAAATTTTATTTTAAAAAAACAAAAAAACTTAAGTTATTTACTTAAGTTTTTTTCAAAAATCCGCTAATCCTAAACTTATAGATAATGCTTCATCTACCTTTTGCATCATCTCATCATTTAAAAATCCTATTTTTTCTGATAATCGTTTTTTATCTATAGTTCTGAGTTGTTCTAATAATATAACAGAATCCTTTGTCAGCCCATGCTCTAATGCAGATATTTCTACATGTGTTGGTAATTTAGCTTTATAAATCTGGGAAGTAATTGCTGTTATAATGATAGTAGGGCTATACTTATTTCCAATGTCATTTTGTACTACAAGCACAGGTCTGACACCACCTTGTTCAGACCCTATCACTGGACTTAAATCTGCATAGTATATCTCGCCTCTTTTTACTATCACTTTACTCACTCTCCGCTATCTCTGCTTCATAATCTTCTAAGGAAGACATATCTAAACTAAGTCCTACCTCTGCCAAGGTTAAATTAATAGATGCCATTTCTTCATAGCCTTTTTTCATATTTTCTCTCATTTTAATTTTGTTTTTTTCTCTTATATACAATTTCATTGCCTCTCTTACAAATTGACTTCTATTAGTACTTTCCATTGACACTATATAATCTACTTCCTTTAGTAGACTTTCAGGAAGACTTATCACTATCTTTTTAGAATTAGACATGGGGCACCTCCAAAGTTATAATAAAGATTAAATTATTATAGTATTAATACTTTACATATGAAGAGAGATATTCATTCATATTTGTATACCTACTATGATTATATATAAATATTAAGGCTCTTATGACAAAAATATAATCAAAAATCTAAATTTTTTTATTAGATTTCAAATTATATTTTTGTATAATATATATTTTATTACTTAATGATTATTATATATTTACACTATAATTATGTCAATCTCAGCAAAGTTTATACAAATAGATGAAAATATTGTTAATCTAACAAATTATCATGTATATGTATTATTTTATTATTTTCCACATAGGCCCTAGGAACTCGTCTGCCAATCGTGGATATTACTTCATAATTAATGGTGCCTAGTTTCATGGCTATATCATCAAAAGTATTTCCACTATCTTCAATATTACTGATTAATATTACCTCATCACCCATTCTCACATCTAATCCAGTAACATCTGCCATACATTGATCCATACATATTCTACCTACTATGGGTACTTTTTTCCCTTTAATTAACACTTCTATTTTATCTGTAAGCATTCTCGTAAAACCGTCTGCATATCCTACAGGAATTGTGGCTATTTTTTTTTCTTCATCTGTAATGTATTTTAAACCATAGCTGACACCCCTATTTTTAGGAAGATTCTTTACATGGGATATCTTTGCTTTTAATTGCATTACTGGTTTAATATTTAAAACTTCTTTTTTAACTTCCTGTGATGGATATAGACCATATAAAATAATACCAGGTCTAATCATATCCAGATTCATCTCTTTTAAATCCATTGTAGCAGCACTATTGGAAGCATGTTTTATTGGAATATTATATCCACTACTTTCCAATTCTCTTATTACTTTATTAAATTTATTAAATTGTTCTATGGTAAAACTCTTATCTCCTTCATCTGCAACAGCAAAATGAGTAAATATACCCTCTATTTCTAAATTTGGTAAATTAAAAATCTTTTTTATATCTTGGATATCCTTATCTTCCACTTGAAAACCTAATCTGGACATACCTGTATCTATTTTTATATGCAATTTCATAGTCTTTCCTTCATTAACAGCAATTTTAGAAAATTCACATGCCTGTTCATAGGTATATACTGCTGAAATTATATTATGTTCCAGTATACTTTTTACTTGAACAATGGGTGTATAACCTAAAATCATTATAGGTGCAGTACATCCATCCCTTCTAAGTTCAATGGCCTCAGACAATGTACCTACTGCCAGTCGATCTGCACCATTTTCTAGTAATACCTTGCTTACCATTCTGGCACCATGTCCATAGGCATCTGCCTTTACCACTGCACAGATTAAAGTTTCTTTACTAATCTTTTTTCTGATTTCTCTAATATTATGTCTTAAATAATCTAAATTTATTTCTGCCCATACTGGCCTTACTTTTTCAATATTTAACATAGATTTTATAAGTCTCCTTACTATATGGTCATTACTCTATATTGCTATGGCCTGTGCCACAGCATATTCTCTACTATGGGATATGCTTATGAGTATTTCTTCTATCCCTCTATTATATGCTATTTTTAATGCATTATTATATAATTTTATATAGGGTTTACCTTCTGATGTAATTTGTATTTCAATATCTGTCCACTTCATGTTCCGAAGTCCTATACCCAGGGCCTTTAAAGTAGCTTCTTTAGCAGCAAAAAAACCTGCAATTCTATTGGGATTATAATTTCTTTCTTTAATTAAGATTTGTTCTTTTGATGTGAATATTCTTTCAATAAAGCGGGGATTCTTTTCAACTGCATTTTTAATTCGATGTATTTCTATTATATCAATACCTAAACCTTTAATCATCTCTATTCTCCTGGTCATCGTATTTTAAAAACTTTATATCTAATTTTTCCATCTCTTCATGACCAACAGTATCATGTAAAAAAGAATAGGATCTCTGTATTTTTTCTTCCAATACTATCTTTTCATCTATCAATTCACCTAATTTGGATCTTAATTTATTTATTTCTTCATCAACAACCTTTAATGTATCATTATTTGCAATCATTTCCCTATAGGTTATCTTAATAGTCTCTTTTAATAGTTCTAAATTTAATTTTTCAATTTCCCTAGGATAATCTTGGACTTCTTCTAATAATTTATCAATATCTTCATTTAATCTGTTGATTTCCTCTTTACTTCTTTCTAATTTAGGTAGTACTTCTTCCTGCCCCTTTGAATTTAATAAATCAGATAGATGTAATATTTTATTTATAAGCGTTCTCTTTTCTTGATTATAAAGTTTCAGCTTTTTTCTTAATTCCTTTTCTTCAGCCACCATTTTTTCCAAATTATTAGACAGGGATTTTATATTTCTATTTTTACTTTCTTCAATAATTTGCTTCCATTCCCTATTTTTTGTTAATACGGGAATTTTTTTCTTCTTTATTATATTTTCATCAATTGGAATATCTATATCTTTTCTAAATATCATTATATTCCCCTCTCATATTATCTATTTATATTCATATTATATATCGGTAATATATGTATTTTTCCTTTAATCATTTATGACTAAGTATACATCCATATTATATATAATAATATATGGTTTTCCAGATTGACATAGATATAGCTACCTATTTTTAAAAATCATTTCCCTACCTTAACCCATATTATTCTCAGAAAACTATATTATAATATTTTTCACCCTAATTTACTAGTCTAGAATAAATATAAGGTAAAGGACTATAAATCCATATACGAATTTATAGTCCTTATTATTTTTATATTTTTACTTCCCTGTCTATATCAAATAGATAAAGATATGTCTCCAATACTTTTTTCCCAGTTATTCTTTCTAAAGCCTCTTTATATAATTCTAATTGAATATCATATCTACTGACTATATTATTTATGTTATTATATAGAACATGATCACTTTTATAGTCAACTAATATGAGAGCCTCTCCCTCTTGAAAATAGCAGTCTATACTTCCCTGTACCAGTAGACTTTCATCACATTGGTTAAGTCCTTCAATAACATCTTCTGCCTTCTTTTTAATATTGAAATCTACTTCCCTATATACCTTAGGTGATTTTAATATTCTATTTCCTAATTGGGAATTAAAGAAAGTTTTAATTTTAGAGATATCTACTATTTCAGCCTCTTCCTCTGTAAGTAACTCCCTAACAACCATCATATCTATCTGCTTTTCAGTACTGTCCATATCCTCTTTTATCATGTCTAAATCTAAATGCTGTAATACAAAATGTAATATGGTCCCCTTTTCCTCCGGTGTAAAGGTCTTTGTTCCCTCTAAGAATTTAGGTTTTTTAACTAGACTTGGAATATTGTAATTTATACTTTCTATATTATTTATATTTGATTTTTTTATTTCTGTAACAGATAATTTAGTAGGTATATTAGTGGATTTTTTATATTGATAATCCCAATCCAAAACCTTTTTTATTCTATTATTATATAATACTTCATCATATATTTTAGCTGTTTTTAATCTTTTCTGCATTTCTTTTGCTTTATCAATTTTTTCCTGTTTTTCTAATAATATATCTCTTCTATTTAATATATTAATGGCCCATTTAGAATCATCATCTATAACATCCATATTATCAACATGGATTCCTGCAAAATTTCTTAAAACCTCTCCATCCCTATGTTTAGTAAGCACCATTCCCATCCAATCCAAATATGTTCTAGCAGAATATAACATATAGGGACTGATTTTTTTACTCCATTTTTCCACATGATTTTCAAGTTTTCCAATGGAACCCATTAAAATCAACTTGTCCACTGCCCTTGTCAAGGCAACATATAAAATTCTCATTTCTTCTGATAGACTTTCAGTTTTTATTCTGTCCTTCATGGCTAATTTAGCCAGAGTATCTCTAGTGGTTCTCAAATTTAAATCAGTAAATTTAGGTCCCAATCCTAAATCCTTATGGAGTAATACATCATCACTTACATCCCTTAGATTAAATCTCTTACCTAAACCAGCTGTAATGACCACAGGAAACTCAAGACCTTTACTTTTGTGAATACTCATTATTCTAACCACATTATCATTTTCACCTAGAATTTTAGCTGCACCCATATCCCCTCTACTTTTCTCTATTTTTTCCACAAATTTTATAAAATTAAAAAGTCCTTTAATTGAGGTATTTTCAAATTGATTAGCCCTATCTAGTAAAATCCTTAAATTGGCCTGTCTTTGCTGTCCCCCTGGCATAGCAGTTATATAATAGATATATCCTGTATCCATGAGTAATTTCCATATAAATTCATCTGTTTTCATAAATCTTGCTTCATTTGCCCAATTATTTAATTTGGATATGAATTCTTCTAGTTTTTTTGTCAAAGGATTTTCCTCTGTTTTAATATATTCTTCAATGGCATCATAAAAACTGCCTTCCCTATGAGAAGTTCTAATATCTATTAACTCTTCTACAGTAAAATCTGTAAGGGGTGAACGCATAACACTTAGTAAAGGTATATCCTGTCTTTTATTGTCAATAATCTTCAATAAATTCATAAACATATTGATTTCTATGGCTTCAAAATATCCAGTATTAGAATCTGCATAAGCAGGTATATCCTGATTTAAAAATGTCTCTAAAAAAATATCAGACCAATTTTGTGTAGTCCTCATTAAAACTACAATATCTTTATATTGAATCTTTCTATAGCCTTGAATTTCAGCATCATATATTTCTTCCTTTAATAAATCCTTTATCCTCTTTGCCACAATCCTTGCTTCCACTTCTATATCCTGTAGTTCTTCTATTTCCTCATCCAAATCGTCTTCAATTTCAAAATCCTTATCTATAATATTTAACTCTACTAAGGGTCCATCTAATTTTTCAAATTCCCTACCTGGATATAGATATGCATCTTTTTTATAATCTATTTCCCCAAGTTCCTTACTCATAATATGTTTAAAAATAAAATTCACTGCATCTAGAATTTCATTTCTACTTCTAAAGTTTTTGGATAAATCAATTCTTCTATTTAAGGCGGTTTTTTTAGTTTCAAAGTTTTCATATTTATCTATGAACAATGTTGGGTCTGCCAATCTAAATCTATATATACTTTGTTTAACATCCCCCACCATAAATAGATTATCTTCTCTCTTAATATAATTGATAATTGTCTCCTGAACAATATTACTATCCTGATACTCATCTATAAATATATATTCAAATCTATCTCTATATTCCTTAGCAGATTTTTCATTTTCTAAAATCCTAAGAGCATAATGCTCTAAATCATTAAAATCTACAATACCCTTTTCACTTTTCTTTTCTCCATATAGATTTCCAAAGTCAACTACCAACTGATATAGATATTTAAGTAGTGGATATAATTCTTGTAAATCTTCTAAATACTCCTCTAGGTCTAGGACAAATATATTATCTTTTATCTCTTTTATAATATCCTTAGCTTTATTCCTTAAATCCTGTACCTCTTTTTTAAGCGCTTCATCAACCTCTTGTTTTTTTCTACTTAGACTTTTATGTTTAAAATCAATTATTTTTTCATAAAAACCTGATATATCTTTTTTAATAATCTCTATTAACTCAGGTATTTTTCTTAAATCATCCTCTATGGCCTCTAGATATGCATATGGTCCATTGGCTCTATTACAAATACTCCTAGCTTCTTCCAGTAAATTGACAGCTCCTCCTAAATTGATTATAATACTGTCCTTAATGGTCTTTAGCCAAGGGCTTTTTTCCAAAGCTTTCATATCTAAATTAAAGGCTTCTACCTTTTCATTTAACCAATTATATGGTTTAGGTTGACTTTGTATAAATCTATGGACCTTTAAAATAAAATCTTGTAAAGGTGTATCTTCCCTATTTCCACCAAATCTTTCTACTAATTCTATGAATACTGGATTATCTTTTTCATATTCCCTTTCCAATAATTCCTCTAGTGCTTCTGTTTGTAACATTTCACTTTCTATTACATCACCAATGCGGAAACTAGGGTCTATATCAATTAAATGAAAATGTTTTTTAACTACTTCTATACAAAAAGAATGGAGGGTGGTAATAGAGGCCTTGTTTAATAAAGTCATTTGTCTTCTCAAATGCTCTTCATTTTCATCTTCTTTTTCCAATTCCTTTATAATTCCCTTGGCAATTCTCTCCCTCATCTCACCTGCTGCTGCATTGGTAAAGGTAACAATTAGAAGTTTATCTATATCAATTTTATCCTTTAAAATTATCTGTATAATACGTTCCACTAAAACTGCAGTTTTACCGGAGCCTGCTGCTGCTGCCACTAGGAGATTACTATTTCTAGCCTCAATGGCTTCTATTTGTTCATTAGTCCATTTCATCAATATTATCCCCCTCTCCAGACTTTATTCTTTTTAATACTTCATCTCTATTTAATTCTTGAATATTTTTATATTTATTATCTTCCAATAATGTATCAAATTGACATATACTTTGATAATCACAGTATTTACATGAAATCTGTTGACCTTTTTTACAAGGTTCTATTTTTATATTTCCCTTTAATATTTCCTTACCAATTTCTTTAATTAAACTTTCCACATGGTCTATTAAATTTTGAAAATCTTCTGCTGTAGCCACGGAAGATACCTTTCCTATACTTCCATTCTTATTAATAGATACGGGTATAATCTGGGAATGACTTTCCACATCTTTATCCATGCTCTTAATAATATTTATATCCTTTAAAACCAAACCTTTCATTTTTAGCTTTTTATTAATTTCCTTTTCAACTGTTTCCACTGCCTTAGCTGGAGTATTTACCATAGGGTCATGTATTTTAAAATAAAATATTCCTGCTGGATAGGTTTTTGTATCCTTTGACTTTCTTCTCATGGACAAAATAACCTCTAGATATATGATTAATTGTAATTGAAATCCATAATATACATCTGATAGATTAAAATCCTTATTTCCTGATTTATAATCAATTACTTTAAAATACTCACCATCATCATCTTTTAATATATCCACTCTATCAATTCTACCTTCTAGATAAATCTTTTCTCCATCATCTAATTCTACTACAATACTTGGAATAAATTGTCCCTCACCAAAGGCTATCTCATGAGCAAAAGGCACAAAATCTCCACTTTTTATATGCTCTATTAAAGTCCATAGGGCTTTTTTGCTAATACGAGTCAATCTCTTAGCTAGATATTTATAACGATAGGTGCTCTGTAGTACTCCATATTGAAAATCCTGGACTATGTCCTGCATAACTTCTTCCACTATTTCATCCGATTGATATTTTTCCATATACATCCAATCCATATTTTTTTCATAGGTCTTTCTGGCAAACCTATCCATGGCATAGTGGAATATACTCCCAATATCTGGCCCTTGTATTTCATATTCCTTTCTCTCTTTAGGCCGCAATCCATAGGTAATAAAATGTGCAAAGGGACAATTTACAAATTTCTCTAATCTAGAAACACTGGTTTTAATAGGTGTATTATATAGGGATTTTACCTTTCTGCGATTTATATAATGAACTTGGTTTTTATGAAATAGTCCTTCAATCATCATATTTGTATTTTCTTTCCAGTCATCAGCTGTATAATACCAGTGATATACATCCCACCATAGTTCATCCATGGGCTTATCATCTAGATATAATCTCATATTTTCCACTAAATATTTAAAACTTCCGCTGGCTGTGGCAAGTAAATTTAATTGACTTTCTGCTGTTTTTATTAAATCACTATCTATATCTAATCTAGGAAATAATCTCTTAAACCTATCAATCAATATGGATGGTCTCTTGGCTCTTCCTTCTTCATCTCCCAATGAATAACTAATCCATAAGTATCCACTGGGTTTAGAAAATGCAGAGTATATGGTGAAATTCTCTTGAAAAAGTCTTCCTTCTCCACTTAATCTAAGTTCCATTCCAATTTCTTCTAAAGACTTTCGTTCATGGTCTAAGAGTATTCCTCCATCTTCTTGTATAGAAGGCAAAATTCCGTCATTCACACCTATTACAAATAAAGCCTTTATATCCTGACTTCTAGACCTCTCTATATTTCCTACCAATACTTGGTCTATGGTGGATGGAATAACACCTATTTCACAGGCATCAAATCCTGATTCCAAGATTTTATAATAGTCTTTTAAATTTATAGGTTCATCTTCTAAAATCTCATATATCTGGTCAAATATTTCCATAACTGTATTCCATATCTGAGTGTTTTCATTGACATAATTATATCTACCAGATTCTTTTAAATCCTCTATCCAATCATTTAATTTTTCTTCAATTTCCATTTCCTGAAGATATTCAAATAATGCTGTAGTTATTTCCCTAGTTGTACTTTTCTTTTTTATTTTTTTACGAAGTTTAGCCAATGGATTTATAAGTTTATCTCTAATAATATTTAATTCTTCTAATTTATCCTCATCACCCTTGACAAAGGGATTTAACCATTGACTACCTCTAATGCCATATTGGAGAGCATAATTTTCTATAATTTCCCCCTCATCTATGGTTAAATTAGTAAAACCTGTTTTAATTAATTTAAAAATATCCTGATACCTATAATTTCTAATGATAATCTCCAGACTGGCTAGAATTAATTCTATAATAGGATTATTCATAATACTTCTCTTTTCATCCATAAAATATGGTATACCATATTCCTCAAAAACCCGTTTAATAATGGCATCATAGGATTCCAAATCTCCTGTTACCACTGCCATATCATTAAATCTATATTTTCTCTCCCTGGCCAATCTTATAATTTCAGCAGCAACATTTTCTATTTCAGAATATGGATTTTCACTGGAAAATACTTTTAAATTTTCAATTTCGTCTTCATATTGTCTATATGGATATCTAAAAAATTCTGATTCAATATGCATAATTTCCTTTACTTTATTTGTAATTGGTCTTTTTTCTAAATCCAGATTTATAATTTTTTCCTCAATATTTAATTTCTCTGCTATTTCTTTTATTTTTAAATATGTATTTTTAGTAGGTTCAAATAGATTTTTATCACTGTCTTTACCTTCTAATTCCAATGTGAATGTAATATGAACTTCCCTTGCTCTAGACATGAGTTTTTCTATTATTCTTAAAGTTTGTGGTGTAAATACATGAAAACCATCAATCCATATCTCAGCATCCTCAATAAATTTAGATTTATCTATATGCTCTATTAAAAGATTTAGATGGTCCTCATTATCTATATAACGATTTTCTAAATATGATTCAAAATGGCTATAAACCATTGAAATATCTTCTAATTTCATCTTTAATATACTGGATTCATCAATCCTATCAATACTGGATGATAATATTAACGGGGAAATATTCTGTTGTTTAAATTCGCAAATTAATTCTTCTAATTTAGATACAAATCCTCTCTGTTCCACTGTGTTTTTATATATTTTTAAATCACTTTGGCAGGTTTCCAAGATCTTTTTTATAATCATGTTTTTTCCTATTTCATTAATAGGTGTTTTTGTAAGTCCACCTACTTCATTAAATACCTTATAGCCTAATCTTGTAAAACTCAATACTTGTGCCCTCATAATTCCTTCTAGACCTTGTTTTTCTATTAGATCTCGTTCTGCTTGTAGAGTAAATTGTTCAGGAACAATTAATATCAATGGATGCTCTTCCTCTTTATCTAATTTTTGCCTAATCTGACTCATAGCATAAAAGCTCTTTCCTACACCTGCTCTACCGGTTATATAGGTTATACCCAAAATGCTCACCCCTTTTTTAAAAATTGATGTTTATATTATATCATAGATAAATTAAGTATTTTCTAATTAAAAAAGAGAGAACAATCCCTAAACCTGTCTCTCTTTTAAGTCAATATTTCATTATATATTTAATATTTACTCTTCTCTACTCCTCATTAAAATAGCATACTCGGATGCAATTTTTGTAGCTTCTATTAAACTAGTTGACCCAGCCATACCCTTTCCTGCTATATCAAAGGCTGTGCCATGGTCTACTGAACTTCTAATAAATGGTAGTCCGAAGGTTACGGATATTGTTTTTTCAAAATCATATGTCTTACAAGCAATATGCCCTTGATCATGATATAGTGAAAGTATGGCATCATAGCATCCAGATTTACCCATATGAAAGACTGAATCTGCTGGAATAGGACCCACAGTATTAATTCCCATTTTCTGAGCTTTCTCAATAGCAGGTATTAAATGATCAATTTCTTCTCTACCAAAAAGACCATTATCTCCACCATGTGGATTAAGGGCTGCTAGGGCAATATGTGGTTTTTCAACTCCTATATTTTTAAGTTCTTTATCAATATTAATTATAGATTCAAGTACATTTTCTTTTGTAATATATTTACATGCATCTATTAATGACATATGTCTACTGACAAAGAAAACCCTTAATTTATGACAAGAAAACATTGTAAGAGCATAGGGAGAATTAGTTCTATTTTGGTATATCTCCGTATGACCTGGTTCTTGGACTCCTGCTAATTTAATTGATCCTTTATGAATTGGTGCAGTAGACACTGCATCTATTTCTTTGTTCATACCTAATTCTATGGATTTATCAATCCAATCTATACTCATTCTACCCCCTAATTTTTGTACCTTTCCCCATTCTAAAGTTTCTACATCATAGACACCTGTTTCAATAATATCTATTGTGCCTATTTCATATTTTCCTTCAGAGGGCTTTGAAATCTTATTATATTTTAATTCTTTACCTAAAATTTTAGCTACCCTTTCAAGAATTTCAATACTTCCTATTACTAAAGGTTTACATATATCATGAATAATAGGTGATAACATTGTATCCACTAAAATTTCAGGTCCTATGCCAGCTGGATCACCCATGGTTATGGCTACAATTGGCTTAAATTCAACATTTCTCATATATACTCTCCTCTTATTACTTGCTTTTCAATTATAAATATTAATATTTGTTTATAGTATACATTGCATTATCAAAATCCTTTTTATAAAAAAACTCTTTATAATTTTGTACCACATTTTGGACAATATTCAAATCCTGATTCTATTGGATAATTGCAATTGTTGCATTTTTTTATTCCTCTATAATTTGAATGTACCACTTTTAAATCTGATTCATCTATCTTATTTATCCTTCCCATCTCCATAGATTCACCTATATTTTTAGAAATAGTATAAACACTTCCACAACAAGTGCTTTTTAAATAATATTTTTTATCCCATTTAAATAAGGGAATAAAAAATAAGCTAAAATAATTATAGGTCATAAAAGCCTTTAAACCACCATAAGAACCACAGCATGGACATACAATAGTTTGATTAAAATCAAGCCTTTTTTCCTTTGATGACATTCCAAATATGAAAAACATTTAATATACACCCCATTTTTAAATATATTTACTGCCTTCTCTCACACTTAGTTTAGATAATTCATTGTTTTCAATAAAGTCCTTAACCCATTGTTTATTTGTTTTGGAATACTCCCTCAATGCCCATCCTATTGCCTTATCAATGAAAAACTCACCTGTCTTAGAATTATCTAAAATCACCCTACTTAAAAAATCTGTATCAGTGTTTTCCTTGTATTTTAATTGAAATATAATAGAAACTCTAACTAGCCAAATATTATCTGATTTACTCCAATTTAATATGATATTTTCTTTTAACTCTGGATACTTCATGACAATATGTCCTATTACAATATTTATGGCATCAACAGTATCCCACCAGGATTTAGTTGTCAAAAGTTTTTCTATATTTTCCATATCATCAGGTGTAAATAAATCTTTAATACTTCTCATATAATCAATTGCTAAATAATGAAATTCCCTTTCAGGCATTTCATAACATTTAAAGATAAAATCCCAGTCAATCTTTTTTTCTTTTTTCTTTTCTTTTAAATATTCCTTTGATAATTTTGTCCTTTCTGGTTTCTTAAATCCTAAAAAAGGAAATAGGTTTTTCATATATTTGGCCATTGGTTCTGCTTGTTCTTCATTTCTATTATCATAAAATACTTGAAAGATATCCATTTTTAGCCTCCTAATGATTTATTTTTTATAATACTCTGTTCCCATATTCCAGAGTTTTCCTGTAAATGATTCTCCATCATTAGAATCTTCTTTTATAAATGATAAAATGCTTTCCACATCGCCTGACATCTTATCTGCTTGATGTAGTATTTGGGCCTCAACAGTCTTAGGTAGCACTGGTGATCCAAATTCTAAAAATCCATGATGCCCCAATATACCATTTAAAATTACTAATTTATCCTCCTGAGGAAAACCCTCTATTTCATTAATATTATTCAAGGTATGATGACTTCCCATAAATATATGGCCTAACATAATACCCTCATCTGTAGTTCCTACTTGAGGCAGAGCTTTATATTCCAGTATCTTCCCCCAATCATGGAGCATGGTCATAACTATTAATCTGTCAATCTGCCTTTGGGTAAGTCTTTTCGTAGTGGCAACAGTATAAGCAAATTTCAGCACTTCCAAAGTATGCTGTATAAGTCCATGATAATAATTATGATGTACTTTTCTAGCAGCTGGATATACAAAAAAGTCCTTATAAAAATCCTCTGTAAATATCATCTTGTCTATTAACTCCCTCATATGAGCACTTTCAATTTTATTATAATAGTATTTTAAACCCTTTTCTAATACTTCCACATCCCAATCACTGGTGGGTATAAAATCTTTAATACTATGATTATCACTAACTTTTTCTATCTTTCTAATGGTTATCTGTAGCTGTCCATTATATTCACCTACTATAGCTTCTATTTCTACAATTTTATTTTCATTTAAATCTTGGAATATATCCTGATTTTCTTCATAATCCCAATACTTAGCTTCCATCATTTTAGTATTATCTTGAATTATAATATCAGCATATTTTTTACCATTTCTAGCGGTCTTTATATTTATATCTGATATTAAAACCACCATTTTTACAACCTTGTTTATATGTTCTGCGGAAATATCCTCTAATTTATTTATCTGCATTTATATCTCTCCTAATAACTTCTTAAAAAATTAATCACTATATACCCTAATTCTACAATTCCAAGCTTTTTACCTTTAATACCTTTTAAAAACATTTTATATAAAAATCATTTAATTTCAAATCTATTTACGTTTAAAAAGGCTAGGAAAATTATTAAATTTTCCTAGCCTTTTTAAATTTTCTTTTACAACTATTTTATAATTCTAGTCCCGGTCTTTCCTTTTATAGCTTCTTGTAATTTGTCAATGGAAGTGATAATTGCCTCTCCCTCACTATTTTTTACAAATTTAATTGCCGATTGAATTTTGGGCCCCATATTTCCCGGAGGAAATTGTCCAGCCTTTAGATATTCTTCTGCTTCTGAAACACTAAGTCTATCTAAAGATCTTTGATTATCAGTATTGTAATTTATTGCAACCTGTTCTACAGCAGTTAATAATATGAGATAATCAGCATCAATTTCCTCTGCCAATAGAGCAGATGCTCTATCTTTATCTATTACAGCTTCAATACCTTTTAAATTACCATTTTCTCTTATAACAGGGATACCTCCCCCTCCAATAGTAATAACTACAAAATCCTGTTCTACTAAAGTTTTTATAGCATCCTTTTCTATAATTTCTAAGGGTTCAGGGGATGCAACAACCTGACGATAACCTCTGCCACTATCTTCAATTATATCTATATCTTTTTCCTTTAATATTTCTTCTGCCCTTTCCTTTGTATAAAATGGTCCAATGGGTTTAGTTGGATTTTGAAAAGCTGAATCATTTTTGTCTACCACTACTTGAGTAACTATTGTGGCTATATTTTTAGATATATTTCTTTTTCTCATCCTATTATAAACACATTGCTGTATCATATATCCTATACTTCCCTGGGTCTCTGCTCCACATATATCTAATGTAATGGGAGGTATTTTTTTACTTGCAGCCTCTACTTTTAATAGAGCATTTCCCACATGGGGTCCATTGCCATGGGCCAAAACTACAGTATACCCCTCTTCTATTAAATCAATAATTGGATCACAGGCCCCTAATATATTATTAAACTGTTCTTCCAATGTACCTTTTTCATCTGCTTGTATAATTGCATTTCCACCAATTGCTATGACTGCAACTTTTTTCATATTTCCACCTCCAGATTATATGGACCTTTTTACATAAAAATGTAATTATATACGAATTTCTAATCAATTTATTTTATATCTTGATTTTTTCTTTGTCAATTAATATTTTTATCTCATAAGAAATTTTTATAATAATTTAAATCATGGATTTAAAAAAATAATATATAATTAAAATAAAAATTAGATTTTATATAAATTTTTATAATAAATTTTCTAATGTAATATAAATTTTTTTAAAACATTGCATTTAATAGAATTTTATATTATACTATAATCATATATATGAATAGTTGTTCATATGTGCAATTATTTTATATTTTATGATGGAAAGGAGTCTATTATGGATAAATCAAAGTCTACAACTATATGTGATTGTCATCCAATTCATAATGATATTATAGAAAAAGTAAAAAATGTCATGCCAAATGATGAAAAATTATATGATTTGGCAGAACTATTTAAGGTGTTTGGAGATACCACTAGAATTAAAATCCTACATGCTTTATCTGAATCTGAAATGTGCGTTTGTGATATTGCAGTATTATTAAATATGAAACAATCTGCCATTTCACATCAATTAAGAGTCCTTAGACAGGCCAGAATTGTGAAATTTAGAAAAGAGGGAAAAATCGTCTACTATTCTCTAGATGATGAGCATATTAAAAACATATTCGAACAAGGCTTTAGCCATATAGAGCATAAATAAATTACCCTTTCAGTTAGGAGATGATATTAATGCGTAAAGAACTTGTATTAGAAGGTTTAGACTGCGCCAGTTGTGCTTCTAAAATTGAATTAAAAGTCCGTGAATTAAAAGGAGTTGAACTGGCTAATTTAAATTTTATTACTAAAACTCTAGCCATTGAAATTAATGATAATTATAGTATTGATTCTATCATGGAAAGTACAGGAAGTATAATAAACAAATTAGAACCCCATGTTATTATTAAAGACAAAAGCACCATTAAAGACCCATCTATTTATCATGACTCTACAAGTCATTGTGATGGCCATTGTCATATACATGAGGACAGTCATAATCATAGTGAAGAATTTAATAAATATCATCTTATTAGATTTGGAATTGGAATTATATTTTTTATTATGGCTTTATTACTTAAAACATCTGGTTTTACAAGATTTTTATTGTATTTTACGAGTTATATTTTAATAGGTGGAAATATATTATTAATTGCTGGTAGAAATATTTTAAATGGCCAAATATTTGATGAGAATTTTTTAATGACCATTGCTACAATTGGTGCCTTTGCCATAGGTGAATATCCTGAAGGGGTAGCTGTTATGCTCTTTTATCAAATAGGTGAACTATTCCAAGATTCTGCTGTAAATCGTTCACGAAAATCTATTGCTGAATTAATGGATATTCGTCCTGATTATGCAAATTTGAAAACTGATAATGGTTCTATAGAAGTTAGGCCAGAGAAAGTGAAAATTGGTGATATTATCATAGTTAAACCTGGTGAAAAAGTACCTCTAGATGGTGTAGTTATAGAAGGTGAATCTATGATGGACACATCTGCACTGACAGGTGAGTCTGTACCTAGAAAAGTCAATTTAGGTAAAAATGTATTAGCTGGTTTTATCAATATAAATGGTTTATTATCTGTTCAAGTGAAAAAAGAATTTGGTGAATCCACTGTATCTAAAATTTTAGAATTAGTGGAAAATGCAAGTGGTAATAAAGCTCCTACAGAAAATTTTATTACAAGATTTGCCAGATATTACACACCAGTGGTTGTATTTATAGCCATGGGTCTAGCTTTAATACCACCTTTAATCATAGATGTGGCCACATTTTCTGAGTGGTTATATAGAGCTCTTGTATTTTTAGTAATATCCTGCCCCTGTGCACTAGTTGTTTCAATACCTTTAGGATTCTTTGGAGGTATAGGTGGAGCTTCTAGAAATGGAGTACTAGTAAAGGGTGGTAATTACCTTGAAGCCTTAAAAGATATTGATACTGTAGTATTTGACAAAACAGGTACTTTGACAAAGGGTATATTTGAAGTTACTGAGTTTAATCCTCATGACAATATATCTCATAGTGAATTATTAGAATATGCAGCTTATGCAGAGGCTTTTTCTAATCATCCCATTGCAAAATCCATATTAAATGCCTATGGTGGGGAAATAGATAAGGAATTAATTGAAGATTATAATGAAATAGCTGGTCATGGTATTGAGGTAAAAGTAAAAGGTAAAACTGTTTTAGTTGGTAATACTAAGCTAATGGAAAGCAAAGACATTGTATATGAGCCAATAGATTCTGTGGGAACTGTAATCTATATAGCTGTTGACAATAGTTTTATGGGTTCCATAATTATCTCTGATGAATTAAAAGAAGATTCTAAGGATACAATTAGTAAACTAAAATCCATGGGAATTAGAAAAACAGTTATGTTAACTGGTGATAATGAACTAGTTGGGAGAAAAATTGGTAATGATTTAGGCATAGATGAAATTTATACTGAATTATTACCACAAGATAAAGTTGAAATCCTTGAAAAGTTAGAAAAAGAGAAATCCAGTAAAGGCAATCTTGTATTTGTTGGTGATGGTATAAATGATGCTCCAGTACTAGCAAGGGCTGATATTGGTGTAGCTATGGGTGGACTAGGTTCTGATGCAGCCATTGAAGCAGCTGATGTGGTATTGATGACAGATGAGCCTAATAAATTAATAACTGCCATAAAAATTGCTAAAAAGACAAATAATATAGTATGGCAAAATATTATATTTGCCTTTGGAGTAAAGCTCATCGTTCTATTATTAGGTGCCGGTGGCCTAGCCAATATGTGGGAAGCTGTATTTGCTGATGTAGGTGTAGCTCTTATTGCAATATTCAATGCCATGAGAGTATTAAACACTAAAAATATTTAATAATAAATCAGACCTTATAATAAATTTATTATAAGGTCTGATTTTTATATATTGCAAAATTTTTATTTCTTAATTTTTCTACTACCTGGTTTTTCTAAAGGTATATTTCCTTCTTTACATATTGGACAATCCTCAGGAGCATAGGCTTTAAATTTTTCTGAATAAGCTGTTACTAGTTTTGTACCAAAATCTATTTCTCCACCAGTTCTATCCACTAATATGGCCACACCTGCTAATATTCCACCTGCTTCCTTTACTAATTTAATTACCTCTTTTACTGACCCACCTGTGGTAACAACATCTTCTACAACTAATACCCTTGCACCCTTAGGTATTGAAAATCCTCTTCTAAGAGTCATTTTATCATCTTCTCTTTCTGCAAAAATACTAGGTGTCCCTAATTGTCTTCCAAATTCATAGGATATTGTAATACCACCAATGGCAGGCCCTACAACTAAATCAATATTATCATCTTTAAATTCTTCTGCCAATCCTTTGATAATCTCCTCTGCATATTTAGGTTGTTCTAGTATTCTGGCACATTGTAAATATTGTTCTCCGTGCATTCCAGAAGTATATAGGAAATGTCCTTTTGTCAGTACTCCTAATTTTTCAAATATCTCTTCTACTCTTTTTCTATCTATCATTTTTACCCCTCCATTTATTTTTATTTATATTATTAAACCATTGATTATTTCATTAATGTCTTCAATATTATGATCTGTTAAATATTTTTCCATGTATTCTATAATTTCTACAGTTGCCATGGGATTTATAAAATTACCTGTGCCTACAGCTATTCCTGTGGCACCTGCCAACATAAATTCTATGGCATCTTCTCCAGTCATAATTCCCCCCATACCTATAATAGGTACATCTACTGCCTGGGCCACTTGATATACCATTCTAAGGGCTATGGGTTTTATAGCAGGTCCAGATAATCCTCCTATGACATTGGCCAATACTGGTCTTTTTCTATGTATATCTATTGCCATACCTGTCAATGTATTTATAAGAGATAGGGCATCTGCACCACCTTCAACTGCTGCCTTGGCCATTTCAGCTATATCCGTTACATTTGGGCTTAGTTTTACTATTAGTGGTTGTTTGGCATATTTTTTTACTGCCTTTGTAACTTCCTCAACTTTATTTCTATCAGTACCAAAGGCTACCCCGCCTTCTTTTACATTGGGACAAGATATATTTAGTTCTAACATATCTATATCTTCTGTGGCTAATCTTTCTGCCACCTGACAATATTCTTCTATGGTCTTACCCACAACATTTACTATAATTTTTGTATCATATTGTCTTAAAAAGGGGATATCATTTTTAATAAAAGCATCTACTCCAGGATTTTGTAAACCTACACTATTTAACATACCTCCATGGGTTTCTGCCACCCTAGGTGTAGGATTCCCTTTCCAAGGTGTTGGGGAAACTCCCTTTACTACCACTGCCCCTAATTTGTTTAAATCTACAAATTCTCCATATTCTCTACCACTACCAAAGGTGCCTGATGCTGTCATTACAGGATTTTTTAAATTTATACCAGCAATATTTACCTCTAAACTAGACTTTTTCATTCCCAAATCACCTCATCCCTAAGAAATACCGGTCCATCTTTACACACTCTTTTATATTCCCACTTCTCATCTTCAGTATTGATTTTACAAGTACAAACCAAGCATGCTCCTATGCCACAGGCCATTCTCTCCTCTAGGGATAATTGAGCAGGTATATTTTTTTCCCTACTCCATTTAGCAACTGCTCTTAACATAGGCTTTGGTCCACAACTATAGATAGAATCTGCATTTACATCATGTTTTTCCAGTAATTCTATTACATTGCCCTTATGGCCCTGAGAACCATCTTCCGTAGCAATATGTACTTCTGCACCTAGTTTTTCAAAATCCTCTACTAATATGGGATTTTCCCTAAAACCTAGATATACTTTTGTATCACCCTTTAATTGCTTTACTAATTCTAACAGTGGTGGAGTCCCTATACCGCCGCCAATCACTAAATTTCTATCTATTTTTTCATCAATTTTAAATCCATTTCCCAAAGGCCCCATAACCTTTAATTTTTCTCCCTCTTTTTTGCTTGAGAGGATTTTTGTCCCCTTACCTACTACTGCATATATCAATCTAGTCCTATGATTTTCTCTATCTACTTCACATATGCTAATAGGTCTAGGTAATAAATGTGCTCCATCATTTAGATATAAATTTACAAATTTCCCGGGAAATCCTTCATGGGATAATTCCTTCGACAACAGAATCATTTCATATATATCTGGTGCTATTTTATGATTTTTTTCGATTATTACATTTCTCATGAAATACAAGCCACCTTCCTACATTTTTTTAAAGGATATTATAATAAAATATTAAACTATAATTTCACTTTTGCAAGGTTTTAAAAGTTTTTAAGAGTAAAGATATAAAATACTAAATAAATCTATAATTTTATTATAATATCTGCTGTAAATCTTTTTTCATTGCTATTACTGCTTCTCTAGCAGCTAAAGCAAATTCCTTTTCACTAAATCTATTTCTATACTCTTCCTTCTTATGGGCAGCAATAATTCCTCTTGAGGAGTTTATAATAGCTCCTAATCCATCTTTGTTAAAGTACCCCTTTAAATCCTTGGCGGTTGCCCCTTGAGCACCATAACCAGGTACTAGGAAATATGTATTTGGCATAATACTGCGTAGTTCCTCAGCTTGGGCAGGATGTGTAGCCCCTACTACTGCACCAATGGAACTATATCCCCTTTTACCTATTAGAGATTTTCCCCATTTATCTACTAGTTTCCCAACTATTTCATATATTTTTTCCCCATTGACTTCTAAATCTTGTATTTCTCCACTATTGGGATTTGATGTCTTTACTAATATAAATAATCCTCTATTATAATTTTTACAGTGATCCATATATGGTTCTATGGAATCATATCCTAGATATGGATTTAGAGTTATACTATCTTCCATATATATTTCATGTTTTTCCCCATCTATATCTACCCTTCCAATATGACCATCAGCATAGGCCTCTGCAGTAGATGTAATATCTCCTCTTTTTACATCTCCTATAATTATTAATCCTTTACTCTTTGCATATTTTATTGTATCTATATAGGCCTGTATACCTTCAGCACCAAATTGCTCATACATGGCCACCTGTGGTTTAATAGCTGGAACTAAATCATATATATGATCTATTATTGCCTTATTAAATTCTAAAAAAATGCTTGCTGCTGCCTTTGGTGTCTTGGCATATTTATCATATGCCTCTTTTTTAATATAATCTGGAATAAAGTGAAGTCTTGGATCCAAACCTACTACAGTTGGGTTTTGTAATTTTTCAATTTTTTCTATTAAATTATCTATCATTTTAAAATCCTCCTATAAATAAAGTCTTTTACAGTTTTTCATTATCTAATATGATTTTACCATCTACTATGGTGTACTTAACTCTACCCCTTACTTCTCTGCCATGGAAGGGACTGTTTTTACTCATGGATTCAAAACTATTGACATCTATTTTGTATTTTTGATTAGGATCTATAATTGTAATATCTGCTGGTTTTCCAACAGCCAGTTCTCCTGCTGTTATTCCTAATATCTTGGCAGGATTTGTACTCATTTTTTCCACCATTTCCATAGGTGTTAAAACACCTGTATCTACTAATTCTGTAATTGTAAGAGCTACTGCAGTTTCAAGTCCCACTATACCAAAGGGAGCTTTTTCATAACCCATATTTTTTTCATTCACATGATGGGGTGCATGATCAGTTGCTATTACATCTATGGTACCATCTTTTAAACCTTTTTTAATTTCTTTAACATCTTTATGCCCTCTAAGTGGAGGATTCATCTTTGTATTGGTATTTTCCAATGTAACCACATCATCTGTCAATGTAAAGTGATGGGGACAAACTTCTGCTGTTATATTATTACTTTTTTTCTTAGCTTCTCTAAGTATTTCCACACTTCCTTTAGTACTCAAATGGCATAAATGTAGTTTTGCATTGGCCTTTATTGCCAGTTCAATATCCCTTTTTACTATGACTTCTTCTGATTCATCTGATATGCCCTTTAGACCTAGTTTTTCTGCCCTTTTCCCTGCATTCATAACCCCGCCCTTTACTAAATCGTGGTCCTCACAATGGGAAAACATTATAAGATTTAGTTCTGCACATATTTCTAAAGCCTTTTTCATAAGGTCATTATCCATTATTGTCTTGCCGTCCTCACTAATACCACAAATACCTGCCTCTATCATTTCCGCTATATCTGCCAATTCTTCTCCTACTTGTCCCTTAGTTACAGCACCTATGGGTAATACTTTTACTAATCCTGCTTTTTTTGCCTTATTATAAATATATTCTACAGTTTCTCTATTATCTATGGCTGGGTTAGTATTTGGCATACAACAAATAGTTGTAAAACCGCCCTTAGCTGCACTTCTACTACCTGTTTCAATGGTCTCTTTATGGGTAAAGCCCGGTTCTCTAAGATGTACATGTAAATCAATCAGTCCTGGAACTATCCAAAGTCCCTCAGCATCAATGACTTTATCTGCATCTACATTAATTCCCTTTTCTATTGCCTCTATTTTACTTCCATTTATTAATAAATCCTTCACTTCATCTGTTTTAGATATGGGGTCAATTATTCTACCACTTTTTATTAAAACCTTCATTTTTTTCACTCCTATCTCAAAATCATATATTCTATTCTTATATTCCTACCCTTTTATATAATTAATACAAAAAAGGACAATCAATAAATTATTTTTAAAAATAATTTACTTATTGCCCTTGAATATATATTATATTTAATATTTTTTACTATTTTATTGCACTGAAAAATAAATTTAGATACACCGGGAGTATATAAATTCATGAATTTCATCCTTTCTAGTCTCTCTGGACCAATTTAAAGGTTTTGTTATATATGTTTAATGTATATTAACATATTAATCTTGTATTTGTCAATTCCCAGTATATATTTTTTATATAGAGTTTAAGTTCAATAATTTGCAAAATATAATATTATAGGAGTAATTTTCTAAGTTTTTCTCTAGATAATAGAGCTTTTTCAATGGGACGGACTTCTATAATAAATGATGTGTCCATATCTTTAAGTATCTGGAAATATTCTATAAAATCTATATTTCCATCCCCAATAACTTGATGATCTTGTTTACCATTATGATCATGTATATGACAATTTCTTATATATTCTCTATTTTTCTTGAAAAAGTCTATATCCTCCTGTTTACCATAGGAATGGCCTATATCCCATGTAAGATATAATCCTCCTTGAGGTATTAATTCTTCTAATACATCTTTAATTAATTGATTAAAATTACCTACATTTTCTATACAAACCTCTACTTCATCCTTTGCATGATCCCTCAATTCTATTAAACTTTCTCTAAATATCTTTTTATATTCTTTTGCATATACATCTATTAAATAGATTTTCTTATCTGTTTGGGTAAAACAAACTGACTCTCCAGGATGTATGGTTATTTTTTTCCCACCTATATCTTTGGCAAAGTCAATACACTCTTTAAATCTTTCAAGTCCTGCTTTTCTCACATTTTCATGTAGATGATAAAGGGGTATATCCTCTGGTGCATGAAAGCTCAGTATAATACCTTCCTCCTCTATCTTTTCTCTTATTTTCTGCCTATCTTCTAAATTGTATTTTTCTGGGAAAAAAGCTGGTACATTGAGATTTATTTCAATGGCTCTATAGCCCCTTTCCTTAGCAAAGTCTATTACTGTAAATATATTTTTCTCTCCTAGAGTTGCTGCATATCCTAGCCTATTAAATATATCTTTTCCATCCATGTCTATCACTCCAATTATAATTTCAAGAAATTAATTTTTAAAATCCCTTCCACATTTCCAATTAAATCTAATGTCTCCTGGCTTACTTCTGAATCCACTGTTAAAAACATCATTGCCTGTTCTCCTTGAACATTTCTACTTACTTGCATAGTTGCTATATTTATCTTGCTAACTCCTAATAATGTACCAATTTGACCTATCATACCTGGTCTATCCACATTATTGGCTACCAACATATATGGTGTAGGAGCAACATCAAATTGGAATCCATTTACATCTACAACTCTAATATCATTTTTATTAAATACTGTTCCTGCTACTGTAAATGTCTTATCTTTAGTTATTATATTTACTTTAATTAAGTTGTTGTAATTTCCATTTTCAGCTTGTTTTGATTCTATTACTTTTATTCCCCTATTTTTAGCTATTAATCTAGCATTTACATAATTAACTCTTTCTTTTAATATGGGTTCAAATATTCCTTTTAATATGGCTAAGGTAATTGTAGATGTTCCCAACTTAGCTACTGCCCCTGCATAATTTACTTCTACTTTTTCAATAGCATCTTTTTCCAACTGATGATAGATTTTACCCAATGTTTCCCCTAATTTTAAATATCCTTTTATATCTTCTAATTCTTTACGTTGTAAAGTAGGCATATTTACTGCATTGGGTACCATATTACCACTCAATGCATTTACTACTTCATTGGCAATTGTAACTCCTACTTTATCCTGAGCTTCAACAGTATCTGCTCCCAGATGTGGAGTGATGACCACATTATCTAAATCCAATAGGGGTGATGTGGTATTTGGTTCATCTACTAATACATCTATTCCAGCACTTGCAACTATTCCATCCTTTATTGCTTTTACCAATGCCTCTTCATTTATAATTCCACCCCTAGCTGCATTTACCACTCTTACACCTTTTTTCGCTATTTTAAATTCTTTTTCACCAATCATACCAAAGGTTTCTTCTGTCTTAGGTGTATGAACAGAAATGAAATCTGATCTTTTCATTAAATCTTCCAATGTCTCCATTTTCTCCACACCAAAGTTTTCAAATCTCTGGTCCGTAATATATGGGTCATAGGCTATAACCTTCATACCAAAAGATTGCATCCTAGTTGCCACTAAAGACCCTATTCTACCTAATCCCACAATACCCAATGTCTTTCCTAAAAGTTCTTCACCTCTGAATTTACTACGATCCCAATTTCTATTTTTAATATGAGCATTAGCCTGTGGTATATTTCTGGCAGAAGCTATTAATAAACCTATGGAATGCTCTGCTGCTGATACAACATTTGATTCTGGAGTGTTTACAACTATAATACCTCTTTTTGTAGCACCTTCCATGTCAATATTGTCTACACCATTTCCAGCTCTACCTACTACTTTTAAATTTCTAGCATGTTTATATAATTCTTCATTGACTTTAGTAACACTTCTAATAACTATTGCATCATAATCCTTGATAATATCTAATAATCTCTGTCTTTCTATGCCCAGTTCCACATCAACTGTCATACCTGATTTTTTTAATACTTCTATACCTTTATCAGCTATTCTTTCCGTTACTAATATTTTCATATAATATTCCCCCTTAAATTTTTTACAATACATCAAGTGCGGCTTTTACTCCCACACCTATTTCTATTGGATAACCAACTTCTAACATGGCTCTTTCTAAAGCTGTTATGGTCTGTATAATATCTCCATAATGCACATATCCCATATGTCCTATTCTTATTATTTTACCTTTCAAATCCTTTTGTCCTCCAGCCACCATAATGCCATATTTTTGAGACATAATCTTTCTCACTTTATCCCCATCAATACCATCTGGCATTGCAATGGAAGTAATGACATAGGATCTGGCATTAGGTGCTGTAAAAAACTCTAATCCCATTGCTTCTACTGCTCTTTGAGTAGCATTGGCCATTTTTTTATGTCTATTAAAGACCTCTTCCAATCCTTCTTCAAGGATTAACTCCAATGCTTTATTTGCAGCTCTTATTAGTGAAACAGCAGGAGTATATGGATTTTGTGGTTCAGGTTTTTCCAATGATTCTCTTGCCTTTAATACATTCCAGTAAAATTTAGGCATGGTACTTTTTTCTGCTGCCTCCCAGGCCTTATCACTAACACTCATAAAAGATAATCCTGGAGGAGCCATCAAGGCTTTTTGAGATCCTGTAACCACCACATCTATTCCCCAATTATCTGTCTGAAGATCTATTCCTCCAAGGGAGCTAATTGCATCCACTAATATTAATACATCCTTTTCTCTGGTAATTTTTCCAATGGATTCTATATCATTGGTTGCACCTGTGGAAGTTTCATTATGTGTAATAAAAAGTCCCTTATAATCTTCTTTTTCCAATGCCTCTGCCACAACTTTTGGCTCCACTGCTTCTCCCCATGTTACAGATAATTTATCCACATTTAATCCAAAGTTTTTTGCTATTGTGGCAACTCTATCTCCAAATAATCCTATGCTCACACATAATACCTTATCCCCTGGTGAAAAAAAGTTTACCACTGAAGCTTCCAGAGCACCTGTACCTGATGATGGAAAAGTTATGACATGATTTTTAGTTTGAAATACATTTTTCAGATTTTCATTAAGTTTTTTAAATATTTCACTGTATTCTGGTGTTCTATGATGTATCATAGGCATCCCTTCTTCCATTGATACCACCGCTGGTATCATGGTTGGGCCCGGTGTCATTAATAATTTTTCTTTTTTCATTTTTACTGCCTCCCTTTTTATATAAACCTTTATTACATTACTGTGATATAAATTAAAATATTATTATATAGTTTAAAACAAACTATATATTTCCACTATTCCAAAAATTCTTTATATTATTTGGCCAAATATTTTTATAAAGACTAGAATTTTAGATATATAAAAAAGCCCTCATCCTGCTTATAAGCAAGGACGAGAGCTCTATACTCACGTGGTGCCACCTTGATTTGTCATATTTAATATGACCTCATAGTAAATAACGGTATCTCAACCGTGGAAGGTTAATTCCCTTCCATGCTCCAGAGCGGATTCATCAGTTCATGGCGCTAATTTCCACCAACCATTAGCTCTCTACAGCCACTTCCTAATTACTATTCTCCTTCAATGCATTTGTTAATTATTTGTTGTTTGTTCTTTATATTACTATGATAAAAATACTTTGTCAAGGATTTTTTATAAAATTTTAATTATTTTTTATTTTTATCTTGCCAAGCATGTAATAATAATGCTAGACCAATAACACCATAAGCTACAAATACTCTAAAGAATTCTCCTATTTGGCTATCACCCATTAAGTTTTGTCCTGCCATTGGAGAAATTATAAATAGCATATGGAACAGGAAGGTTCCAATTAAAGCTTGACCATAGGTAGCTTTTTTAATTGAAGCTCCACCAATTAAAAGAGAAGCAACAGCAAAAAGTCCAACTTGCTCGTGGCTACCATAGGTATTTAGGGTACCAATATTTTGTAAGAAAATAATTTGTCCCCATGCAGCTAAAACAGTAGAAATAATAACAGCGATAGTTCTTGTTTTATCTACATCTATTCCAGCTACTCCTGCAACATGCATATCTTGTCCCACTGTTCTCATTTCTTGACCTAATTTAGTCTTTAAGAACCAGGTTAAAGCTACACATAAAATTCCTACTACAATTAAAGTACTTATTGGCACAGCTATACCTGTAAATGGTCTGATTTTCCATAGATCATCTAATGCATATCTAACTCCTGCCAGGTCCATACTGTTTTTAAGTCCTACACCAGTGGATAATAATAAATCCTTATTTTTAAAAGGTATGATTGTACCTGCCATAACTAAAAATACTAATTGGTATATACCATTGGCAAAGAATCCTAAGATCATACTGGTAATCATTTCTCTACCTTTAGATTTATTTAATACTTGACCTGTTAAATAGCCAAAAATAATAGCCAAGGGAGTTGATATTACAAATGCCAGTAATAAACCTGCAATTCCTTTTACAGCATAGTCAGTAACAAAGAATAAAGCTATCTGTCCAGCCATTGCACCAAGTACTATACCAAAGTTAAGACCTAATCCTGCTATTACAGGAATAATTAAGGAAATAACTAGGAATGAGTTTCTTGCCAGTCTTCCAATTACTTCATTTAATACAAAGGTATAATGAAGTCCAGAATAGTAAAATCCTATTCCACACAGTACTAAGAACACAATAGGTACTGCATAAGGAAATATATATTTCTCAAAAAATTCATTTTTGTTTTTTACTTCTTGTGTTTTTACATTATTGTCCATTAGGCTACTTCACCTCCTGTTTTTCGTGTTAAGGCGTAGATTATAATACCATTTTGAACAATTGTTCTAATAACCTCTGACATATTTCCTTCAGCCAATACGTTTAGAACAGGAAGGGAAACCACTAATAATGCTTGGAATAAAAATGTTCCAACAATAACATGTGAAATCTTAACTTTATTAATTGATGCCCCACCAATTAATACAGCTGCAACAGCAGGCATGGCAGAGTATAATGGTGCATTATATAATTGTAAGAATCCAAAGGATTGACTATAGACAATAATACCTATGGCTCCTAATACAGTGGATAAAATAACACCTATAACTCTTTGTTTATTCACATTTATACCAGTTGCAGTAGCAAATTTTTCATTTGCACCTGCTGCACGCATAATAACTCCACTTTTGGTTCTCCCAAATATCCATACAACTAAACAACATAATGCAAAAAATAGTAATAATCCTGTAGGTATTTGAATACCTGCAATATTAAAAGTTAAGAAATTATCCAGTACATATCCGATGGAGGATTCCAAAGATACAGTAACCCTAAGTCCGCTACCTCCTACAGCCCAGATTAATTCAGGACTTTTAAAAGGTGCTAATAACCAAAATATACACATACCAGATACAGCTGAAAAACCTACATAGTTTCCTACTGTCATCTCTTGACCTTTAATACGATTTAACATCAATCCATAGAAATATCCTACAATAGTAGCTAATGGTATAGCAATTAATATAGAAACTATTAGTCCAGCAAATCCTGCTAATTCAAATTCTATACTTACTAGTGCTCCCACTAGTCCACATACAATTCCAAGGGGTAGGGCAAAGTTTAAACCTACACCTGCTTGTATTGCTGGTACCATAGCTAGCACTAAAATACCATTCATTCCAAATCTAGTAAGAATATCACTTATGAGAGCAGGCATTGGTATAGATAATACTGCTGCAAAAATACATAGGATTAGTAAGAATCCACCTATAATTAGTCTAGGATAGCCTACCCTTTGTATAAGTTTTTTGATATCTTCCATCTTATGAAACCTCCCCTTTGCCATATTCTCCAGCCATCATTAAACCAAAATCAACATCACTGGCATCAGGTTCTAATATTCCTTCAAGTTTTCCTTCAAATATAATAGCAATTCTATCAGAAATTGAACGAAGTTCAGCTAATTCACTTGAAGTTATAATAACTGTCATACCTAATTCTTCATTTAGTTTTTTCAATAAATCTAAAACAATTTTCTTAGCCCCAACGTCAATACCCCTAGTTGGTTCTGATACCATGATAATATCTGGTTCTAAAGTTAAGGCTCTTGCAATACAAACTTTTTGCTGATTACCACCACTTAATTGACCAGTTAATTGTCTAGGACCAGTACATCTGATATCCAATTCCTCTATCATTTTTAAGGCGTATTCTCTAATTTCTTTCTTTGCCATTATATTCATACCAGCTAATTTTTTTATAAATCTATCTTTTATCTGAAGTGCTGAAATAGCAATATTTTCTTCAATAGAATTTTCAAGTAATAGACCTACACCTCTTCTATCTTCTGTTACAAAAGCAATGCCTGCATCTAATACTTCTTTTGGTTGATTTAATGGTAACTTTTTACCATCTTTTATAATTTCCCCTGTGGTCTTATATAAGCCCATAATACCATTTGCTATACCAATTTTTCCTTGTCCTCCTAAGCCACCAATACCTAAGATTTCTCCTCTACGAACTTTTAAGTTTAATCCCTTTACTCTTTCACCAGGCATATCAACTGACACATTTTTTAATTCAAGTATATAATCATCTTTATTTTCTATTTCTCTAGCTTTTTTAATAGTATTTACATTGTCTAATTTTCTACCTACCATTAATTCAGCAATTTGGTTCACATTTGCTTCTTTTGTTTTTAAATAGCTTACGACTTCTCCGTCTCTTAATACAGTAATATTATCTGTTACTTCTATAATCTCATCTAATCTATGAGAAATAAATAAAATGGCTATTCCTAAATCAGAAAGTTTTTTTACTACTTTTAAAAATGTATCTGCTTCTGACTCAGCTAATACAGCAGTAGGCTCATCAAATACTAATAATTTTAAATTATCTTTATCAATTTCTCTGGCAATTTCTATAAATTGCATAAAACCTACTGGTAGACCTTCTACTATTTCTCTTTCATCAAGATCCATACCTAATTTATCTAATGCTTCACGGCTATCTTTTCTCATGGATTTAAAATCTAAAGTTTCTAGTTTTGGCCCTAAAACGCGACTGATTACATTTGATTTTGTAATTTCTCTATTTAATTTAATATTTTCTGTAACTGTGAAACCAGGAATTAACATGAATTCTTGGTGAACCATACCAATTCCAAGATCCATAGCTTCTCTAGGTGTTTTAGGATTTGCCACCTTACCATCAATAATAATATCTCCTTCATAGCCACCTGTGTTGTGAATTACAGGCATTCCAAAAAGTATATTCATCAATGTAGATTTTCCCGCACCATTTTCGCCTACTAATCCATGTATTTCTCCAGGTTTTATATTGATATTTACACCTTTTAATACCCTGTTACCAGAGTAGTCTTTTACAATATTTTTTATCTGTAACAAGTATTCCGTTGTCAAAACCTTTCCCTCCTTGACAATTATGTCCATAACATTGAGGTTGCCGAACAGACTGGCAACCTCATATGTTCTGTACCCTATTACTTAGCTTTTATATAAGCCTTTTATTTAAAATACTTCTAATTCTGAAACAAATGTTAAGAAGTTTTCTAATCCTTCTAGTGATCTAAGTTCTACTTCTCCACCAGTTTCTTGTTCTAAGAATCCTTTCATTGCATCTGCATCAAATCTATCAACTTCACCTTTAGCATATGCAATACCATATTCTACCCCTGCTTTAACCATTGCCATACTTGCAGGTGCTACCCATGTAGCCATTCTACCTTCATTTCCACCTTCTTTAACTTTCTCTCCAATTTGTTCTAACATGAAATCAACATCTCCAGCTTTGTCGCTAGGAATTTCAATACCTAGTGCTCCTGGATATGCATGATATGGTGATGGACAACATTGTTCTGGGAATATAGCTCCACCTTCCATAACTTCACGGATTAATGGTTCCATCATTGCACAGTTAGTTCCAAAGAAAGCTGTATCTTTGCCATAAGCTGCAATTTGTCTTTTAGCATCTTCTATAATAAATTGTTGTGTTCCTGGAATACCAGCATCACCTGTTGGGTCTGGTGCATCTACTTCTACAAATTCCATACCTAATCTTTCAGCAGTTGCTTTCATAATATCTCTACGTTGAGATAATAATTCATAGGACATATGTCTTGGGAAAGAATAATGTACGAAAGTTTTAGCGCCCATTGCTTGAGCATCTTCTACTATTGTTTCCCCACGTCTTAATTGGTCAACGTCTAGAACAATATCAGCACGATCTGCAATTAAGTCTGGATCTTCGTGTGCATTACCAACTATGAACACAACATCGTCTCTAGTTTCTCTAACTTTATCAATGGCTGCTGCTGTTCCAGGTACTGCTTGTACTACAATAATAGCCTTTACTTCAGGATCTGCTGCTAAACCAGCAATTTGAGCAATTGTAGTTTCTTGTTCCTTTGTAAAGTTATCTGGATAAGTAACGTGTTTAATCACGTCAGCACCATATCTAGCTACCATTTCTTCAGCAGCACGGAACTCTTCTTCGTTTTGTGATACAGTTGAAGTTGCAAGTCCTATTTTAAAACCTAAACTTTCTCCTGCTCCTTCATTTCCACCAGTTGCTGTTTCATTGTCAGCAGGACCGCAAGCTGCTAATCCTAGTACTAACACAGCAATCATTAATAAAGCCAATGTTTTTCTAAACACAAATAATTCCCCCTTATTTTTTAAATGTAAGTTTTATATTTTTTGGCCTATATAAAATCGCTAATACTCTTTTTCTTAGATCACCTCCCTAGTATACCATAAATTTTATTATAATTTAATATTTTTTTAATATTTATAGATCGTCCATATTCTATTTAAAAATACTAGTTATATATTATTATTTGAATAAAGAAAAGAAGGCATAGTTTAACTATTGCCGTCCACTGAGAAATATTCTTCTAAAATTCTTTTTTGAGAGATTTATAATATATATAAAAGAACTAAATTTTCTTAAAATTATAAATTCTCAAACTAATTATCATAATATTATATATCTAATACAAGAAATAGAATATTATAAATATAGGACAAATTAACTTGTTTACATTTTATATTATATACTTACAAAAATCAACTGAAAGTTTTTTGAAGCTTAACTTGATGCGGATTCTCCTGCTATATATCCAGTTGACCATGCCCATTGAAGATTAAAGCCGCCACAATCTCCATCAACATCTAAGACCTCACCTACTATATATAAATTTGGTATTAATTTGGATTCCATTGTATTTGGATTAATATCCCTTAAATCTACACCGCCAGCTGTTACTTGAGCATTTCTCCAATTTTGTGTGCCTATAATTTCTATTTGCCAATTCTTGAGTATTCCTATTATACTTTTTATCTCATCTTTATTTACTTTTATACATTTTTTATGAATATCGGTAATTCCTGCATTTTTTAATATTACAGGTATCATCCTCTTATTTATTAATGATACAAAGGCAAAGTTCAATGGCCTCTTAGGATGATATGCTAGACGTATTTGTAATAAATTAGTTAATTCTTCTACATCCATATTGGGGAACATATCTAATTCTATATATACTCTTTGATTTTTATGTAATTTCTCAGCAGCCATGCGACTTAATTGTAAAATAGGAGGTCCTGAAATACCATAATCAGTAAATAATATTTCTCCATCTTCTTTCCTAAGAATTCCATTATTATATATAACAGAGGCTCCTCCTATAAATTTGACACCCTTTAAAAACTTTAAAAAATCTGCTTTTAATTTTAATTGTACTAAAGCTGGAAATACATCTGTAATTCTATGGCCTAAGGACTTTGCCAAATTATGTCCATTTCCATCTGAACCAAATTGTGGTGCTGCACTTCCTCCTGTGGCAATTATCACCTTATCTGTTTTAAACATTCTACCATCTTTTAATCTAATACTAAATTCATTGGACTTTTTTTCTATATCCACAACTTCTGCATTACAAAATTCTTTTACACCTAGTTCTTCCAATCTATATCTAAGTATATCTAAAACACTGCTGGCCTGGTCTGATTTTGGATATACTTTAGAATTATCCTCTACTTTATAAGCTAAGCCTAAATATTCAAAGAAATCTAATGTTGTATTAACATCAAAACTATTTAATGGACCCTTAATAAATTTTCTATTATTACTATGAAAAAACCTTGGATTCATATTTATATTAGTCAGATTACATCTACCATTACCTGTGGCCAATATTTTTTTACCTACCCTATCAGACTTTTCTAATATACCAACCTTTGCACCATTTGTTGCGGCAGCAATGGCTGCCATTAATCCTGATGCACCACCGCCTATTATCAATATATCCCATTGTTTTTTCATATCAATATTACTCCTTTTTTAATATATATATGTATTAAAATTCCATAATTCGTAAAATATAGATTTTAGCCAATACCATATAAAATCTGCATAAATCTTATTCTATTTGTAGTTGGAAATACCCCAAATCTATTTAATTCATATACAGGATCACCTGGTTTTACATAGCCTTTATTAGTAGTAAATGCCATACGATAACCCAATTCTTCTAAAACCTCCATATTTTCATCCTTATATTTTCCATATGGGTATGCAAAGTAATCTCCTTTAGTTATATTTTTATTTAATTCCAAATCTATCTTTAAATTATTCTGACTTCTGGCTATTAAATAAGGTATCCCATCTTCAGTCATTTTATGAAAGTCATGGGTATGATTGGCATATTCAAATACATCTGAGGCCTTTACAATTTGGTCCCAGCCTATTGCTATTGACCTTTCAGGTGTAAATTTTTGAGCTTCATCAGGAATTTTATGTGTTATTAAAAACATACTTGCCTTAAATTTATATTTTTTTAATATGGGATATGCATAATGAAAATTACTGGCATATCCATCATCAAAGGTTATTACAACGGATTTTTTAGGGACTTCCAATTCTCCTAGTATAAATTGTTCTAACTCATATAATGTAAGGGTTGTAAAACCATGTTTATATAGATATGACATATGTTCATTAAATAAATCCACATCTAAAACAGCAGTATTATTTTCATAAGGATTTTCTTCATCTTTTAATAGATGATGATATATAAGAACTGGTACTTGCTCTGCTACACCATCTGACAAATCAAATTTTCTTACTTTCTTTTCCTTTGACCCTACAATTTCTAAATATTTTTCATAATTAGGTGTAGGTTCAAATTCATATTGGATTAACTCTTCTTCCATTTCCTCCAATAGTTCATCTTCCATTTCTTCTGAAATTTCCACTTCAGGTTCCAGTTCAACACCTTCTTTAATTAATTCTAGCAGTGTTTTTTCATCTAAATCCCCTGTGATAAAGTCTTCTTCATTTAAAATGCTCTCAGTATGGGCATATGCATTTGCCTGGATTAAAATTATGCATAATATTAAAGTAATAAAAGCTGCTCTCTTCAATTGTCTCCCCCTTATAATGTTAATATTGCTTTAGTTCATCCATATTACTATAGCATAATTTCCATATTAATGCATTAGAAAAAACTCAATTGTTTTATATTATTCTCCATAAAATTTGATGTAGAAAGTCCTATTAATCTAATATCTTCATCCAATATAATTTCATCCAATATTTCTAATGCTATTTTATAAATTTCCTTCCAATCTTGTATCCCATAATCCAATGTCCTACTTCTTGTATGATTTGTAAATTCACAATTTTTTGTTTTAATAGTTATGGTTTTGGCATATAGATTTCTCTTATTTAGATTTTGTCCAATATCCATGGCAAAATCCTTTATAAGTTTCCTTAAAAAATTTTTATCCCTTGTGTCCTCTGCCAAAGTTCTTTCTCTACCAATGGATTTAACCTCCCTATGCACCTCTACTTCTCTATCATCTATACCTCTAATCATATGGTATATATCCCTGCCTAATTTTCCTAGGAAAGCCTCCAAATATTCTTCTGATAAATTCATCAAATCATCTACCGTATATATCCCAATGGAATTTAATCGTTTTTCCGTCTTTTTACCTACTCCATATACCTTATTTATAGGTAATGGTCTTAAAATATTAGGAACCATGTCCTTGGTTATTATCATCAATCCATCTGGTTTGTTCCAATCCGAGGCTAGTTTTGCTAAAAATTTATTATATGAAATGCCAATTGAAAGGGTAAGGCCAGTTTTTTTCATAACCTCATCCTTTATATATTTAACTATTTCCATAGGTGTAGATTTATTATTACTGATGTCCAGATATGCTTCGTCTATGGACAGGGGTTCTATCACATCCGTAACTTCATATAAAATGTCAAATATTTGTCTAGATACTTGTCTATATAAGGAATGTCTTGTAGGTAGATAAATTCCATGGGGACATTTTTGTTTGGCTATAAATATGGGCATAGCAGAATGAATACCATATTTTCTAGCTTCATAGGATGCTGTGGCTACAATTCCTCTAGAACTAGTCCCACCCACTATGACGGGTTTTCCCTTTAAATCAGGATTTACCTGTATTTCCACAGCAGCAAAAAACGCATCCATATCTACATGTAATATTTTCCTTTCCATCAAATTCACTCCAGTACACATCAGTCAATACTATTTTATAATATATGGTAAAATAGACAAATCTAAATTTGATTTAGAGTATATTTAAAAACCTCTTTGTACATAATTATATCAGGTAAACATATTTTTATAGGAGGAAGATAATTATGACAGTAAAAAACGCAATGACTGCAGATTTCTTAAGATCTGCTTATGGTGGAGAAAGTATGGCAAATATGAGATATCTCATATGGGCAGATGTGGCAGACCAGGAAGGTATGCCGAATATTGGTAGATTATTTAGAGCTATTGCCCATGCTGAATATGCCCATGCTGATAATCATTTAAGGGCTCTCAAGGAAGAAAAAGGAGATTTTACCGTTGCAGCAGGAGCTGTATTTGGAGTAGGTAATACAGTGGAAAACCTACAGGGTGGTATTGATGGTGAATTACACGAAATAGAACAAATGTATCCTGTATATTTAGAAACAGCCAAGTTCCAAAATGAAAAGGATGCACAAAGGGCTTTTCACTATGCCCTTGAAGCTGAAAAAATACATGCAACTCTATTTAAAGAAGCACAGGATGTAGCTCGTGAAGGTAAAGATATAGACTTATCTGCCATATATGTCTGTGAAGTGTGTGGTCACACTACTACAGATTCCCTTCCAGATAAATGCCCTATCTGTGGTGCTAGCGAGAAAATGTATAAAGAATTTTAATATCTATTGAAAAAACTCATCATTAAGATGAGTTTTTTATATGATTTTAAAATATACATGATATTTAAACAAATAGTAAGTATATTTATAATAATTAAATATATGATTTAGAAATATATATGATAATCAAATATAATAAGTTACTGCATTTGAAAGGATTGTAACAATTCTTAAGGATTGGAGAGGAAAAAATCCGTTAAAACTTGAACTGTTTCAGCGAAGCAAGTTTTCAAGTTTAGGATTTTTCCTAGGAAAGAGTTTTAGAATTGTCAATCCTTGAAACAGCAAGAACGTTTATATTTGGTTATATTAATTATATTAGTTATATTATATATAAAACTCTATATTTAATTATATTATTTATATTATTTAGCCATATTTTATTTAAAAACGATTAAACTACTCCTTTTTTCAATAAGAATCTTTATCTTAAATATCTATTTAAAGAGAAATAAATACTTCATTTAAAAAGTAGATAAACCACTCCATTCTTGGAAACGATACATAATATATTTAAAGAAATTATTTTCTTCATATGCAGAAAAGTCCAGGGTATATTCTCCATCCTTGTTTTCCCATATCCTATCAAAATATCCCCTTATATCCTGAGTAATTTCACTATAATTTTTTGCCACAATCTTTAGATTGGTTTCAATATTATAATCCCCTATATTTCTCACAGTAAAATTAGCTGAGCCACCTATTATACTAGCTGTATTATCATTTCTTTCTATTAGAATTAATTTTGTGTGATATTGTTCACCATGGGTGGCATACCATTTAATATCTATATTGCCCTTTGATTTTTTTACTAATTCCCATGCCACTGATCTATTGGGTATGCCGTTTTTTTCAAGGCCAAAGGCATCTTTATTAGCATCCAGTATGATTTTGATTTCTACTCCTCTTTGTGATGCCTCTATTAACTCTTTAATAACATCCCTATCTGATAAATAAAACATTCCCATTGTGATTTTATCATTTTTATCTGTAGATTTTATTTCTTCTAATATATGCTTTTTTATTTTTCCCTCTGTTATTACCATTGCCTTTACATCTTTTAATACTTCTTTATTATCCCTATATTGTATATTTTCCATATTAAAACCTGAAAATTCAGCTACTGCCATTTCACTTTTTATAAGATCATTGATAATTTCACCTTTTATTTTAAATGCAATATTTGAATGATATCCACTGGCATCATGTATATTGGCAGAACTTACAATGGCAGCATTTTCTGTAATAAATACTTTTCTGTGATTAGCTTTAAAATTAGCTAATTTTAAATATGACCTTATATTTACTTTAGGAGAATCTGGGCTAAAGGGATTTCTAATCCATCCCTCACCACTTGTCCCCATCCATTTTAAAAGTATTTTCCAAATTCCTGAATACAGTGGATTAGAATTTCTCATTTTATTTATATCAGTAATAATAACTTCTATATTATTTTCTTTTAATTTTTTTAAATATTTAGATTCATATGCACCATAAAAATTATTAATTTCATCTGTTATTAAAAAAATTTTTAAATCTGGATATTTTTCTTTTTGTTCTATTAATGCATTGGTAAATTCTGATGATAGAGGAGGAAATTCATTTTTTCTATCATAATCATCATTAAATAAAAATATATCTATTATAATAAATTCCTCTGCTTTTTTAATCATTTCAATTATTTCATCAAAAATCCTATGTTCTCTTACTATTTTATTATCTTTTTTATAGGATAAATCATATAAAAATTCTATATATGATATATCTTGCAATTTTCCTTCATAGGAAGTCCCCATGGGCATGGAAGTAAAAAAGCTATTCCCTACTATTACTGTTAATAAAGTCAGTAATATCCCTCTTTTAAAGATGGTGTTTTTCTTAATATTTTTTAATTCCTTTGCTTTATCCATTTTACTCCCCCATTTATTAATAGATATTATCTTTAGCATAACATATCTATTAATAAATGTAGCCTATAATTTTTTGGAATATATTAATAAAAAATATCGGGGATAACCCCGATATTTTTACTGAACCTGATACATTCCATTTTGTTGCATATATTTAAATATTCTTTCACCATGTTGTTGCTCTTCTTTTTGAATGTGATTTAATAATTCTCTTGCTTGTGTATTTGTAAATTCAAAAATAGCCGTATCATAATTTCCTGATACATATTTTTCTGTACTTAGAAGATCATGGCATAGATCTGCATCACTGGCATTAT
>JAAYNB010000126.1 GCA_012521085.1 Clostridiales bacterium | reverse complement strand
CAGATACAAATGCAATTATTGAAAAGGCCATTGAAGGAGAAACTAAAGGGGTTAATATGGCAGAAAAGGTTTTAAGAGGAGATTTAGATGATAGATCCAGAGATATAGCAGGTGAAATACTAGAAAAAGATAGAAAATCTATTGATAAGCTAAAAAGATTATTATATGTTACACAATAGCTTAAATGACAACATAAAAATAAAAGTATTTAAAAGATACTCCTATGATATGGATATTGACAATATAATAGACAATCCATATAATTAAGTTAAAGAAAAAGAAATTAAATATATGAAAGGTAAGGTATTTGCAGACATGAAGTTATAATTCACTTTTTTTAAATTTAATAAAATCAGAATTTAAAAGAAACCTTTTTTCATATCTTTGGCAAAGGTTTTATTATGATGTTATTTTATTAAAATTAATGAGTGGATAGTATTTCATAGCTGTGGATAGCTTACTTATATAATATATTTATCTTAATAAAAGATTTAAGTTTTGTTCATATATAATTCATGTGATTATATACTGTATAAATTTTTTGATAATATATTTCATTAAATGCTATCCTCTCTAAAAATGGGAGGTTTTTTTATGCTATTAATTGAAGCAAATAATATTAAAAAATATTTTGGTGATAGATTAGTATTAGATATAGATGATTTAAAAATATATTCAGAAGATAGAATAGGAATAGTAGGTAGGAATGGAGTAGGTAAAACAACTCTTATAAATATATTAACTAATAGATTAGCACCTGATGAAGGTTTTGTTAAGTTATATGGTAGTTACTCATATATATCACAGTTAGAAGAACCAGATAATAAAAGTATAAGTGGTGAATTAGCTTCAAAATTTGGCATTGAACCTATCTGGAATGATTACATGAGCGGGGGAGAAAAAACAAGATTTAAGTTGGCCAATGCTTTAGATGATAATAGTATGATGCTCTTTGCAGATGAACCAACAAGTAATGTTGATATGGAAGGTATCCAGCTCATAGAGGAAATGTTTGAGGAATACAAAGGTACCTTGATTGTCATATCCCATGATCGAAATTTTTTAGATAAATTATGTAATAAGATACTAGAGCTAGAGGATGGTAAGATTAAGATTTATAATGGGAATTACACTGATTATAAAAACCAGAAACTTCTAGAAAGAGAAAGAGCAGAGTTCGAATATGAGGAATATATAAAAGAGAAAAAGCGTCTTGAAGGAGTAATTATTGATACAAAACAAAAAGTAAAAAGTATAAAAAAAGTTCCTAGAAGAATGGGAAACTCTGAAGCTAGACTTCATAAGATGGGATCACAAAATGCAAGGGCTAATCTTGAAAGGGCTGTGAAAAATGTTAAAAAAAGAATAGAGCATCTTGAAGTTAAAGAAAGGCCTAAAGTAGATCCAAGGATTAAATTAGATGTGCAGCATTCTACTGAACTTCATAGCAAAATAATTATAGAAGGAAAAAATATCAACAAATCCTTTGATGATAAAATCATATTTAAAAATGCTGAATTTAATATTTATAATGGATCTAAGATAGCTTTTATCGGTCCTAATGGCTGTGGGAAAAGTACATTAATAAAAATGATATTGGATAATAATCATACTATAAAGATTGCTAAAGGTGCCAAGATAGGCTATTTTAGCCAAGATATGAGTATTTTAGATAATAATTTAAGTATTTTGGATAATGTGATGGAAAGTAGTATATATCCGGAAAGCTTTGCAAGATTGCTATTAGCTAGACTGCTCTTCAGAGGAGAAGAAGTCTATAAAAATGTAAATGTATTAAGTGGTGGTGAGCTGGTAAAGGTTTCATTTGCTAAAATAGTATTACAAGATATAAATTTATTAATATTAGATGAACCTACTAATTATATGGATATAGATGCTCTTGAAGTAATAGAAGAAACCCTCAAGGATTATGATAGAACCCTCTTATTTGTTTCCCATGATAGAAGATTTGTAGATTCCATTGCAGATCATATTATGACAATAGAAAATCATAAGATAAAAATATTTAATGGAAGCTATAAAGAATATTTAGCTAGTAAAAATAAAATTTTTGATCCTAATAAAGAAGAGATTGAAAAACAAATAATTGTACTACAAAACCGTCTTTCAGAAGTCATAGGAAGACTGTCTATTCCAACAAAGAATGATGATATAGAGGCATTAGATAAAGAGTATAATAAAATATTGGAAAAACTAAATAAATTAAAAGATAAATTAAGTATTTAAAATACGGGCTACAAATATTTATTTTGTAGCCCTATGTAGTTTGATGTATTTTTATGTAGCTTTATGTATTATTATAAAAATATTTGTCCTAGGGTCTTGAAAAGGGTAATATCAATATGATAATATTTACGATGTAGCTTTTATAGATAAATATGGTTATCTTACCAAAGTATGATTTTTGAATATGAAAACCTTTTCAGGGTATGAATATTTTAATAATTATAAGGGGGGTCAAGGCTTTGGGAAGCATAAAAAAACAATTAATTACTATAACCTTATTAGTAGTATTTGTTCCATTTTTAATTTCAAATACTATTAACTATTATTTTGTATCACAGGATATTCAAGAGGAAATTAAGGAAAGAAATATTATTATGGCAAATTCTGTGTCGGAAGATGTAAAAAACTTTATAGTAAATGCCTATAATATTACAGAAATGGTGACGGATAATAGTGATGTTTACAATCTTGTGCCAGAGGAACAAAAAAAGGTATTAGTAGATACAGTGAATAAGTATCCTTTTTTTGATCTACTATATGCACAGGATGTAAAGGGAATGCAAACAGCTAGATCAAGTGGAGAATTAGGTGACCGTTCTAACAGATGGTGGTTTATTCAATTCATGGATGATAAGACCCCCTTTGTAAGTCATTCCTATCCTACCCTATTATCAGATATACCAGTTACAACTATTGTATTGCCCATAGAAGATGAAGATAAAAATCTAGTTGGTGTCATGGGAGCCGATATAAAATTAGATGCTATTCAAGAAATAGTAGAAAAAACCAGTGCAAATGCTAATCATTATACCTATGTAATAGATGGAAAGGGTGCAGTTATAGCTCATCCAGATAAAGAGCAGGTATCTCAGTTATATAATTATATAGATTTTACTAAGACTATAATAAAAACCGATGGAAATAACAATATATTAAGAGATGAAAAAGGGGAACAAATAACAGAGATTATTGATATTGAAGTCCCTGAAACCTTAAAAGAAATAACACAAAAAGCATTATCTGGAGAATCAGGAATTGCAGAATATAAAGATATAGATGGTAGGGAAGTAATAAGCGCCTATACAACTGTATCTTTACCAGAGGGTTCAGATAACTGGGCTGTAATAACTGTTGAAGCTAAATCAGATGCCTTTGCTGTTTTAAGAGAGATAAAAAATAGGACAATAGCAATGAGCCTAGTTATGTCCATTATAATTGTATTTATAATTTATCTAGTATCAAATCGTATTACAAGTCCATTAGTTAGATTAAATGAATTATTAGATCAGGCCTCAAATGGTGATTTAACTGTTAGGACAAGTGATAAATCGGAGAATTTAAGAAATGAAATAGGACAATTATCTAAAAACTTTAACAATATGATGCAAAATATAAGTAATTTAATAGATAATGTTCGAAATTCTTGCTCAGTAGTAGCTAGTTCATCTACAAATTTAATGAATATTACAGATGAAACAAGTAAAGCTACAAATGAAGTGGCAATGGCAATAGAGGAAATAGCCAGAAGTGCAGGAGACCAAGCCATGGATGTGGACATGGGTTCACAAAAAGTTATAGAATTGGCAGAAGGAATAGAAAATGTTACATCACATATTCAAAATATGAATGATATATCTATTAAAACTACAGTACTAAGTAATAAAGGATTAGAGGTTATAGAATTATTGACAGCTAATTCAACAGAAAATAATAATGCCACATTGGAAGTAAATAAAATAGTCAAAAAAGTAGAGGAAAGTTCTAAAAAAATAGGTGTTATTACACAGGCCATAGGAGATATAGCAGAGCAGACCAATTTATTAGCATTAAATGCAGCCATAGAAGCAGCTAGAGCAGGTGAGCATGGTAGAGGATTCTCAGTGGTGGCAGAGGAAGTACGAAAACTAGCGGAACAATCATCTAATGCAGTAATAGAAATAGAATCACTAATATCCAATGTTCAAGACCAATCTAGACTGGCTGTGGGAGCCATGGAAAAAACTAGAGAGGCCATGGAACATCAAAATACATCTGTAACAGAAACAGAAAATATATTTAATGATATAAGTAAATCAATAGATGAAATGAGAGCAAGTTTAGAAAACATACAAGCATATAATAGAAATATGAATAATAGAAAAGATGAATTAGTAGAAGTAATAACCAATATTGCAGCAGCTGCCCAGGAAACCTCAGCATCAACAGAAGAAGTTTCTGCATCTACAGAGGAGCAATTAGCTACAATAGAAGAAGTAGCAAATTACTCACATGAATTACAAGAATTAGCTATTAAATTAGAACAAGATGTAGAAAAATTTAAGATTTAAAAAATGTATAAAAGATAGGATGTTTTTTAATAAGTATCCTATCTTTTTTTAAAAGGTACTGGAGTTATAAATTAATTCTATATAGCTCTATAAATAGGATAAAATCAAGAAGTCATTGGTAAAGGTAGAATTTTTCTTGTATAATAATATTAAGAGTATATGAAAAATTTAAGACGGTATCTTATAATAGTGATTTTAATATGAGATTATTATTGTATATGGAAAACTACTTTTAGAGGAGGATAGTACATGATTTATAGAGAGTATGGGAGTACAGGTAAAAAAGTATCTGCCATAGGATTTGGTGGAATGCGTTTTGGAAAAGATGAAGATTATGCAGTAGAGGTAGTACGTCATGCTAATAAATTAGGTATTAATTATTTTGATACTGCACCTTTTTATTGTAATGATAGAAGTGAAATCATATTAGGTAAAGCATTTAAAAATATGCCGGGACAATTTTATGTATCCACTAAGAGTAGTATAAGACAAGAACCGGATGCAGATTCAGTTAGAAGGAGAATAGATAAATCATTAAAGAGACTAGGTGTGGATAAAATTGATTTCTATCATATGTGGTGTATTATGGATTTAGAACAGTATAAAAGAGTAATGGCACCAGGTGGTCCATATGAGGGAGCATTAAAAGCTAAGGAAGAAGGACTCATTGACCATTTAGTATTTTCTACACATTGCAGTGGTGAGGATATACGTACAATCATAGAAGATAAAGT
>JAAYNB010000125.1 GCA_012521085.1 Clostridiales bacterium | reverse complement strand
GAAAGGGAGAACATAACAACAGGCATTGCATTAGGGTCTATCTTCATTACCATGGGATCCGTTGCATCCTCTGGTAACCAACCTTTAACTAAATCCACCTTTTCCCTCATCTCCAAGGCGGCAAAGTCCATATCTGTTCCAAAATCAAATTGTGCAATTACAATAGAGCTACCTTGAGATGATATGGAGCTTAAACTCTCTAAATCTGCCACAGTAGCTATGGCATCTTCAAGAGGTCTAGTAATTAAATTTTCCATTTCATGGGGTCCTACCCCTGAGTAGGAAGTACTGACAATTGCTACAGGTATCTCTATATCTGGCAATAAATCCAATGGCAATCTGGTTAAAGAGATGGTACCTAGTAGTATTACTGCCAGTACCATCATAACAGTGGCAACAGGTCTTCTTACTGAAATTTTTGCTAAGTTCATACTTATTCACCACCTACAATCTTGATCTTTTCTCCATCTGATACATAATGTTGTCCTTTGACAATTACCTTATCTCCTGACTCTAATCCATCTACTATTTCTACTTCAGAACTAGTCTCCATACCTATGGTTACCTTTTTCTCTACAGCATAATCTCCTTCAACTACCATTACATAGTACTCCCCATCTCTGTCTAATACTCCTCTAGTATTGATAACTAAAACATCTTGGCGACTTTCTGTATCTAATGTAATATGTCCACTCATTCCTGCTTTAATATTGTGATCAGTATTATCTATATAGACTTTTACCATATATAATTGTGTTCTAGCATCTGGAGTAGGACTGATAAAATCAATCTTTCCTTCTATTTCACCTTTCATTGCTGAGGGTATATGTAAACTTACATTCTGTCCTTCTTTTAAATTGTTGACCATATTTTCTGTCACATCAGTACGAAAATATAATTTGTCAACATCAGCAATTGTTGCTAGGGGCTGTGCTCCACTGGCTAATTCTCCTGCCACTACATTTAAACTAGATATTACACCAGATATAGGTGCTCTGACTATGGTATCATCTAGAGCACTAAGTGCCTGTTCATAACCTAGTTGTGCCTGAGCCAATTGATTAAGAGTTTGATCATATCCTATTTGAGCTTGATTATATGCCATTTCTGCTTGACGAATTTGAGCCTCAGCTACTTCTAAGGGTCTTCTGGAAGCGGCCAATTCTGCTTGCTCTAATTGAGCTTGAGAAACTGCCCCTGCCTCAAATAGTTCCTTTGTTCTATTTAGATTCTTTTCTGCATTTTCAATATTGTCTTTAATAGATTCATAATTTATTTTAGCTGTTTCTATTCCGTTTTTTGTTTGCTCCATACTATTTAGTGACTGTTCAGTACTAGTTTGGGCTAGTTCAACTGCTTTTTGTGCTTGCTCTATACTCCTATTAATATCTTCTTGGTCCATGACAAATAATACAGTGTCTTTTTCTACTGTATCTCCTAGATTTACCCTTACCTCTGATACTCTCCCAGGGATTTTGGGTAGAACCATTGCTTCATCATTTGCATAGATTTTTCCTTGTAACATAATGTTATTACCTAAATCTTTGATTTGGGCTGTTTCCACTTCCACTGGTATGTAATCATCCTCTACTATGGCTACATCCTCCTGGCCATTTTTACATCCAGTGATTACCATTAGCATAATAATTGTTAATAATAAAATATAAATTCCTTTTTTCTTCATTTCTTCCCCTCCATATTGGTGATTATTATAATTGATTATAATAATATTT
>JAAYNB010000124.1 GCA_012521085.1 Clostridiales bacterium | reverse complement strand
ATATTTTTTCAATAAATATCTAACTATTATAAAAAATATTAATTTATGCAAATAGTAAAGATGTTATTATAACCATAAATCATTACCTAATATCTTCCTTAGTATAATAAGCAATGCCTATTGCACCAGGGCCTACATGTAGTCCTATTACAGGTCCTATATCCTGTATTTTAATATCCACATTAAGGACTTCTTTGAGTTGTTGGGCCAGGATTTTAGCTTCATTGATACAGTTAATATGATGTACTACAATATCTCCAAGTCCTAAATCTTTAATATCTTGTAAAGTTTGTTTTACCATGGTTTCTATGGCATTTTTCTTTGTTCTAACTTTTTTAAATACTGTTGTTACCCCATCTTCAACTGTTAGAATAGGAATGATTTTTAGTAGATTTCCGATTATACTACTTGCTTTACCTATCCTACCACCCTTTTGGAGGTAGTCTAAATTATCAGGGATAAATAAGAATCTACTTCTTTTAATATTTTTTACTACTATTTCTTTAATATCTTTTAAAGTTTTACCTTCCCTAGCAGCTATGGCCGCTGATATGGCAGCAAAACCTAATTGCATACAATTTGACCTAGAATCTATAATCTCAATATTAGCATTAGGATACTTTTCTAAAACTATGTTTTTAGCCATATGAGCACTGGAATATGTACCACTCATATCAGATGATAAGAAAACACATACTAAATCATGTCCTTCTTTAACGATATTCTCCATTTCACTATATAAATCTCCTAAAGGTGGCTGTGAAGATTGAGGAATACCCTTTTCCTCCATCATCTTATAAAAACTTTCATTATCAATTTCCATTTCTTTAAAAGTTATATCATCAAATTCTACACTTAGGGATACTACTTTTATATCTAAATCCTCTCTTATGGATTCATCTATGTAACTTGTACTATCTGTTAAAATTTTAATTGCCATATATTTATTTCACCTCAGAAAATATTATTTTATAAACATTTATATTATTTTAACATAAAACGTCAATAAATGTCTAAAGCATAAGAAATTATATAAAGATATTTTTTGAAATTAGCCATATACAATGAAAATTATAAAGGGATTTCTTTTATAATATTATTTTATTTAATTTTATAACTAGGGAACAAATTTATAGCCAATTCCCCATATAGTGAGAATATGTTTTGGATTTTTAGGATCATCTTCAATCTTATTTCTTAATTGATGAATATATACCATAATAGTATTGTCATTTATAATAGTATCATCCCAAAGACTGGTATAGAGCTGTTCCTTGGTAAAGACTTGGTTAGGATTTTCCATTAAAAACTTCATTAACATATTTTCCTTATAGGATAAATCAATTAATTCTTCATTTTTATAAAATTCATAGGTTTTTAAATCGAATTTAAATGGACCAATGGCAATAAAATTTGATGTATTACCTTGAAGGCTAGTATACTCTTTGTAACTTCTAATATGTGCTTTTACATGAGCACATAAAATAGCAGGACTAAAGGGTTTTGCTATATAATTAACTGCACCAAGACCAAGACCTAGAATTTTATCATAATCTTCTTTTCTTCCACTTACGAATATAATAGGTGTATTAATACCCAAAAATTTGATTTCCTTAATAAGTTCAAATCCATCTTCATTTCCCAGCATAACATCTAAAATTATAAGATCAAAAATATCATCTTTTAAATATTGAAGAGTTTCCTCAGCATTTGACGCTTCCTCAAATAAATAATTTTCTTTTGCCAAACTTTTTTTAATTAGCCTACGCATATATTCCTCATCGTCAACTATAAGAATTTTTTCTTTAGTCATAAAAATCCTCCTCATAAAAACCTTCTTTATGATCATATAAAAGGCTATATAGTAAATACTTAGCAAGTCTTTATTTTTACATATAGATACTTTATTTGAAATTCTGATTATGTTAAACTCATTATAGCATAATAGGACATAATTCATGAAAGAAATCTTAATAATCTTTATGGAATGTGTAGTGGAGGTGAACATCATAAAAAATCATAGTTTTTTTAAAAACAAAACGTTATATTTAATTTTTTTATTTTTAACTTTATCAATAATTATAATAATAGTGGGATACAATAATTTTATTTATCATAGAGATACTGTTGTAGAACAACAGCAGGAACATATACTTACAATAGCAAAATCTATTTCCACAAGTCTTGAGGAATCTTTTAATTATAAAATAAATAGTTTGTCCCTATTATCTAAAGAGCCATTAATTGTAGATATGTTGAGGTCCAGGGGACTAGAAGATATGGATAGTAGTTATGAAGAAGTTTTGAAAAAATTTTTTAGTAATTATAGTGATGAAATGGAGAGGATATCACTATTAAATCCTAGGGGTGAACTACTTTATCAATGGCCAGCAAAATATTTAACAAATGACAATATCATAGATGATTCCATTATAGAAAATGTATTAAATAGTAAAGAAGCCTTTATAGGTAGGGAGTATTTATCCTATCCTAATCAATTTTCCATTGATATTATACAACCAGTTATCAGTGGTAACAGAGTAGAAGGTATTTTAGTTAGCACAATTGATTTAAATAAAACATATGAAAAATTAATTCATCCAGTAAAAGCCGGGGAAAAGGGTTATGGCATGGTAAAAAACAAGGATGGTTTTATTGTCATGCATCCAGTAAAGGACCAAATAGGTATAGAATCCTTAAAAGTTAGAAAAGCCCAATTTCCTGATGTTGATTGGGGAGAACTTGAAGAATTAAGTCGTAGACAAGTAGAAGAGGGAGAAGGTTATTATACCTATCATTCTAAATGGTGGCAACATGATAGAGAAAGTTTAACTAAAAAAATAAATGCCTACACCACATTTGAAAATGGAAATATTGCATGGATTATATCTGTTCAAATGGATTATAAGGAAATTGAAGAACCTATTAAAGGAGCATTTATAAATATATCTTTAATTTCTTTGATAATAATTATCATATTAATGAGTGTTTTCTACACAATTTTTAAAATAAATAAAAAAAGAGAGGCCCTAGAGCTTGAGAGTAAATATTTAAAAAAATTAAACCAAGCTTGGCAGGATTTAATAAAAAGTGAAACAATGCTGAGACATTCACAAAAACTTCAGACCATAGGGACTTTAACCAGTGGTATTGTTCATGAATTTAATAATTTATTATCTCCCATATTGGGATATTCAGAAATAATATTAGGGGATTTAGATAGTGATAGTCCCATATATGAAGATATATTAGAAATCCAAAAGAGTGCCTTAAAGGCAAAGGAAATCATGGATTATACCCTAGCTTACAGTAGACAGGATAAAATCTTTTCGCTGTTTGAAAAGTTACAAATAAATGATGTAATAAAAGAAAGTATTAAATTAATTAAAGCAATTCTACCCTATAATATAGAGATGGTTGAAGATCTAAGTAGTAGTCATTTTATCCATGGGGATTTAACACAATTACAACAGGTTTTAATCAATTTATACAATAACTCCTATCATGCTATGAAGGAAAAAGGTGGAGTATTGGAAATTAGCAGTAAGGATATATATATTTCTCATAAAGAAAGTGGAGATATGAATTTATCAAATGGCCATTATGTAGTAATTCAGGTTAAAGATGATGGAATAGGTATGGATGAAAAAACCCTGGAGCATATATTTGACCACTTTTTTACAACTAAGGATACAGGTCAAGGTACTGGTTTAGGTATGGCAGTTGTAAAAGAGATTATAGACAAGCATAATGGTAAAATTCTAATAAATAGTGAATTAAATATAGGGACTAGTGTCAAAATATATATACCTGTTATAAAAGAATAGAATCTTAAAGTTCTTAATGAATTTTAAGATTTTTTAACAATTCCTTAAGAATTATAGTCTATACTTTGTTTTAGAGTTAGTTAAATATCAAACTAATAATTATAACTTTAAAATAAAGGAGATGATTTAAATGACAAAAATAAAAAAATCCCTAGCCCTAATGCTAGTCTTAGTATTAGCATTTTCTATCATAGGCTGTCAAGGTGATGTTGAAAATGGAGGAAAAGATGAACTTACAAGTACAGTAATTGTAGGAGAAGGAAGAGGTAAGAATGGTCCAGTTAAGTTGGAGGTTACTTTTGAGAATTCTGAGATTAAGGATATCAAGGTTTTAGAGCATGAGGAATCAAGCTATACT
>JAAYNB010000123.1 GCA_012521085.1 Clostridiales bacterium | reverse complement strand
AATTACCGAGTCTGTACTCATATCCAATTATGAAGAAATAAATCAGACAATAGCCACATTACAAGACCTAGGATTTTATATTGCAATAGATGATTTTGGAACAGGATACTCATCCTTAGCACGTGGAGATGAATTAAGGGTTAATACAATAAAAATTGATAAATTCTTTATTGATAAATTATTAGTAGTAGAATCAGAAAAGGCCATAGTTAAGGATATTATATCCATGATACATAAATTAGGATATAATGTAATAGCAGAAGGCGTAGAAGATATGAAACAATGGGAATATTTAAAGGATTTTGGTTGTGATAAAATCCAAGGATATATAATTAGCAAACCTCTAAAAGAAAAGTCAGCTATAAAATTTTTAGAAAATTTTAAGATATAAAAAATATTTTAATTTATTATAATTTAAAATACATATATATTTGTCAAGAATTTTTATAAGAGCAGGACATACCTTTAATATGATACTTCCAAAGTAGATAGTCTAATTGATTAAAATTAGATTATCTACTTGAAGGTATTTTTTTATGAGAAAAATATTTTTTTTCTTTAAAAACAAATACATTTTCTAAAATTTTCATTTCTATATTTAAGAGGAGTAGTATTAGTAAGTTTTTTAAAAATCATATTAAAATAATTTTGATTATTATAACCTACTGCAAGAGCCACCTCTAAAACAGATAAATTTGTATTTTCCAATAGGATTTTACTTTTTTTTATTCTAAATTCATTTAGAAATCGAGAATAGGTCTTCCCAGTTTCCCTTTTAAATAAATCAGAAAAATAACATTTATTTAAATTTAAATATTTAGCCATATCATCTAAAGTCAAAGGCTCTGAGTAGTTTTTTTCAATATGGTCCATGGCCATCCTTATATGAAAATTACAAACCTTTTTATTGATAATTTCATTCATGATTAGAACAACTCCCTTATTTTATGTAGTAAAAATGCATATATTTCAAATTAAGCTAAATATATTTATAAAAATATAAATATATTTAAGATTAATACTGATTATAATGATAAACTAAAGTTAATTGAGATTGATTATCATAATCAACACAATGATTATATCAGAAGTCAAAAGGATATGTCAAATAAGTAGATTAATATATAAGGGAGCTGTAGAAATATGAATAAAAGATTTTTGATACCCATTTTGATTTTACTATCTATAGCTTCTATATTTATTGGGGTGAAAGATATATCTCCTTTAGATATTTTTACTTTAGGAGAAGAGGAAATTCAAATTATTGTATTAAGTAGATTACCTAGACTTATCAGTATTATTGTAGCTGGTTTTGGTATGAGTATTTGTGGACTTATAATGCAACAGATAACACAGAACAAATTTGTATCTCCAACTACTGCTGCCACAATTGATTCTGCAAAATTGGGAATACTTGTTTCGTTAATATTGTTCTCAGCATCCAGCACAATTATTAAAATGATAGTGTCTTTTATTTTTGCTTTAATTGGTAGTCTTTTATTTATGGGAGTTTTAAAAAAAATAAAGTATAAAAACCCTGTTATTATACCTCTATTGGGGATTATGGTGGGAAATGTGATAAACTCTATAACCACATTTTTTGCCTATAGATATGATTTAATTCAAAATATGTCCTCTTGGATGCAGGGAAATTTTTCAATGATTATAAAGGGTAGGTATGAACTCTTATATATAAGTATTCCCATTGTAGTGATTGCCTTTTTCTATGCAAATAAAATTACCCTGGCGGGTATGGGTGAGGAGTTTTCCATAAGTTTAGGACTTAATTATAATAGGGTGGTAAATATAGGTATATCAATTGTAGCACTCATATCTTCTACTGTAGTTATCACAGTTGGACAGATACCTTTTTTAGGACTTGTAGTGCCTAATATAGTCAGTATGTATCAAGGAGATAATTTGAAAAAAAGTATTTTACCAACAGGTTTATTTGGTGCCATATTTTTATTGATTTGTGACATATTAGGTCGTTTGCTCATATATCCCTATGAAATCCCAATAGGACTCACTGTAGGCGTAGTAGGAAGTTTTATATTTTTATTATTATTGGTTAGGAGGAATAGATAATGAAAATAAAAAACAAATTATATCTCCTGACTATAATATTGTTAATATTAATTGTGCTTTTTATAGGTATTGGACTCAACACTAATAATTGGAAATATGTACTATCTAGACGTATACCCAAGGTTTTAGCAATATTATTTACGGGCAGTGCCATAGCATTTTCATCAACCATATTTCAAACTATAACTAATAATCGAATACTTACCCCTAATATATTGGGCTTAGACTCCCTATATAATTTTATACAAACCTTCATAGTATTTATATTTGGATCCAATGCAATAGCAAGAATAGATGGAAAACTTAATTTTTTATTGTCTGTTGGTTTTATGTCTTTATTCGCAATAGTCTTATTTAAACTTTTATTTAAAAAAGAAGGCAATAATTTAATTTTCATGTTATTAATTGGTATGGTATTTGGTACATTTTTTCAGAGTCTATCATCTTTTATGCAGGTTTTAATAGATCCAAATGAATTTTTAAATTTACAAAACAAAATGTTTGCAAGTTTTAATAATATAAATACAAATGTTCTATGGTTAGCCAGCATAGGTATGTTTATATCCTTTATTTTTATTTTTAAACATTTAAAGAGCCTGGATATTATATCCTTGGGAAGAGAAAACGCTATAAATCTTGGAATAGACCATGATAAGGTAGTAAAATTTATGTTGATAATTATTTCCATATTAGTATCCATATCTACAGCTTTGGTTGGACCAATTATGTTTTTAGGAGTATTAGTTGTAAATATAAATAGAGAGTTTTTAGATACATATAAACATAAGTATCTAATTGTTGGTGCAATGCTTAAAAGTTCAATATTTCTTATAGGTGGACAACTAATAGCTGAAAGAATAATGAGTTTTTCTACTCCCATAAATGTAGTTATTAATTTTATAGGTGGATTATATTTTATATCCTTAATATTAAAGGAGGACAAGATATGATAGAAATAAAAAATGTCAGCAAGATATATGGAGATAGGGTAGTAGTAGACAATATCAATTTAAATATAGAAAAGGGTAAAATAACTTCTTTTATTGGCCCTAATGGTGCAGGTAAGAGTACATTATTATCCATGATAAGTAGAATATTAGAAAAAAATCATGGCGAAATATTTATAGAAGGCACAGAAATAGGTAAATGGGACAACAGAGAACTGGCTAAGAAGATATCTATTCTCAAACAATCCAATCATATTAATATACGTCTTACCATTAGAGAATTAGTTAGCTTTGGTAGATATCCATATAATCAAGGTAGATTGTCAAAAAAAGATTGGGAACATATAGATAGAGCTATTAAATATATGAAATTAGAAGATATACAGGATAAATATTTAGATGAATTAAGTGGTGGACAAAGACAGAGGGCATATATTGCCATGGTCATAGCCCAAGATACAGAATATATATTATTAGATGAACCTCTTAATAATTTGGATATGAAGCATTCAGTGGAAATAATGAAGATTTTAAGACAATTAGTGGATGACTTAGGAAAAACCGTTGTAATTGTACTACATGATATTAACTTCGCATCCTGTTATTCAGATAATATTGTGGCTCTGTGTAAAGGAAGAATAATTAGAGATGGTAGTACTTGTGAGATTATGGATGAGAAGGTTCTAAAAGAAGTATATGAAATGGAATTTAATATTCAAGATTTTGAAGATAGTAAAATTTGTATTTATTATAATTAAACTTTAAATAAAAAACAAATAAAATGAGGTGTAAAAAATGACAAAAATTAAAAAAATATCAGTATTATCACTATTAATTATCAGTATTTTTTCATTAGCAGCATGCACAAATACAGCATCATCAAATGTTGAAATAGAAGATGAAAAAAATATGATAACCGTTAACCATAGATTGGGTGAGACAATAGTGGCTGAAAATCCTGAGAGAGTAATTGTATTTGATTATGCTACCCTAGATACCTTAGATGCCATGGGAATTGAGGTAATTGGACTACCTAAATCAAATATACCTACTTTTTTAAGTAAGTTTAATGATGATAAATATGAAGATGTGGGAACATTATTTGAACCAGATTTTGAAAAAATATTTGAATTACAACCTGATGTAATCTTTGTATCAGCTAGACAAGCAGAAGTATATGATGAACTTGCTAAAATTGCACCCACTGTATTTCTAGAAGTAGATGGGGCAGATTATATGAATTCTGTTACAAAGAATTTGACAGTATTAGGGGAAATATTTAATAAAGAAGAAATTGTAGAGGCGGAATTAGAAAAGATTAATATAGCCATTAGTGAATTAAAAGAAAAAGTGATTGAAGATGAAAAAAATGCCCTGATTGTTATGGCCAATGATGGTAACATTAGTGCCTATGGTGAAGGGTCAAGATTTGGTATTGTACATTCAGAATTTGGATTTAAACCAGTAGATCGTAATATTAGTGTGACAAAGCATGGGGATAATATTAGTTTTGAATATATATTAGAAAAAAATCCAGAATATATT
>JAAYNB010000122.1 GCA_012521085.1 Clostridiales bacterium | reverse complement strand
TTTTTCGTCAGATATCTTTCTTTCTGTTATATCTGTTAACAGCGCAGATAGATAACCTTTTTGAGGACAGCTTATATTAATATTCACCCATTTATTTGTAAGTTCAATATAATGTTCACCTATGTAAAATTTTTTCTGACCTAATGTCAATTCCTCTAAATAATCCGCAGCATAGTAAAGCTTATCTCCTTCTTTAAGATTCATAATATCCTTTACACTTTTACCTATTACATCATCCTTATTAAATCCTGTAATTTTTTCAAAGGACTCATTTACCTCTAAAAAAATATATTCTACTGGTCTATTATTATCATCAAATACAATTTTACAATAGGCAAATCCGTCAAACATATTTTCAAAAATATTTTTGTATTTAATTTCATTTTCCCATGCCTTTTTTTTCATTTCATGTGCATAGGTTATAATTTCGATATTAGCATATAAATCCTCAGTTCTAAAAGGTTTTATAAGATAAGCAAAACCTCCTGAAATCTTCGCCTGTTTTAAAGTCTCTTCATCTGATAATGAAGTTAGATAGATTATAGGTATATCAAAAGATAATCGAATTATTTTAGCTGTCTCAATACCATTTAATTCTCCGTCAAGTTCAATATCCATTAATATTAAATCTGGTTTATTTGCAAAACACAAAGAAATGGCCTCTTCACCAGATTTAACTATATCCATAACTTCATAACCTAAAGTTAATAAACTTTTTTTAATAGTTTTAGCTGTGATGATACAATCCTCTACTATTAAGATTTTTACCTTTCCCATAATATCACCTCCATTTTAACTATATTTTTAAAAAGGGTAATATTTTTCAATATATTATTATCTTTTCTTTTATCATTTTATTGTTATAATTAGAATATAAATTGAGTATATCTTAACAAATTCATTATTTTTGTTATTATATCATAATTTGATATATACTTCGAGTCTTTATAAATATAGATTTTATTGTATAATTTATAAAACACCTATAACTTCTAAGGAGGAATTATCCTTGATTGCAGAATTAATCTCCACATGTTTTTTAATTTTTATAGCAGAAATGGGCGATAAATCCCAATTGTTAACTATGTCCTTTGCTACAAGATATACACCAGTACAAGTACTATTAGGTGTATTTATAGCCTCTTTGTTAAATCATAGTATGGCTATATATCTTGGTTTTTACTTATCTAAATCCTTTTCTTTAACTTTATTACAATTGATAGCGGCATTCTGTTTTATAATTTTTGGTCTACTTAGCTTTAAATCAGATAACCATGAATCAAACAAAGAAATATCCTGCTTAAAATGTGGTCCCATTTTTACTGTTGCATTAACTTTTTTTATTGGTGAATTGGGAGACAAAACCCAATTAACATCCATGACATTGGCTACTCAAGGTAATCATCCATTATGTATATTATTTGGAGCAGTTTTTGGTATGCTTGTTACAAGTATTTTTGCCATTTGGATAGGTTATAAAATAACAGATATTATTTCATCCTCTATTTTAAATATTATTTCTTCATATGTATTTATTATTTTTGGTATGTTTAAGTTATGGTCACTTGTTTATAACTATATTCCAAAACCTTGGCCATTAATTTTATTTATTGGTTTATCTCTGATAATTATAATACATACTTATAGAATAATATTAACGATAAATGATAATATTCATATTTAAATTTATTTAAGAATCAATTATTTGTTGAGACAGGTTATTTTTACATATAATATATAATAATACTTTATAACTTTCTTGAAAAGAATAATATCAAGGAGGTTATGTTAATGAAAAATAATAAAAAGAAATATGAACCTAATCCAAGAGAAAAACATACCCATGCATCTTGGAGAAATATTGAAAAACTAAAACCTGAATCTAGAGTATTTATTCCCAATGAATTAGAGGTTATAAATGCTAAAGATTATGTGGACAGCAATCAAAAATAGTATTTTATTAAAATACTCAGTATTAAAAAAAGGCTATCTCATAACTAACTTTTTAGTTATGATTAGCCTTTTTTAATGGATTATTCTCCTGATAGTCTTTTGTAAATACTATATCTTTCCATAGCATCCTTTTCTGCTGCTTTAAATAATTCTGATGCAATATCTGGGAACAGTTTCATAAGTTGTGAATATCTGATTTCTCCCTGTATAAAATCATTAAACGAAGCTTTTGGCTCTTTAGAATCTAATGTAAAAGGATTTTTACCCTGTATCTTCATTTCAGGATTAAAGCGATATAGATGCCAATATCCTGATTCTACAGCCTTTTTTTCTTGGGCTACGCTAGTGCCCATACCTGTTTTAATACCATGGCTAATACATGGAGCATAACAAATAATTAAAGATGGTCCTTTATATGCTTCTGCCTCTTTTATTGCTTTTAGAGTCTGATTCATATTTGCTCCCATTGCTATCTGAGCTACATAGACATAGCCATAACTCATGGCCATCAATCCCAAATCTTTTTTTCTAATCTTTTTACCAGAAGCAGCAAATTTGGCTACAGCAGCCGTAGGTGTAGATTTTGATGACTGACCGCCTGTATTTGAATATATCTCTGTATCCATTACCAATATATTTACATCTTCTCCTGAAGCCAATACATGATCTAGTCCTCCATATCCTATGTCATAAGCCCAACCATCTCCACCAACAATCCATATGGATCTTTTTGTTAGATAATCTTTTTTATCTAGAATTTCTTTAATATTTGAATTATCACTATCTTTATATTTTTCTAAAATTTTTATTAATTTTTCAGAAATATCTTTGGACTTTTCACCATCATTCATATTTTCTATCCATTTTTCTAGGGTTTCTTTATATTCCATATCTTTAGGATTTTTATCTATTTCTTCTAATATTAAATTTCTTAATTTCTCTCTTATATGTTTTGATGCCAGATATATTCCATATCCAAATTCTGCATTATCCTCAAAAAGTGAATTGGCCCATGCAGGTCCTCTACCTCTAGCATTTGTAGTATAAGCTATTGACGGTGCACTAGCACCCCATATGGAAGAACATCCTGTTGCATTGGCAATTATCATCCTGTCTCCATATAGCTGCGTGATTAGTTTTACATATGCTGTTTCCCCACATCCTGGACATGCTCCTGAAAACTCTAACAGGGGTTGTGGAAATTGGCTGTTTTTTACTGTATTTTTTTCTACAACATGATCTTTATAACCTATTATATTATGGGCAAATTCCCAATTATCTCTTTGTCTCAAGGTTTCTTTTTCCGCATCTACCATAACTAATGCCTTTTCAGGTGCTGGGCAAATATCTGCACAATTTCCACATCCTGTACAATCATAGGGACTAATTTGAATCCTATAATCATATCCTTCTAAACCTCTTCCTATTGCTGGTTTAGTTTCAAAGGTTTCAGGTTTTCTCTCCATTTCTTCTTCATTTAAAAGAAAAGGTCTTATTACAGCATGGGGACAGATATATGAGCATTGGTTACATTGGATACAATTATCTGTTTGCCACTGAGGAATCATTATTGCTATACCACGTTTTTCATATGCAGTGGTTCCAAGAGGATATGTTCCATCTTCCATACCTTTAAAACTACTTGTAGGTAATTCATCCCCTTCCATAGATGTCATAGGCCCTTGGATATTCTTTACAAAATCAGGCACATCTTCTACTTCATCTTTTGTGATTGGTGCATTAGCCCAATTTTCTGGTATATCCACCTTTACCAAGCCTTCTATACCTCTATCTACTGCTTGATGATTCATATTTACAATTTTTTCACCCTTATTACCATAATTATCTACAATAGCCTCTTTTAAATATTTTATTGCATCATCTATGGGAATTACATTTGTTAATTTAAAAAATGCTGTTTGCATAATCATATTAATTCTTCCACCTAGGCCTATTTCTCCTGCTATTTTTACAGCATCTATAATATAAAATTGTATATTATTTTCTGCCATATACCTTTTCATATGTCCAGGAATATTTTCATCTAACTCATCTATAGACCAGGGACAATTTAAAACAAATATACCATTCTTCTTTAATCCCTTTAATAAATTATATTGATATAAATATGATCTATTATGACAAGCTATATAATCAGCATTATTAACTAAGTATGATGATTTTATAGGCTCTTTACCAAATCTTAAATGTGATACTGTAGTTCCACCTGACTTTTTACTATCATAGGAAAAATATCCTTGAGCATATAAATCAGTATTATCTCCTATGATCTTTATAGCAGTCTGATTAGCTCCCACTGTGCCATCTGAGCCAAGTCCCCAAAACTTACATTGAATTGTATCACTTGGTGATGTATCCACAATTTCTTCTTCCTTTAATGATGTTTTGGAAACATCATCTACTATACCTATTGTAAAAGAGTTTTTAGGCTCATCTGATTTTAAATTATTATATACTGCTATGATTTGAGAAGGTGTTGTATCTTTAGATCCTAGTCCATATCTACCACCTACTATTATAGGTTGCTCAGTTCTATCATAAAATACATTTCTAATATCTTCATATAATGGCTCACCTAATGCACCATGTTCTTTTGTTCTATCTAGTACTGCAATTTTCTTTACAGTTCTAGGAAGTGCATTTAAAAAATGTTCCTTAGAGAATGGTCTATATAACCTAACTTTTATAAGCCCTACCTTTTCCCCTTTTGCCAGTAAATAATCAATGGTTTCTTCAATTGTATTACATACTGAACCCATGGCAATTATAATTCTGTCTGCATCCTCAGCACCATAGTAATCAAATAGATTATATGCTCTGCCTGTTATTTTTTTTATTTCATTCATATAATCCAATACTATTCCTGGTACTTTTTCATAAAAAGGATTACTAACTTCTCTACCTTGAAAATATATATCTGGGTTTTGTGCTGTTCCTCTGGCAACAGGTGATTCTGGTTTTAATGCTCTATTTTGAAATTCTTGTAGAGCTTCATAATCAATTAATTCCTTTATATCCTTATAATCTAAAAGATTTATTTTTTGTATTTCATGGGAAGTTCTAAATCCATCAAAAAAATGTAAAAAAGGAACCCTAGATTTTATAGTTGATAAATGGGCTATAGCTCCTAAATCCATAACTTCCTGTACATTATTTGATGCTAACATGGCAAAACCAGTCTGTCTAGTAGCCATAACATCTTGATGATCCCCAAATATTGATAATGCATGAGTTGCTATTGCTCTAGCACTTACATGAAAAACTGTGGGTAGTAATTCACCTGCTATTTTATACATATTTGGGATCATTAAAAGTAAACCCTGTGATGCTGTATATGTAGTTGTCAGTACTCCTCCCTGTAAAGAACCATGTAAAGTTCCAGCAGCTCCTGCCTCTGATTGCATTTCAACAACTTTGACTTCTTGATTAAAAAAGTTTTTCTTTCCATTGGCAGACCATTGATCTACATGTTCTGCCATAGGAGTTGATGGAGTAATAGGATATATGGCAGCTACCTCCGTAAAAGGATATGATATATAGGCAGCAGCCTGATTCCCATCCATAGTTTGCATATTAGTAGACATAAACTTCCTCCTTGCATATTTTTATTATATTTTATATAAACATTGGTTTATGTATTTGTTAGTATTTATCTTTTTAGGAATATCATACATAAATAAAAATAAAAAATTCCCTAAAAATTATTTTAAAATTCTTAGGGAATCTTTTTATTTAAAATACTATGCTGTATATTTTTTCTTTACTTTTTCTAGCTTTTTTGTAAACTCCTCATATTCTTCCGCTGCTCTTTTCTGTGCGTTAATCCTTTTTCTATTGATAATATCAAAATTTTCTTTTACTATTTGTACTAAATCTGAATCCAAGCTTAAGTTTTTACCCATTTGTTCTAAAACTCTTAGAGCATTTTTTTCATTCATACCTTTTCTATAGGGTCTATCTTCTGTAATAGCTGTAAATACATCTGCCACAGCCATTATTCTTGATCCTTCTTTTAAATCCTCACCCTTTATTCTAAAGGGATATCCAGTGCCATCTAAACGTTCATGATGAAATGATGCATATTCATTTATTTCTTCTAATCCATCAATATTATCTAATAAATAATATCCATGATATGTATGCTCCCTTACAATATTATACTCTTCCTTAGTAAGACTTGATGGTTTTTCCAAAATTTCAGTAGGAACCATGAGTTTACCTATATCATGCAAATATCCAGCTATCCTCATTTTAATACAATCTTCTTCACTCCATTTGAGTAATCTTGCAATAGTTTCAGCTACTTCTGTCACACCACTACTGTGGACAGATGTAAATCTACTTCTAAAATCAATAATTCTAGCAAATACTGCTGTAATTTCTGATAATTCTTCAAGATTTACTTCTTGATCATATTTATTAAAGATTATATTCAGTTTTTTATCTATACAAAATGATACTATATCTAACCAAAATGCATCTTTTTTACTAATATCTTCAAAGGCCTTTACAAGGTCTGGATGAAACTTTAGATTAGATTGACTTTTTATTCGTTTTATAATTTTATCTGTTTGTTTTAATATATTATCTTTTCTATTAATTGAAACTGCAATTCTGTCTGCTAAATACAATATATGACTTTCTATATGTACTGTATCGCCCATAAAAGATTTACCACCACCATCTTGCCATGGTACATGATGGTATTTCACTATTTCAGCTGCTCTTTCTAAATTAGGTAAATCATGTAATAATATATATCCATTAATAGTATGATAATATGGATTGTTTTCCTCAAAAGCCATAACATCTACCCTGTCTTGTAAACTCAATGCTCCAATATCATGTATTAAACTTGCTATTATTAAATCACTCATTTTTTCTGAAGGCAATTTAATTTGTTTTGCTATATTATATGCAATATATGTTACTTGTTTATGATGATTATTTAACACAGGACTTATCATGTCTACTGCATCGGATAATGCTAAAATTAATTGGGAGAGGGATATTTTGAATTCATTTTTGGACATATTTCCACCTCCAAATATTTTCCATTTCATATTCAAATTAATTATAACATAGAAAAACTCTATTTATAATAATAAATAGAGTTTAAATCAATATTTATATTAACTTTAATAAATGATATGTTCTTTTACCCTTTTTTATCATAAGTTTATCATCATTAAAATCTTCTAATGTAATAATTTGACCAAAATCAGTTACTTTGTCATTTTCTATGGATATTCCTCCCTGTTGTACTAAACGACGTCCTTAAGATCTAGAGGCTACTAATTCTGTCTCTACTAATATGGTTAAAATATCCACACCCTCTTTCAGTCTTGCTTTTTCAATTTCTGTTGTAGGCATGGCTTCAGCAGACATACCACTATTAAATACTGCCTTTGCTGCATTTTGAGCTTTTTTAGCTTCCTCTTCACCATGTACTATTTTAGTCACTTCATAGGCTAAAACTTCTTTTGCCTTGTTAATTTCTGCACCTTCCAAAGTTGCTAATTTTTTTATTTCATCCATAGATAAGAATGTTAATAGGCATAGGAAATTTTCCACATCCCTATCATCAACATTTCTTAAATATTGATATAATTCATATGGTGATGTCTTTTTTGGGTCTAACCATATGGCACCTGAAGCTGTTTTACCCATTTTTACACCATCACTGGTGGTTAAAAGTTTAAATGTAAGTGCAAATACTGATTCACCTTCCACTTTTCTAACTAGTTCATATCCACTAAGTATATTTGACCATTGATCATTACCACCTAATTGTAATCTACAATTATATCTGCGGAATAGTTCTAAAAAGTCATAGGATTGCATCAACATATAGTTAAACTCTAGGAAGGTTAAACCTTTTTCTAATCTTGATTTATAAGTTTCAGCAGCCAACATTCTATTTACAGAAAAATGTCTTCCCACTTCTCTTAAAAATTCAATATAATTTAAATCTAATAACCAATCTGCATTATTTACTAATATTGCTTTGTCATCATCAAAATCTAAAAATCTAGAAAACTGTTCTTTAAATTTCTCAGCATTTTTTGCAATTGTTTCTTTTGTCAACATTTTACGCATATCTGATCTACCAGAGGGATCTCCTACCATAGTTGTCCCCCCACCTAATAAGACAATAGGTCTATGACCTGCCTTTTGCATATGCATCATGGTCATAATTTGTACAAAATGTCCTAAAGTTAAACTATCTGCAGTTGCATCAAATCCTATGTAGAAAGTAACAGATTCTTTTCCTAAAACTTCTCTCAACTCTTCTTCATGTGTTACTTGTTCTATATATCCTCTTTCTTTTAATACATCATATACATTTGCCATTTTATTTTCCTCCTAATATTGCTTTTCTAAATAAAAAAGAGTCCTATCATCCTAAAAAATGAAAGGACGAGCAAGACCCGTGGTACCACCTTAATTTACATCATATAGATGTCTCTAATATAGTATAACGGCTAAATCCCGTGATGATTTCTCATCAAAACTCCAAAGTGTAATTCACAATTCTATGTGCTGTAGATTTTTCACTAACCAATCTACTCTCTATCTTGTAACCATAGGTTGCTACTGTCTTTTTCATAGTTATAAATCATTGTTTATTTTAAAATAATGTTATTATATCTTTTAAAATATGTCAAGTATATTTAATCATTATTCAACACCACGATAAAAGTGTCCTCTAGTAAAGTTTTCTATAATAGGTTTTTTATACCTATTATTATCTTGATAATTATTCATTTCTTCTTTAATACTATTTTTATATTCTTGGATTATTTTTCTCATTTCTTCTGTATTTTCATCTGTAAATTCCAATCTATAATTATGAATACGTAGATTTAATAAATCTTCCATTTTATCTGCCATATATATTGGTTGTGAATTAAGGATAATAGTTCTACCCCAATCATCTTTAGTTAAAGGAAAAATCATATTCTTATTATCTTTTAAACCCCATATATATTGATTCTTACTTACCTTACATTGATGACATTCTCTATCACAGTAATTAGTATTAATCAATGGGCAGGCTTCAGTTGTCATCATTGGTAATTTACCATATGCTACTACTTCTATTTCTAGATTTTTATCTATTTCTAGATGTCTTATATTATTTAAATCTAATTCTGTAGACAATGTAATGCCATCCACATTCATATTTTGTAAAAACTTAACTGCACTACTGTTCATTATATTAATATTATAATCTAAAATAATAGGTAGATTTAAATTACTTTTTATATAATCGATTATTCCCAATTCACCGGCTAATATTCCATTTATAGGATTGTCTTTTAATATATATTTTAAGATTTTACTTTCCCTATCTTTTAATATGCTTGGTGTTTTAAAGTATATTTCTATATTATTATCTTTACAAAGTTTTACAGCTGATTCAATATCTTTTATACTTGAAAAATATACTCTTTCTACACCTTCTTGTAGTACTGTTTCTAATTGATTAAGTCCATGGACCTTTGCTGTTATTTTAGGTATCATACCCTTTTTTAAACCCTTATCTAGGGATAATTCCTCATTACTATATATATTAAATAATTCTATTTTTTTATCTCCCTTATTCTTATTTTTTCTTACAGAAGTTAAAGACTCAATAGCATCTCTTCGTATTTTATTAATTGCAGAAATAGCTATAGCTACATTTGAGTCTAATTTTATATTAATACTTTCTAAATAAAAAGGGGTATTTCCTAATTTACCTAAATTCTCTTTAATTCTTTCCTCTGTAATAGGCCTGTTTATGGCCTCTTCCACTATATTTTCACTTTCTTTATAAATTGTATTATATTCATTATCCCATATATATAATTTTAAAGGTTCTCCTAATTTTACTTCTAATTTAGCCCAAATTGGTATTTTTTTGTTTTCATTATTTTCTTCATAAGTCCTTGCTAACTCTTTCATCAACTTATTATCCAATGTTTTATAGACTATTTCACCTGGATTGACTCTACTGTTTATTTCAATATCAACTATATCTCCCTTTTTTGCATAGTGGCTGAGTTTGTTATTTTTATATATTTTATTAATAATGCCACCAACACTACCTCTGTCTATATCCCAAATTTCAATTCCATCACCTTGATTAATATCTTCCATTAATTTTAAAGTCATAAGTTTTCGTCTAGAATTGTAATTTTGAACTTTTCCTAATACTAAACCTCTGTTATTAGGTTTCTCTATATTTAGTATTTGATTCCTATCACTATCTAAAATAAAACCCTTTGTAAATTTACGATTAAAAACCTGAGTAATCTCTTTGGTAGTTCTTGAATCATTAAATTCTTCATTAGTAGATATATATTTATCTATGGCTTTTCTATATGCTCTAACAATAGAAACTACATATTCAGGTCTTTTCATACGTCCTTCTATTTTAAGAGATAATACACCACTATCTATGATTTTACCAACATTTTCTAAAGTGTTTAAATCTCTCATACTGATATAATATAGTTTTTGATTTTCATCTGTTTTTCTATTTAATTTGACAAGCTCATATTTCTTTCTACAGGGCTGAGCACATCTTCCACGATTTCCACTGCGTCCACCTATGAAACTACTCATCAGACATTGTCCAGAATAACTATAGCATAGAGCACCGTGGACAAAAACTTCTAAATCCGCCTTTGTGTGTTTTGCAATATTGTTGATTTCTTCTGTATTTAATTCCCTAGCCAATACTACCCTTTTAATACCTCTATTATATAGAGCATTTACTCCTTCTGTATTGTGTATAGTCATTTGAGTACTGCTATGGATTTCTAAATTTTTAAAATTATCTTGTAAAATCTTAACTACTCCTAAATCTTGCACAATAACTGCATCAATTCCCATATTGTAGTGATCTAATACATATTTTAATAAATCTTCTCTTTCATTATCTTTTACTAAAATATTTACAGTTAGATATACCTTTACACCTCTAATATGGGCATATTCTATTGCTTTTTGCATTGTATATTTATCAAAATTTGTAGCATATGCCCTAGCACCAAATGCCTTACCAGCTAGATATACTGCATCACATCCATTTTGAACTGCTGCCACCAATGCTTCATAGGAACCTGCAGGAGCTAATAATTCTATTTTTTTCATACTATATACACCCTTTTTTAATATATCAATTATTATTCAATTATTAATCTATTATCGTCCATAAATCACAAAAAAGTAGTAATATTATTATATCACTACTTTGATAATTAACATAAATTTTATAAATATATTTAATATTATTTATAATATTATTTATTTGTTACCTGATTTTCTATATATTCTTTTAAATCCTTACGAGCTTGAACAAGTTTAATTT
>JAAYNB010000121.1 GCA_012521085.1 Clostridiales bacterium | reverse complement strand
GACTTGATAAATACTTGTTTTAGAGTGATATATGTAATGAACAAAACCCCCTGAATCCTTTGTTTATGGGGCTTCAGGGATTTATATTTTTAAGATGCCGTTTGAATGGTTCAATGACCATTAGTTAATTAATCGGCTAAACAAGGAAAGGAGGATGTAGAAATGGGTAAAACACTCTTTGGACAGACAATAGGAATTGACTATGATTTTGAGGTATATAAGCAATATCCTATAATAAAAGAGGCAAATACAGATTTTGGTTATAGGAGAGAAGTTGGTAATCAACCTAAAAAATTAAGAGTTGCAAGTTACTGCAGGGTTAGCACAGATGAAGAGCTACAGTTAAATTCATTGGAAAATCAAATTATTCATTACACAAACTACATCAGGTCCAATCCCGAATGGCAATTCGCAGGTATATTTTCAGACAGGGGAAAATCAGGAACCAAAACCCAAAGCAGAACAGGCTTTAATAAGATGATTCGCTATGCAAGGAGTGGAAAGATTGATATTATAATCTGTAAATCAATCTCCAGATTTGCTAGAAATGTACTTGATACCCTTAACACCGTGAAACTTTTAAAAGAAAATGGAGTTAGAGTAATATTCGAAAAAGAAAACATCGATACAGGCAGCATGTCCAGTGATTTTATATTAACTTTATTATCTGCAACAGCCGAAGAGGAAAGTCGCAGTATTTCAGATAATATCAATTGGTCTCTAACAAAGCGTTTTGAAAGTGGAGAGCCGATTTTTGCCAGACTTATGGGCTATGCCAAAGTAGATGATAAGCCATGGGTTATTGTTGAGGAAGAAGCAAAGATTGTTAGAGAGGCATTTGAAGAATACTTAAAAGGAAATACCCCAACGCAGATTGCCAAAATGTTTATTCGAAAGGGGTATAAAAAAGCCAATGGAAGAAGAGATTGGTCAGCAATTGCTGTAAGGGATATTCTAAAAAATGAAAGATATACGGGAGATGCTCTTTGTCAAAAAACTTATACCAAGGACCATCTAAGCCATAGTGTAGCAATTAACAATGGGGAAAGAAATCAATATTTATTAAAAAATCACCATGACCCCATAGTAGATAGGGGAACTTTTGAGAAAGTTCAAAAGCTCCTTTCAAAGAATTCAAGAAAAGTGATAAGAGATAAACGAAAAACATATCCACTATCAGGAAGACTTGTATGTGCTGAATGCGGTAGCAATTTTCAAAGATTTATTTGCAGAGGAAAAGTTACCTGGCGATGTGGTAAACATACGAAAAGCAAACTCCTTTGCAGTATGACTGGTATTAGAGAAGAAAATATTAGACAAGCTCTTACAAAAGCATTTATTAAGAAGTATCAAGCTTATGATAAAGAGCATGAGATTCAAATTAAAAAATTAATGAAAGAATTGCAAAGAGCAGAGAGCAGGAGAGAAAACGAACAGAATCAGCTGAGAGTAGAACTTGAAAAAGCACTTCTAGCTGAAAATGCTGCTATTATAAAGCTAAAGGATACCACAGAATTAACCCAAGAGCGTATAGAAATAGAAGAAAAGATTGCTAAGAAAGAGTTGCTTTGGGAGTTATTCGATGAAGATGGCATTTACAGAAAAGAATCTATGGAAGAACTTGAAAGATTAAAAAGCATGTCGGTAACAAAAACGGAATTTGAAGAATTAATTAATGATATAAAATTTATTAGAGCATGGGTGATACTTATTAAGGCAGTATCACCTTATTTATTTTCTATAACATGGATTAATGGTGAAGAAACAGAAATAATGATTGAAAAAGGAGATGATCAATAATTGAGTATTTACCAAGCATTAAATACCGGACCTAAAGTAACGGTAATTCCTGCAAGGCTAAGAACAGCAAGAAATGAAGAAAATCCTGATGGGCAAAAGAAACGAATAGGGGTGTATGTTCGTGTATCAACGGATTTACCTACACAGGCTACAAGTTATGATCTCCAGATAGCTTATTTTAAAGAATATGTTCAGAAAAATCCTAACTGGGAACTAGTTGATATATTTGCAGATGAAGGAATTACGGGGACTTCAACAAAGGATCGTCTAGGATTTAACCGAATGATTAAACGCTGCAAAAAGAAAGAAATTGATTATATTCTTACAAAATCCATAAGCCGTTTTGCTAGAAATACCCTTGATTGCCTTTACTATATAAGGATGCTTAAAGAACTTGGCATAGGAATTTTCTTTCAGAAAGAAAACTTGGACACCTTAGACAGTAAGAGTGAAATGATACTTACAATAATTTCTAGCCTTGCTCAGGAGGAGAGTCGTTCGATCTCAGAAAATACGAAGTGGGGGGTTCAAAAGCGCTTTCAGCAAGGAAAAGTCCATATACCAACCACATACTTTCTAGGTTACGATACAGATGAAGATGGGAATATTGTAGTAGATGAAGAACAAGCTAAAGTGGTAAGAAGAATATTTAGTGAATATCTAAGTGGAAAAGGGTCTTCTACCATAGCAAAAGACCTTATGAGAGATGGAGTTTTAACTGCTAGGGGAAAGCCTGTATGGACCTCAGATAGTGTTCGTAAGATACTTAAAAATGAAAAGTATATGGGACACTGCCTGGCACAAAAGACGGTAACATTAGATTATTTAACCCACAAACGCGTGAAAAACAGGGATCATCAACCGCAATTTTTCGTGAAAAACACTCATCCAGCCATTATTTCAGAGGAAGATTGGAATGCAGTACAGCAAGAATTTAAAAGAAGAAACCATATGCTCCATGACCCTGATGGTAAATATCGAATGGGATTTAGCTCGGTAGCACCTTTCTCAAATAAATTTTTCTGCGGGGAATGTGGAAGACCAGTTGTTAGAAGGAGATTAAGGACCCATTCAAAAGATCGAGAGAAGATTTACTTTTCTGCATGGCATTGTCGAGTTGCTTGTAAACTAGATAAAGAATTTAAAGATTGCAAATCAAAATATGTATGGGAAGAAGAAATAGAAAAAGCATTTATGAAACTATTATATGACCTAAAGGAAAATAAAGAAAAGGTGATTGAAGATACCAATCGAGCCATTGATGGCTGTTCATTAACAGAAGAGGAAGAATTAAGGCTAGAGGAATTAAGCATTCAAATAGAACGAATTACAAACCGAATCAGTGAGATGGCTTCAAGGGAACCTTCAAGAAATGATTCAATCTACGATGCAACAATGAGGCAGCTCATGTATGAGCAGGAAATCCTACAGATAGAATATGAGGGGTTAGATGAAAATAAGCAGGAGGGGATCTACCTTAAGAATAATCTAGAAGAATTCTTAGAATACCTAGATGAAATTAACGAACCAACAGATGATTTTAGAACAGATATTTTCTTAAATACAGTAGAGAAAGGAATCATCTACGATAACCACAGGGTTGAATTTAAATTTAAATGCGGCACCTCATATACTACTTGGGCTAAAAGAAAGAGAAATAAATAAAATTATTTACCATAAATAGGGTTTATAAATCGAAAACTCCTTTCAAAATAATAGAAAGACTTGAAATATCACTAAATTAGAGTGAACATACAAGAAGTCTTTCAATGAAAGGAGTTTTTATTATGGATGAAAAAACAATGTGGATCCAAACCCTATGGAATCCGTTAAATGAAAGAAATCAAAGTCCTATGGAAAGCAAAGCGGAAGGTATAAGAGTAGTTGCTTACTGTAGGGTTAGTAATGATAGAAATAACTTAGAGTCTTTACTAAATCAAATCAGTTACTTTACAAATTTAATAAAAAGCAAATCAAACTGGAAATTTACCGGCTTGTATTTTGATAAAGGTATCTCTGGAGCAACTTATGACCAAAGGCCTGGTTTTAAACGAATGTTAAGGCATTGCGAAGAAGGAAGAATTGATTTAATTCTAACAAAAAGTGTATCTAGGTTTTCTCGTAATACAAAGGAGCTTATTGATATTGTAAATAACCTTAAGGAAAAGAAAATAGCCATCTATTTTGAAAAAGAACATATTGATACTGCCCTAGATTATAATCGATTTCTTTTAAATGTATATGCAGCCTTAGGGCAAGAAACAATAGAAAGCGCATCCCAATTAACAAGATGGGGTTATGAAAAAAGATTTATTAAGGGGATACCCGTTTTTGGTAATCTATATGGTTACGATGTAGATAAAAATAAAGGTAATCCCATCGTTACGATTAATGAGGAGGAAGCTTTAGTAGTTAGATGGATTTTTGATATGTTCATCAATGGGAGTACCTACTCTGAGATTGCTCAACAGCTAGTAAAAAAAGGGATAAAAACAAAGAAAAGAAAGAGTCTTTGGGCAAAAGAGCATGTTCTTAAAATAATAAAAAATATAACCTATACGGGAAACAAAATAGCTAGAACAAGGACAAAAGATATATTAACAAATGGTATAAAAAAGGGAATAAGGGATGAATTTTACTTTGAAAACAGCCATCCAGCAATTATTAGCAAGGATGTATTTGATAAGGCACAAATAAGAGTTGAAGAAATAGCAAGAAGGAATGTTAGAAGACAAGGAACTTATAATATCAGACCATTTTCTAAAAGGATTATATGCGGATACTGTGGTGGTACATTTAGAAGTAGACCGCCAAGTAGCTGGAGATGTAGAACAACATTAATAGATAGGGATTTTTGTAATGCTCAAGTATTAAATGATAAGCCGCTTTTAAAGATGATGTTAAAGGGCCTTGAACAAAGATTTGATTTTGATAATAAAGATATTCTCAAAAACCTGTTAAGGTTTATACAGAGAATAAATCAGAATGATCATTTTGAGTTTCATAGACTAAAGTATTTAACTGAAATAGAGATTGCCTATAAAAGCGGGAATCTAGAGGAAGCAGATAGGTTAATTCAAATATATAAAGAATTTGAAGCGAAAGTTCAGAAGATAGAAGAAGACCGAATTTATCGAGATAAGGTAATATCTTGGTTAAAGGATATAAAAACAATAGAAGAGTTTCGTAAGCAACTAACCATTGAATATGCTAGAGCCTGGGTTATGGAAATAGAAATTTACACGAAGGAAGCTTATATTGTTCAATGGGTAGATGAGGATAAAACAGTTGTTGGAGATTGTGAAGTTGCTAAAAAGGCAGCAGTAAATATAAAAGAAGTAGGGGAGCTAGAAAATACTCTCAAGGTATCAGTAGAAGATAAATTAAATATGGAAGGTTCTCAAACAAAAGAAATTCAAAATGAGTCTACAGAAAATCAGGAAGGGGGGAAGTTCTTGAAGCCTGAAGTTATAAAAATTAGATCTAGCCAGAACCCTATGGAACAGATCAGGAGAAGTTTAAAAGGCCATGGAACAGAAAGAATTTATGAAAGTCTATCTCGAAATAAGAAGACCAATAAAACTATTCGAGTGGCAGCCTATTGTCGGGTTTCTACTAATATGGAAGAACAGCAGGTTTCCATACGAAGCCAAACTGCCTATTATACATTTTTAATACTTAAGAGTAAGGAGTGGGAGTTTGCAGGAATTTTTACTGATGAGGGGTTATCAGGAACCTCTATGGATAATCGGACTGAATTTAATAAAATGATTGATGATTGCAAAGCAGGAAAGATTGACTTAATCATTACAAAGTCCATATCAAGATTTTCAAGAAATACCTTAGAGGCATTATCTATTATAAGAATGTTAAAATCACTTCTAAACCCTGTATATTGCTACTTTGAAAAAGAGAATATAAATTCAGCCGATGATAAATCTGATTTACTATTATCTTTATACCTAAGCATAAGTCAGGAAGAAGTAAAAAATATTTCTCAAAACGTGAAATGGGGTATTGTAAAACTAGCCCAGAGAGGGATTATTCATCGTACAACAGATATCTATGGTTATACAATAGATAAAAATAGAAATTGGAATGTGGTATCTGAAGAAGCAGAGGTTATACGCTTTATAGCTACAGAATTTTTATCAGGAAAACCGTATAATGAGATCATTGAAACGCTTCATGATAAAGGGATAAAAAGTCCATCTGGAATGGATTATTGGAATGACAGTCAAATCCGAGAAATGCTTAAAAATGAGAAATATAAAGGAGATTATCTATTCCAAAAAAGCTATACACCAGATATCATAGGGGTTAAGCCTAAGAGAAATAATGGAGAAGTAGCTCAGTACTATATTGAGAAACACCATCCTGGAATAATCGAAGAGAGAGAATGGGATTTAATACAGGAGGAAATGGAGCGGCGAACTAGAGAACCAGTTGTAAATCCTAAACCATTACAAACAGCTGGGAGAAAATCATTCTATCAAAAATTCTACTGTAGTGAATGTGGTTCCCTTATTTCAAGATATAGAAGTAAATTTCGCACAAGAGAAGGTAGCAACTGGAGATGCTATGATACTTATGGGAAAATAAATTCTCAGTGCAATAATAGTAAAGGTTACAGGCAGGAATATATAGAACTTAATTTCATGAAAACATTGCTTGAAATAGATAATATACAAACTTTAGTAGATGAAGAAATTAAAAAGCTAACGTTAACAAAAGAAGAGCTTCTATATGAAAGCGAAGTAAAGAAAGAAATAGAAGAACTAAGTCAGCAACTTTATATAGTAGTAGATGAAGAGCTTAACAAGCATGGACAGGATACCAAAAAGATTGATTTTCTTACAGAAAGAATAATATACCTGAAAAACAGCTTAAAAGAATTTGAAGTAAGAAGGGACAAAGTTAAATATTATAAGGAAGAATTAAAAGAACTATTAAGAGTCTGTAAAAAACTCAGACCCCAAAGTGTTCGACAGTTTCATAATATGGATGTAAGAATAAAGCCAGGGGATAGTATCTATGATACCACTAAAAATGCTAAGGACAGCACCTATGTAAAAGATGGTCCAGAACATTTCAGAGAAGATATTTTTGAAAAATATATAACCAAGGGTGAAATAGATGGGGAAGGTCGAATTACTTATACTTTTATATTTGACATAAGGTATGGAATAAATATGACCTATGAAGAATATCTAGAAGAATTTGAAAAAGCCAAAGCAGATATTAATTTTGAAGAGCTACTTATCTCAAATGAAGTTAGACAGCTTACTACGTTTTGTAGAGAAGGGAAAACACCAAAAGAAATGAGGGAACTGCTTAAGATTTCAAGTAGAGTATCCTTTGATAAAAGGATTTTAAGGCCCTTATATAATGCCGGAAGATTTACACTTGTTCGAGGGAAGTGTCCAAATGATTGGAGATATTCTTGGAATTGCTAGGTTTAGAAAAGGAACGTAGTTACTAAATTGAATAAAAATGATTGATAAATAAAGCAACCCACTGAGTTGGTAGATAGAAGTAATCAAGCTACTTGGTGGGTTTGTTTTATCTTGCCATCTAAGAGACCTAAACTATTTTCAAAGTTTTTATTGACGACGTATATATATTAATGTATAATTCTTTTAGATGCGGAGTTGCTTACTTGGATAATGCTGGTTTTGACAAAATTAATAATACATAGTATAATTAATCATAGAAAGAGCAGTATTCGCATATAATAATGATGATCATACTCCGGTGACCTACGGGCCCGGGGTTTTTTATTTAGGGTGATAAAATGGACAAGATATTTTCTACGATTGAAGATCAAATTAAAAAACTAGACTCTAGAGGATTAAATGTAGATGATCCAGAAGTCAAGAATATCCTTGAGATGGAGAATTATTATAATGTAGTAAATGGTTATAAAGAACTATTTATTGATCCTACGTATACAGGGCCAGATGAAAAATACAAAGATGGTGCAAATTTTAGTGAGTTGTATGCTCTATATTTGTTCGATAGAGAGTTAAAAAATATCTTTATTAAATACATATTAGAAATTGAAAATAGCATAAAAGCTGTAATATCACATGACTTCTCAAAGAAATATGGTCACGATAATTATCTTAAGATATCCAATTTTGATATTCAGGTTAAACCATGGGAGAAGAAAAAAACTGCAGCACAAAAAATCGGAGCAGTCTCTGAATTAATTGCAAATATTCAAAGAGATGTTTCAAGACAACTTTCAAAAAATAACCCTATGATATCGCACAATATGCTTAACTATGGGTATGTACCTTTATGGGTTCTAGTTAACTCGCTTACGTTAGGTACAATAAGTGTCTTCTATAGTTATTTAAAAGAAAAAGATCAAAACGATGTTGGGCGGAAGTTTAATCTAAAACCCGATGAGATGACAAAGATCCTATTTGTATTGACCATTTATAGAAATGCATGTGCACATGATGAGCGGTTATATAATTTAAAGGCTTTGAAAGTAGATATGAAACCAAACATGATAAAAACTAATGCAATTCATGATAAGTTAAATATACCTAAAGGTTCAGGTAATAATCCTATATTTGGGAAAAATGATTTGTTTGCTATAGTGATAATCTGCAAGCTAATCCTTAAGAAAGAATCTTTTAGTAGATTTGCTGACTTGATAAAGGTGCAGATAGATCATTTGAGCAATAGTTTAAAAACTATAGAAATTCAAGATGTATTAAATCAGATGGGTTTTCCATCGAACTGGTACAATATTAAAGAAATATAGCAGTACGTTAGAGCTAAGACTATAATAAAAGGTCTTGGCTTTTTTTATTTGTCTAAAATATAGTATATATAATAGGAAGAAACTCATTCATAACTAGGAGCAGCTCATCACTAAATCGTGGTGGGTTGTTTTTTTATGTAAATTTCCAGGTCAGCCTTTCTACATTTTAATTATCGATCTTATGTAGTTTTTAAAAACATTAAGTATAAATCGGAATTATTACATGCATTTAGGTCATCTAAATAGAATCATGGCGACGTGAGTATCGGAAAAGAATAACAAGCCTGCAAGTGTAGTAATAGCAAGGGTTTTATAGGTTGAAAATGTAGTTGGATTATTACAGAATGGTTACAAGGTTGACCATTCAATCAGTGGAAACGCTGAAAGGGTTGGAATTATACACATTATATATATTTTAGTTTTAATCATACATAAAAGAGTAAGAGGAGTTAATAGTCATGATTTATTTAAAAGTTAAAAGATTAATAGATATCATATTATCATTTTTAGCACTTATTATATTATCTCCAGTATTTTTAAT
>JAAYNB010000120.1 GCA_012521085.1 Clostridiales bacterium | reverse complement strand
TAAATGCATCAATTGAAGCAGCAAGGGCTGGAGAAAACGGTAGAGGATTTGCAGTTGTTGCCACAGAAGTACAAAAACTTGCAAACAACAATCAAGAATTTACTAAACAAATTGAGGACACATTAAATAGGATTAATAATGAAGTAGGACTTGTGGCTGAGAAGATTAAAGAACTGGAAAGGGTTACAGAAATTCAGAAACAGGTGGGGGAAGAATTAGGAGCAGCCATGGAAAACTTACTAAAAAATGCAGAAAATCATTAAATATATTCGATAATAAAAAGGACTAATAATAAAAAGGACTAATTCATCTGAATTAGTCCTTTTATATTAAAAATTAATTACTCAGTTAAAAATGCTCTAAACATCCATGATGTCTTTTCATAATTTTCTAGAGAACCTATCATTAAGTCCACAGATACTTCATCACCATGTTTACCAGCAATTTCAATACCTTCTCTTAAATCTTTAATTAGAGCTGTAAAATCTGCTAGTAATGTTTCAATGATAGCTTTGCCTTGGATTCCAACACTTTCTGCTTCTTCAAGAGTAGCTAATTCTAGATACTCTTTCATACTTGCAGCGGGTCTAACACCAATTGTTAATATTCTCTCAGCAACCTCATCTATTTCTCCTGCTGTACCATCATAAATTTCTTCTAATTTTGAATGGATTTGAAAGAAATTCTTACCCTCAACATTCCAATGATAGTTGTGTAACTTTGTATAAAGTACATGTAAATTTGCAAGATATTTATTTAATACCTTTGCTACTTCTTCTCTACCTTCTTTTTCTAGTCCAATATTGATTTCCATAAATTAACTTCCTCCTTCATAAATTTAAAGATCTTCTTTATAAAAACAGTTATTATTCATGGAAGTAAAATTACTTCCTCTATCTGTAGTGCTTATATAATATATATATACCACCAAATAAAGATTTTAAACATATTTCAGAAGAATTTAATTAAAAAGCAGGAACAATAGCTCCGTCATACTTTTCTTTGATAAAGTTTTCTACTTCATCAGAATTTAGAACTTTAGCTAAAGCTTGGATTAAAGGATTATTTTCGCTTCCGGCTAATACTGTTAATATATTAGGATATGGTGAATCTGCATCTTCTAAAAGAAGAGCATCCTTTACAGGATTTAAATTAGCTTCTAGAGCATAGTTAGTATTGATAACAGCTGCATCCACATCATCTAATGATCTAGGTAATTGAGGTGCATCTAAAGCTGCAAATTTATAATTATGTGGATTTGATACAATATCTTTTTCAGTAGCGTTCAGTCCTGCTTCGCTGTCTAGTTCAATTAGACCATTATGAGCTAATAATATTAATGCACGGCCACCATTACTAGGATCATTAGGAATTGCAATTGTAGATCCATCAGCTAATTCATTTATATCATTTATTTTGTTAGAGTATAGAGCTATTGGCTCAATATGCACATTTGCAACTGATATTAAATCTAGTCCATGATCCTCAGCAAAGGACTCCATGTAGGGAATATGTTGGAAAAAGTTACCTAAAATACTTCCATCAGCTAGAGCTAGATTAGGAGTTACATAATCAGTAAACTCAACTACTTCTAAATCAATACCTTCTTCTAATAACAAGGGTTTTACAAACTCTAAAATTTCTCCATGAGGTACAGGTGTTGCTCCTATTTTTAAAACTTCAAGTTGAACATCTTCAACTTGTTCATTTTCATTACCCTCATCTACCACCACATCATCTGATTCTGCTGGACCACTGCATGCCACCAATAAACTTAGAACTACTAGACCTATAACTAATAAAATATTTCTTTTTTTCATTTTAACTACCTCCTATCAATTTTTTTGGATAATATACTACCTGAAACTTGAATGAATTGTACGATTATGATTAATATAATAACCGTCCAAACCATGATTTCTGTATCAAAACGATGATAACCATATCTGATGGCTAAATCCCCCAAACCACCTCCTCCTACAGTACCAGCCATGGCAGAATAGCCTATGACATTGACTATAGTGATTGTAATGCCCAGTATAATTGCAGGCATACTTTCAGGAATTAATACCTTATATATAATTTGTAAATTGGTAGCACCCATGGCTTGTGATGCCTCAATTACACCTTTATCTACCTCTAATAAAGCATTTTCAATAATTCTAGCAAAGAAAGGTATAGTGGCAATGGTCAGTGGAACTATGGCAGCAGTTGTTCCAATGGATGTACCTATTAATTTACGTGTTATAGGAATAAT
>JAAYNB010000119.1 GCA_012521085.1 Clostridiales bacterium | reverse complement strand
GGACAATTGTCCAGTTTAAAAATGATAAAGATAAAAAAGTAGAAAGATGGAAAAAGATTGCTGAAGAAGCATCTAAACAAAGTAAAAGAGGTATTATTCCACAAATTATTAACCCCATGTCATTTGAGGATGCTCTAGAACATTGTAGTGAAAATCAAATCAATATAATTGCTTATGAAAAGGAAGAATCATTTGGAATAAAACAATTAATGAATAAATTTAAAGATAGTAATATAGAAAAAGTTGGGATTTGGATTGGGCCTGAGGGTGGATTTTCAGATAATGAAATTTCTTTAGCCCTGAAAGAAAACTTATATTCCATAAGTTTAGGGCCTAGAATACTTAGAACAGAAACTGCAGGATTAACTGTATTGAGTATACTTATGTATGAATTAGGGGATTTAGGAGGTTAGCTAATGAAAAGTGTAGCTTTTCATACACTTGGTTGTAAAGTAAATCAGTACGAAACTCAGGCTATGAGCGAATTATTTCAAAATAAAGGATATAACATAGTTTCAGACACAGAAATAGCTGATATATATGTAATAAATACTTGTACTGTAACTAATATAGGAGATAGAAAATCCAGACAATTTATACGACGTGCTAAAAAAAACAATCCGAATGCTATAATTGCAGTTGTAGGTTGTTATGCTCAGACAGCACCAGGTGAAGTATTGGAAGTTGAAGGTGTAAATATAGTAATTGGCACCAATGATAGAAATAAGATTGTGTCATTGGTAGAAAATTGTAGTATTGATGAAAAAATCAATATGGTCGATGATATTATGAAGGTAAAAGAATTTGAAAAAATGTCCATAAAAGATATAAAAGAAAAAACCAGAGCATTTCTCAAAATTCAAGAAGGTTGCAATAGATATTGTTCCTACTGCATAATACCTTATGCACGCGGTCCTATAAGAAGTAGACAGAAATCAGAAATAATTAAAGAAATAAAAAATTTAGTATCTAATGGATTTAAAGAGATTGTTTTGACAGGGATACATGTAGCTTCTTACGGAAAAGATTTAAAAATAGAAAATGCACTTATTAATTTACTTAAAGAGGTAAATGAGATTGAAGGATTAGAAAGGATTAGACTTAGTTCCTTAGAACCGACAATTTTTACTGAAGAATTTTCATCCCAACTTAAAGGATTATCTAAAGTATGTGAACATTTTCATTTATCATTACAAAGTGGATGCGATAAAACTTTAAAAAGAATGAATAGAAGATATACAACAGATGAATTTAAAACAATAGTTAATATAATCCGTAAGTATTATCCAGAGGTTGCATTAACTACAGATATTATTGTAGGTTTTCCAGGAGAAAGTGAAGAAGATTTTCAACAAACATATGATTTTGTAAAAGAAATTGGTTTTAGTGATATGCATATTTTCAAATATTCTCCAAGGGAAGGAACGCCAGCTGCTAAGTTCCCAGATCAGATAGATGGAAATATAAAACAAATTAGAAGTGAAAAATTAACTACCTTAGCAGATGAGATGCGTAAAAATTATTGTGAAAAATTCATAGGAAAAACAAAAAAGGTATTATTTGAAACAGTATCCAAGGATTTAGAAGGTTATGTAGAAGGACATACTGACAATTATTTAAAGGTATTAGTTAAAGGTGATATTACTTTAGAAGGAAATATAGAAAAAGTCTATTTAAAAAAATTAAATGATAAAATTATTATAGGTGAAATTGTATAAAATATTTTTAAATGAAGGGATTTTAATTTTTTTGTTGAATATATAAAATAAGTCATTGTAATAAATTTGTAATGTAGTAGTAAGGATAGCAGTTAGGAGGTGTATTATGTCAGATTGTATCTTTTGTAAAATTGTACAAGGTGAGATACCATCAAAGATTCATTATGAAGATGATAATGTTATGGCATTTGAAGACATCAATTCCCAATCTCCCATACATCTATTAATAATTCCTAAAAAACATATACCATCTATGGTAGATGTGACAGAAGAAGATAGAAAAGAGATAATTCCAGAAATATTTAAAGCTATACAAAAATTATCTGAGGAATTAAATTTTAATAACGAAGGATATAGAATAGTAAATAATTGTGGAGACCACGGAGGACAAACTGTCAAACATCTACATTTTCACTTATTAGCTGGTAGACAAATGACATGGCCACCAGGTTAATGTTTATATTGCATAACTTTATATTTTAATGTATAATAGTAAAGTATTGTAATAATCCCACTTGTAAATTCAGAACCTACACTATGATAACAGTTATATATATATAGTATAGGGGTGTTCGTGGAGGGAGGGAGAAGTAAATGCCAGAGATTAAAATTAAAGATAATGAATCTTTAGACAATGCACTTCGTAGATTTAAAAGACAATGTGCAAAATCAGGAGTATTATCTGAAGTAAGAAAAAGAGAACATTATGAAAAGCCTAGTGTTAGACGTAAGAAAAAGTCAGAGGCTGCTCGTAGAAAAAACAAGAGAAGATATTAAATTAAATAGGGGTGAAAAAAATGTCCCTCAAAGAACAACTAAATAATGATTTTAAACAAGCTATGAAAAATAGGGATCAGCTTCGAAAAAATGTTATTACTTTAATCCGTTCTGAAATTAAACAGATAGAAGTAGATAAAAGAATTGAGCTGGATGACCAAGGTATTGTAGAAATTTTGTCTAGACAATTAAAACAAAGAAGAGACTCCATTGAAGAATTCAAAAAAGGTAATAGACAGGATTTAGCAGATCAGGCAGAAGAAGAAGCGAAAATTCTATTAGAATACTTACCTGAACAATTATCAGAAGAGGAAATAACTAGTATTGTCAAAGAAACTATTGATGAAATAGGTGCTCAATCTATGAAGGATATGGGCAAAGTAATGGCAAATATTATGCCAAAATTAAAAGGCAAAGCTGATGGGAAACTTGTTAATGAGATTGTTAAAAAACAATTACAATAAAAACATAAATCCGGAATATCTTCCGGATTTATTTATTTTTATGAGAAAGAATAAAAGATTTTGTTTCTATAAAATACAATATATTTAAAAATTAAAATTATATTACAATATTCTAAATTTAATTTTATATAATAGAATATAATGTTATAATAATAACATGGAGGTGAAGGAATGAAAAAAAGATATCTTGCCTTTTTACTAATAATATTAATTTGTGTAATGTCTATTTTCCAAGTTAATGCAATAGAGACGAATAAAAATGTCTATATTATACCAATTGAGGGGGAAATTGGTCCTGCCCTGGATCAATATGTTAATGATACCATGACAAATATAAAAGAAGATCCCAATGCAGTGGGTATAATATTTGAAATTAATACCTATGGTGGACGAATAGACTCAGCTAATAATATTAGTAAGGCTATGATGGATATTGATATACCTACAATATCTTTTGTAAATACAAAGGCTGTATCAGCAGGAGTTTTATTAGCCATTTCCTCAGATACTATAATTATGGCGCCTGGAAGCACCATTGGATCAGCAGAGACAATACCTAATACAGAAAAAATTTTATCAGAATGGACTAGTTCCCTGAGAACTGTGGCTCAAAAGAAGGGACATTCAGCAAAAATTGTAGCTGCTATGGCGGATAAAAGTATTGAAATTGCAGGACTAATCGAAAAAGACAAATTATTAAATTTAACTGCGCAGGAAGCAAAGGAAGTAGGCTTTATAGACTCTATAGAATCAAGTTATAATAATATCTTACAAAATATGGACCTAGAGTATACAGATATCATTAAAGTTCCCATATCTGGTACAGTAAAATTGGCACAAATAGCAACTAGTACTTATATCAGTACTATTTTATTGGCCCTAGGTTTTATAGGTATAATAGTAGAAATACTCACACCTGGATTCGGTATAGGAGGAACAATTAGCTTAATGGCATTTGGAATCTATTTTGGTGGAGCTATTTTAGCAGGAAATACTACATGGGCAGTTTTACTTGTCTTTTTAGTAGGTATAATTCTCTTATTCATAGAAACATTTATACCAGGTTTTGGTATACCGGGTATTGGTGGAATAATATCTATAATAATAAGTATTTTTATGGCATCAGATAATGCAGCTACTGCCATAATATCATTACTAATTGCCTTTATTTGTACCATAATAGCTTTTATACTATTATTAAAATATGCACCTAGAAATAAATATTTTGATAGTATTATACTAAAAACTCAAATAAAAGGTGATGAGGAAGAAAAGACTAATGAGAAAGAGAAGTATTTAAATAAAGAAGGTATTGCAATAAGTATGCTTAGGCCAGTAGGTAAAATAGATATAGATGGAGATATATTAGAAGTAATTTCTGAGGGTGTTTTCATTGAAAAAGGAAGTAGAGTAGTTGTAACAAATATAAATGACAACAAAATTATTGTGAAAAAAATTGATTAGGAGGGTTTTGTAAATGAATTCATTAATTGCATTAATGATTTTTGTAGCTATTGTCTTTGTACTCTTGTCTGTATTATTAAGTTTTATTCCAGTTGGACTTTGGATTACTGCTTATTTTTCTGGTGTAAAAATAGGTATTTTTACATTAGTAGGCATGAGATTTAGAAGAGTGCAACCAGCTAGGATAGTTAGACCATTGATTAAAACTACAAAAGCAGGTATGAACCTAGATATTGATAAATTAGAAGCTCATTTATTGGCAGGTGGAGATGTAAATAGAGTTGCAGATGCTCTCATAGCAGCACAAAGAGCAGAAATCAATCTAGGGTTTGAAAGAGCAGCAGCTATTGATTTAGCTGGTAGAGATGTTTTACAGGCAGTACAAGTAAGTGTTAACCCTAAAGTTATAGAAACACCTAAAATTTCTGCAGTAGCGAAAGATGGTATAGAGATGATGGTAAAAGCAAAAGTGACTGTTCGTGCTAATATTGATAGACTAATTGGTGGATCTGGTGAAGAAACAATTATTGCAAGAGTTGGAGAAGGTATTGTTACTACAGTAGGTTCATCCAATGATCATAAAGCTGTTTTAGAAAATCCTGATTCTATTTCCAGAACTGTACTTGAGAAAGGATTAGATGCAGGAACAGCATTTGAAATTTTATCCATAGATATTGCAGATATTGATGTAGGTAGAAATATTGGAGCAGAATTACAAACTGACCAAGCTGAAGCTGACAAACGTATTGCTCAAGCCAAAGCAGAGGAAAGAAGAGCTATGGCTGTTGCAAGAGAACAGGAAATGAAAGCAGCAGTTCAAGAAATGCATGCAAAAGTTGTAGAAGCAGAGGCAGAAGTACCACGCGCCATGGCAGCTGCATTAAGAGATGGAAAACTTGGTGTTATGGACTATTATAATATGAGGAATATATTAGCAGATACTAGTATGAGAGAAGCCATTTCACAAATAAATAAGGATAAGGAAAATAATAAAAATAATAAAAAATAATAAAGCTATAGACTAATGTAGTGGACCTTCATAAATCATTAGAATAGCAATAAAAAGGGAAGTGAAAAATTAATGGAAATTATTGTACTCCTTATTTTTGCTATCATAAAATATTTATCTAATAGAGAAGAAAAGAAAAAAGATATACCAAAAGCAATAAATATAGATATGGATGAAATAGAGAATATACCAATAGAAAAGAAAGAAAAGAAATCTATTGAAACAATTGGGAAAAAGATACCGAATTTGCTAACAGATTTAAATACTTTAATAGAAGAATTTGAAGAAAAGCAAAATACTATGATAAGAAAAGTATTAAAAGAAAAACCAAATACTATAATGATGATGGATTCAGATGAAGTATTAAACATCTCAGATAATAATCCCCAAATATATGAATATAATAATTATATAGTAGAGGAAAGAAAAAAAGTAAAAAATATAGATAATATAAAAGACGAGATAAAAGATAGAATAAAAGATGAAGAAATAAAAGATGGAATGAATGATTATGATATATCTTTTACAAGAGAATCCTTAATTCAAGCTATAATAATGTCGGAGATTTTAGATAAACCTAAAGCTCTTAGAAGATAGAAAATGCATAGCATTTTCTATCTTTTTTTATTTTAAAAATCTATAAAAGGTCTACATAAAAATTAGAAAGCATAAAATTTGAATATAGGGGAGGTGTATTGAGTGAAAAATTCACATGAGATAAAAAGAAAACTAGCAGAATCCTTAGAGTTACCTAAAGATATAATTTTAGATATACCTAAGATAACTATGATAGGAGATATACAAATGAATATTGAAAATCATAAAGGTATTATAGAGTATACAAATAATTGTATAAGAATAAAAATAAAGGATGGAATATTAAAAATCATGGGAAAAAATCTTTTGTTAAAGATCATACTTAAAGATGAAATAGTTATAATAGGTAAGATTCAGCAAGTAGAGTTTACATTATAGGTGGTGATAGACTTGTTAGTACTTAGACTATGGAATTATTTAAGTGGCTATGTTATTATACAAATAGAGGGTTTAGCATTAGAAGAATTTATTAATATATGTATTAATAGAAATATTTATTTATGGGATATATATAAAAAAAATAATACTCTTATTGAAGCAAAAGTATCAATTAAAGACCATAGAAAAATAATTAAAGTAGCAAAAATAACCGGTTCTAATATAGATGTAATAAAAAAGATTGGTTATCCATTTTGGTTTAACAAAATTAAGAAAAGAAAAATGCTTATTTTTGGAGCATTTTTTTCATTGATACTATTAATAACAATGTTTAGTTTTATTTTTGATATAGAGGTAATAGGCAATGAAACTATTCCAAGTGAAAAAATAGTAAAAATTTTGAATGATTCTGGCTTAAGTATAGGTAGTAATAGATATTTTATAAATTTAAGAGAAATAGAAAATAATTTATTACTCAATATACAAGAGCTAAGTTGGGTAGGCATAGAAATATCAGGAGTTAAACTTAAAGTGAATGTTGTAGAAAAAACACCAGCTCCTTTAAAGATACATAAAGATATTCCCTCTAATATTGTAGCAAAAAAATATGGTATTATAGAAAAAGTCATTGTAAAAAATGGTAAAGCTATGGTAAGTGAAGGTGATATAGTATCACCAGGGGATATTTTAATATCAGGACATATGGAAATAGAAGATTTAGGAATATCCCAATATCTACATGCTTATGGTGAAGTATATGCAAAGACATATTATGAGTCTGAGAAAACCGTAGATTTAATTAAAACAATTAAAGAGAAGACTGGTGAAAAAGTTACTCGTAAAATCATTAAATTAGGTAAAATTGAGATTATGCTTAATAAGACAAATAACCCCTATAGTACATATGTTATCCAAAGGGAATCAAAAAAACCTTTTAAATGCAGGAATATAGAATTACCTGTCGAAATCATAACAGAAGAAATTTATGAAACAATAGAAATAAAAAAAACAGCAGATATCGAGAAAGAAAAAGAGGTTTTACACAGAATATTAATAGAAGAGTTATTAGATAAAATTCCTAGGAATTTGGAAATCTTAAATAGTTATACTAATTTTATAATTAAAAATGATAAACTAAAATGCAATATAATAATTGAAGTAATAGAAGATATTGGAGAAGAAAAAATACAATAAAAAATGGGAGGATTTGTATTTGGAAAATTTACATCAGAAAAAAATAAAAATTAAAAGTATTGACTTTATCAGAGAACTATTTGGAGATTTTGATAAAAATATAAAATTAATTAAAGATGGTTTAAAAATAGATGTAACATCTAGAGATGGTGAAATAATTTTAATAGGTGAAGAAGAAAATTTAGATTTAGGGGAAAGATTGATTTTAGAATTAGAAAATGCACATAAAAAAGGTGAGACATTGACATCACAAAAACTTATATATATTATCAGCATGCTTTTAAAAGGAGATGAAGATAAGATAAAGGATTTAATAGGCGATGCCATACTTATTACAGCTAAAGGTAAACCTATTAAGCCTAAAACATTGGGACAAAAACATTATATAGAACAAGTGAAAACTAAAGATTTAACATTTAGCATCGGACCAGCAGGAACAGGTAAGACATATTTAGCAGTAGCTATGGCAGTAAAATGCTTTAGAGAAGAGGAAGTTAATAAAATCATATTGACAAGACCTGCTGTTGAAGCTGGTGAAAGTTTAGGATTTTTACCAGGAGATTTACGAGAAAAAGTAGATCCATATTTAAGACCCTTATATGATGGTTTATTTGATATCTTAGGAGCAGATAGATTTCAAAGATATATGGAAAGAGGTTTAATAGAAGTAGCCCCACTGGCATATATGAGGGGAAGAACATTAGAAAATTCATTTATAATTTTAGATGAAGCTCAAAATACTACAAAAGAACAAATGAAAATGTTTTTAACCAGGCTGGGATTTGGCTCAAAAGCAGTAGTAACAGGTGATATAACACAAATAGACCTACCTGGAGGTAAATATTCAGGATTAAAACATGCGCTTAGAGTATTAAAAGATATTGAGGACATAGGTTTTTGTTATTTAACAGATGCGGATGTGGTAAGACATCCATTAGTACAAAAAATAATACAAGCTTATGAAAAACATGATAATAAAAACAAAAAAAATAAATAGTAGTTTATTGTCATATAGTAAACCTAGGAGGAAAACTCATGATTTTTTTAAATAAATGGTTTGACAAACTAAAGAAAGGATTTAGTGAAAAGTTTGTCAAAAAAAAGAAAACACAACACTTCCTATTGGCAATATTCTTTTTTATAAGTATATTTTCTATATTGATATTCAGTCTTAAACCAGAAAAATTTGATTTAACCATAGGTGAGAGAGCGCCAGAAGATATATATGCACCAAAAGATATAGAAAATAAAAAAATGACAGAAAAACTAAAGGAAGAAGCATCAGAATCAGTTGAATTAATTTATAATTTTGATGCAGGTGTTCATATAGAAGTAAAAAAAGATATAGAAAGTTTTTTTAAATTATTATATGAACTGAGAAACGATGAAGAACTAGAGTTATCAGATCAAAAGACAATCATAGAGGAAGAAAACAATCTAAATTTAAGTAAGGAGCATCTTCATACTGCCTTAACATCACCATTAGAAAAGGTTGAATATCTGGAAACATATATCTATGAAATAGTGGCAAGATATATGAATAGTGGTATAAAGGTAGAAGATTTACAAAAAGAAAAAAATAATATAAAAGAATATATTTTAAAATTAGAAGATTTTGATGAGCCATTAAAAGAAATGGCCATATCTATAATTCATGCTACCATTAGACCTAATATGTTTTTTGATATAGAGTCTACAGAAGAACTTAGAACTGCAGCTATTGAAAGTGTAGAAAAAGTTATGATCAAAAAAGGTGATACTATTTTAAAGGAAGGAGAAGTTGTCACCTATGATCATTTACAACTTTTAAGACAATTATCAATATTAACGGATGATAGTACCATAGATATAAAATTATATATTGGTGTGGCATTTATTGTATTGATATTAGAAATATTAATAATTGCCTATATATATGCATTTAACAAAGAATTATTTGAAAAAACGGATAAATTATTAATGATTATTTTAATAATACTAGTAACTTTAGTAGTTTCCAATGCAGTTTCCATGCTGTCCATATATCTAGTACCAGTGGCCATGGCAGCCATGTTACTAAGTATCTTAGTAGATATAAAATTATCATTAATAATCAATATCTGTATATGCATTTTAGTCAACATAATGTTAGAAAATGATACTATATTTATTATTATGGCATTTTTAGGTGGTACTGCTGGTGTATTAAGTACTTTAAATATTCAAAGAAGGACAAATATTGCTTTATCTGGTTTAATTGTTGGTATTGTAAATGCTATTAGCATCATAGGTATTGGTTTTATCATTACTAATGAATTAAACAAAATATTTTTATATGGATTTTATGGCCTATTAAATGGACTTTTAGCTTCCATACTAACATTAGGTACATTACCCTTGTGGGAATACCTATTTAGAATTGTAACTCCTTTAAAATTAGTAGAATTATTTAATCCAAATGATCCACTTTTAAAAAAATTATTAGTTGAAGCACCAGGCACATATCATCATAGTATTATAGTTGGAAACCTGAGTGAGGCAGCTGCTAATGCCATAGGTGCAAATGCACTACTTACAAGAGTTGGAGCCTTTTATCATGATATAGGCAAGACAAAAAGACCTTATTTTTTTAAGGAAAATCAATTAACATCCGAAAATCCACATGATAAATTAAATCCATCATTAAGCAGTTTAATCATCACTGGTCATGTAAAAGAAGGTATGGAATTAGCTAAAAAGTATAATCTTCCCACAGAAGTTAGAGATTTTATTGAACAACATCATGGAGATACTTTAGTTGCTTATTTTTATCATAAAGCAAAAACCAGTGAAAATGGTGAAAATGTTGATGAACAAACCTTTAGATATAGTGGGCCTAAACCCCAGAGTAAAGAAGTTGCTATAGTTATGTTAGCTGATTCTGTTGAAGCAGCTGTAAGAAGTTTAGCTAATCCTTCAAAAGATAAGGTAGAAGAATTAGTTGATAAAATAATACAGGGCAAATTAATGGATGGACAATTAGATGAAACACATTTAACCCTAAAAGAATTAGAGATTATAAAAAAATCATTTGTTAAAAGTATCTTAGGTATTTTTCATGAGCGAATAGAGTATCCAGATATGAAAAATATAAAGGAGAGAAAGCCACATGGAGTTAGTAATTGATAATAGACAGGATATTATTCCCGTCGAAAAAGATTTAATTGAATTACTAGAAAAAGTTGTGAAAGAGACATTGATTTATGAGGGATGGGATGATGATTATGAAATCAGTCTATCCCTTGTAAATAATGAAGAAATACGTGAACTAAATAAAAATTATAGGAATATAGATGATATTACTGATGTTTTATCCTTTCCAATGATAGAAGAAGATGAGGATTTTTCTATTATACCTGAAAAAATCTTAGGTGATATTGTAATATCAGTAGAAAAAGCATGGGATCAAGCTAAGGAATACGGTCATTCCTTTTATAGGGAAATGGCATTTCTAACTGTTCACAGTATGTTGCATCTTATGGGTTATGATCATGTAGATGAGGATACAGAAAAAGAGATGCAGGACAAACAGGAAGCTATTTTGACAAAACTGAAAATAAAACGAGTATAAATGAGGTAATATATATGAAGGTAAAGAAACTTATTGAAAGTTTTAATTATGCCTTTGAGGGTATTATATATACTCTTAAAACTGAACGTAATATGAGAATTCACTTTTTTATTGCCATTGTTGTATTGAGTTTTAGTTTGTTTTTAGATTTATCAAAGGATGAATTTTTAATATTGCTTTTAACAATATCTATTGTAATAATTGCAGAAATGATTAATACAGCCATAGAGGCTGCCATTGATTTAATGACAGATGAATACCATTTATTTGCCAAAATATCTAAAAATGTTGCAGCTGGTGGGGTATTAATAGCTGCAATAAACTCTATTATCGTAGCATATTTAATCTTTTTTCATAGATTAAATCCTTATACACAGATTTTATTAAATAGAGTAAGACAATCACCAATACACATTACTTTTGTAGTACTTATTATCACCATATTTACAACAATTGGATTAAAAGCGTATTTTGGTCGTGGAACGCCCATTCAAGGAGGAATGCCAAGTGGCCATGCTGCCATAGCCTTTGCCACAGCCACATCTATCACATTTATTTCAGAAAATATGTTTATAGCAACATTGGCAGTGTTTATGGCCCTATTAGTATCACAAAGTCGTATAGAAGGTAAAATACACAGTTTTTATGAAGTTTTAGTAGGAGCAATCTTAGGAACTTTAATATCAATTATTTTTTTCCAAATAATAGGATAAATTTACCTTGAGGAGAGATAAAAATGCAATTTAATAAAAAATTAATAGCCATACTTATAATTATATTAATATTTACAGTGGTGGGATGTAGTAAAAAAACAGATACTCCAGATGAAGATATTACAGTTGAAATTATAGAAGAAATTGAAGAAAAGGAAGAAATATCATATGAAGGTATGGCCATGAATCCACTGACAGGATTATGGATAGATGAGGATGTAGCTAAGAGAAGACCTGTAGCTGTAATGATAAATAATATGAAATTAGCGCTACCTCAAAGCGGTATATCCCAAGCCGATATATTATATGAAACCTTGGCAGAGGGAAATATAACCAGATTAGTAGCTGTATTTCAAGATTTTGATGCAGAAAAAATAGGTCCAGTTAGAAGTACTAGACATTATTATCTAAATATAGCCTTTGATCATGATGCCATATTTGTACATCATGGTGGAAGTCCACAGGCATTTGAAGCTATAAAAGAATTAAAACCAGCCAATCTAAATACTTTATCTTATTTAGAAAGTATTATGGCTTGGAGAGATCCAGAAAGGTCCAAGCAAAGACGTATGTACGAACATAGCCTATATACAAATGCAGAAGGTATTATGAAAGGCTGGGAAAAAGTAGATTATAGAAAAGAAGTGGTGGAAGGATTTCCACAAAAACTACAATTTGCAGAAGAAGAATATACACCAGGAAATGAAGTAGCAGATTATATTACCATACCTTTTTCAAATGATTATGTCACAAATTTTGAATATAATTCGGATACAAAATCATATAAAAGATTTCAATCAGGTAAACCCCATATAGATGAAAATAACAATGAACAATTAGAATTTAAAAATATAATTGTTCAATTTGCAGACATTAAGTTAATACCTGGGGATCCAGAAGGTAGAAGGGATATAAAACTTATAGGTAGTGGTGAAGGTATATATATTACCAATGGAAAAGCTATGCCTATTACATGGAATAAAAGTGGGTATAATATACCTACAGAATATAAAGATTTAGATGGAAATATTTTAAAACTAAATAAGGGTAAAACCTCTATTAGCATTTTCCCAAACAACAAAACAATTAGTTTAACTAATGTTACTGAGGAGGAAAACTAATGGATTACAAAAATCTCATTAAATTGGCTAAAGAAGCACAAAAAAAAGCATATGCACCTTATTCAAATTTTTTAGTAGGAGCAGCTGTAATGACTAAGTCAGGAAAAACATATACAGGATGTAATATAGAATGTGCATCTTATGGGGCAACAAATTGTGCAGAAAGAACAGCCATATTTAATGCAGTATCACAGGGAGATAGAGATATCAAAGCTATAGCTGTCGTTGGAGATATAGATAATTATACTTTTCCATGTGGCATATGTAGACAAGTTATTATAGAATACGGTAATGATATAGAAATTATTGTTGCAAAAACAGAAGATGATTATAAAATCTTTACAATAAAAAAATTATTACCTTATTCATTCTCTCCAAAGGATTTAGAAGAAAAATAAAGGAGTTGTTAGAATGGGCTACAAATCAGGTTTTGCAAGTATTATAGGAAGACCGAATGTAGGTAAATCTACTTTACTAAATAAAATTATTGGTGAAAAAATAGCTATTATGTCAAGTAAACCACAAACTACTAGAAATAAAATTCAAGCCATATACACAGGAAAGGATTTTCAAATAGTATTTATAGATACACCTGGTATACATAAACCAAAACATAAATTAGGACAATTTATGGTAAATGCAGCAAAGGAAAGTTTAAAAGAAGTTGATGTAATCTTATATGTAGTTGAAGATGGAGATAAAATAGGACCAGGAGATCAATATATTATAGAAGAAATTAAAGATATAGATACTCCTATAATATTAGTAATGAATAAAATAGATAAAATGAATCAAGAACAATTTAATAAATTATATGAGATGTATAAAGAGACAGATATATTTACAGATATAATAGCCATATCAGCTCTTGAAGATGTAAATATTGGAGTATTAATTCAAAAAATTGTAGATTTACTTCCCCAAGGACCACAATACTATCCTGAGGACATGATTACAGATCAGCCAGAGAGAGTTATAGTATCAGAGATAATTAGAGAAAAAATACTTCATTATACAGAGGAAGAAATACCACATGGTGTAGCTGTTGAAATAACCATGATGAAAAAACGTCCTGATAAAGATATTGTGGATATTAATGCTACCATATATTGTGAGAAACAATCACATAAAGGAATTATTATAGGTAAAGGTGGTAGAAAGTTAAAAGGAATAGGTAAAAGTGCCAGAGAAGATATAGAAAGACTTTTAGGATCTAAAGTATACTTAGAACTATGGGTAAAAGTAAGTGAAGATTGGAGAAATAATCAACATCGTTTAAGAAACTTTGGCTATGAATAAAATTACAAAATTTTCAATGCATATAAGTCCCAATAAATCTAAAAATATTATTAATAAGCTTATATAAAATTATAAAAAATGGAGGGGACTTTTTATGCTAAAGAATGAAATATGGGAATTATTTGAAATAACAGGAAACATTGAAGTTTATTTATATTATAAAGAACATTTTAATAAGTCTAAAGAGGATAATGATGAAATATCTGATATAATAGTAACAGATGCTATTAAAACAAGTTCTTTATAGAAATGTTTTTAACTATAGGAATAGGGATGAATTATGATTAAGACTGATGGAATTATTTTAAAAAGTAGAAAATACAGAGAATCAGATTTTCTACTTACCATATTTACTAGAAAAATAGGTAAAATAAATGCTATAGCAAAAGGAGCTCAAAGGCCTAAAAGTCCATTAATTTCAGGTGTACAGCCCTTTTGCTATAGTGAATTTCTTTTATTTAAAGGAAAAAGTTTATACACAGTAACACAATGCGAAGCAAAAGAAATATTCTACAGTCTAAGAGAGGACATAGAGAGATTAACTTATGCAGCTTATATAGTACAGTTGGTAGAATCAGTTACAAATGAGGGGCAGACAAATAATAGATTGTTTAACTTATTGGGAAAAACTCTATATATTTTGACAAATCCAGATACAGAAATAAATACAGTAATTCGTGGATTTGAGATACAGTTTTTAGATTATTGCGGCTTTAAACCAGAATTATACAGATGTGTAAGCTGTGGAACAAAAGAATCAAGTAGCTGGAGATTTAGTGCCCAAGAGGGAGGGCTAATTTGTAAAAAATGTTTAAATATAGATCCATATGCCATGCAAATAACAGTACACACATTAAAATTAGCTAGATATCTTCAGATAAAAGATATAAAAGATATTCAAAATTTAAAAATTAGTGATTATTTAAACGAAAAGTTACAAAAATTATTAAAACAATATATTCTTGTGCATATAAATAAATATGACTTCAAGGGTATGAATATTATAAATAAATTATAGGAAGGAGTGAAAAATATGAATATAAAACTAGAAGATATTGATATTATAAGGGAAAGAACAAATCTATCTTATAAGGAGGCTAAAGAAGTATTAGAAAAAGCCAATGGTGATATAGTAGAAGCTTTAATTGCCATAGAAGAAGAATCAGATGTAAAATGGACAGAAAATATTAATGATACAGCTTCAGAGATATTAAGAAAACTTAAAAAAATTATTGAAAAAGGTAATGTAACTAAAATTATTCTAAAAAAAGATGATGAAATAATATTAAATATCCCAGTAACAGCTGGAGCAATTGGTGTTATACTGGCACCTATAGTAGCACTACTTGGTATTTCAGCAGCTTTGGTTACAAAGGCAAAGATAGAGATTATACAAGATGATGGTAAAGTAGTAGATTTAAACGAAGTTACTGTGGAAAAAGTTGAACAATTTAAAAGTAAATTTACAAAAGATGATGTGAAAGATAATGATATAGATATGGGTGAAGACCAAATATATGATGATTTTTAAAAAATAAGTATTGACAAAAAGTTAATAATTTGATAAATTCAATTACAATAGTATAATATAATAATTATATAAATGACTAGCAATGAGAAAGAGGAGTAGTTGACAGCACAACTATTAGCGAACTAGGGATGGTGAAAGCCTAGTAAATTGTCAATGAATGGCGCTTTTGAGCTAGATTACTCAAAGGGGATACAACTATTGTATCAACTAGGGTGGAACCGCGGAAGAATAGTCTTTCGTCCCTAATTTTGGGATGAAAGGCTTTATTTTTTTTGATAAATATTGTTTAGGAGGTAGTCATATGTCAAAGGAAAAAACAATGGAAAAAATAGTATCTTTATCAAAATCAAGAGGATTCATATTCCCAGGCTCAGAAATATATGGAGGATTGGCTAATACATGGGATTATGGTCCATTAGGTGTAGAACTTAAAAACAATGTAAAAAGAGCATGGTGGAAAAAATTCATTCAACAATGCCCACATAATGTAGGATTAGATGCAGCTATACTAATGAATCCTAAGACATGGGAGGCATCAGGTCATGTGGGTGGATTTAATGATCCACTAATGGATTGTAAAGAATGTAAAAGTAGATTTAGAGCAGATAAATTAATTGAAGATTATTTCCGTAAGGAAGGTAAAGATCCATCAGAAGAAGGTGTAGATGGATGGGATAATGATAAAATGAAAGCCTTTATAGATGAAAATAGTATTCCATGTCCAGATTGTGGTGCTACAGATTTTACAGATATTAGAGAATTTAATCTGATGTTTAAAACCTTCCAAGGTGTTACAGAAGACAGTGGTACAGAGCTATATTTAAGACCAGAGACTGCCCAAGGAATTTTTGTAAACTTTAGAAATGCACTTAGATCTTCTAGAAAAAAATTACCTTTTGGTATTGGACAAATTGGAAAATCATTTAGAAATGAGATAACACCAGGAAACTTCACATTTAGAACTAGGGAATTCGAACAAATGGAATTACAGTTTTTCTGTAAACCAGGTGAAGACCAAGAATGGTATGAATATTGGTTAAATTTCTGTAAAAATTGGTTAATTAGTTTGGGAATTAAAGAAGAAAATATAAGATTAAGAGAACATAAAAAAGAAGAACTTTCACATTATAGTAAACGTACTATTGATATTGAATACACTTTCCCCTTTGGTTGGGGTGAATTATGGGGTATAGCAAATAGAACAGATTATGATTTGACACAACATAGCAAGCATTCAGGAGTAGACTTTACATATCAAGATCCAGTAACTAATGAAAGATATATGCCATACTGTATAGAACCTTCAGTTGGGGTAGATAGAGTTACATTAGCCTTTTTAGTTGATGCATATGAAGAAGAAACTATAAATGAAAATGATACTAGAGTAGTATTAAAATTACATCCTGCATTAACACCATTTAAAGCTGCTGTACTACCATTGACAAAAAAATTAAAAGATGAAAGTTTTGCATTATATGAAAAATTAACTGATAAATTTATGGTTGATTATGATGAGTCAGGAAGTATAGGTAGAAGATATCGCCGTCAAGATGAAATAGGAACACCCTATTGTATTACATTTGACTTCGATTCACTGGAGGATAATTGTGTTACAGTAAGACATAGAGATACCATGGAACAAGAAAGAATATCAATTGACAAATTAGAAGAATATATAGAGCAAGGAATTAAATTTTAGAAATAAAAATCAGTTAGGAAAATAAACCTAACTGATTTTTTATAATATAACATAAATAATAAGAATACTATAGATAATATAACATAAATATGTTATTATCTATATATAGCATATCATTATTCTGATTAGAGTATCGTATTAAGGGGTGATGATAATAAAATTTACAGAAAGACAAAAAAAGATTTTAGAAATCGTTAAAGAAAATGAACCAATTACTGGTCAAGAAATTGCTGATTTATTAGGATTTACAAGAGCTACTTTACGTTCAGATTTAGCAATATTGACTATGACAGGTGTTTTAGATGCTAGACCAAAGGTGGGATATTTTTATACAGGAAAATCTAGCATTAATCTACTGACAGAAAAAGTTAAAAATATCAAAATAAAAGATATAATGTCCATACCCATTGTAGTTACAGAAAATGTATCGGTTTATGATGCCATAGTAACCATGTTTTTAGATGATGTTGGTACTATATTTGTAACTTCAGAAAATTTCCTAGCAGGAGTGGTATCACGAAAAGATTTCTTAAAAATTGCAATAGGTGGTGCAAATATAAATAAAATGCCTGTTGGTATGATTATGACTAGAATGCCCAATATAAAAGTTGTTACACCGGATGAAAATATTTTATTAGCAGTAGACAAAATTGTTCAAAACGAAATAGATAGTTTACCTGTAGTGGAAAAAGAAGTAGTCGGTAATCAAGAAAAATATAGGGTAGTTGGGAGAATTTCCAAAAGTAATATTACAAAATTGTTTTTAGAATTATGTACAGAATAGGAGGATTGTATGGAAAAGGATAATTTAATTATATATCTTATATCAGATTCCATAGGAGAAACTGCTGAACAGGTTACAAAAGCAGCCATAAGTCAATTTACATTTAATACATATGAGATAAGAAGATTTCCCTTTATTTCCGATAAAGAGCAAATTATAGAAATAATAAAAGAAGCTAGGGAGGAAAATTCCATACTTGTATTTACCATGGTAATACAAGAAATAAAAGATTTTATTATACAAGAGAGTAAAAAATGGAATATACCCTATATTGACATTATGTCTCCTGTAATTGAAGGATTAGAAAAAGTCCTTCTCTCAAGTCCTAAAAGAGAAGCTGGGATTATCAGAAAACTAGATGAGAAATATTTTAAAAGAGTAGAAGCAATAGAATTTGCAGTAAAATATGATGATGGAAAAGATCCTAGAGGAGTTAAAAAAGCAGATATTATATTGATAGGAATTTCACGTACTTCTAAAACACCATTGAGTATGTATCTAGCACATAAGAACTTAAAAGTGGCCAATGTACCACTGGTTCCAGAAGTGGAACTGCCTAAAGAACTATTTGAAGTTTCGCCTAAAAAAATAATAGGACTTACTACAGATCCTATGAAATTAATAGAAATACGACAGGAAAGATTAAAATCTCTAGGTCTAAAAAGAGAGGCCAATTATGCTAGTATTGAAAGAATATTGGAAGAATTGGAATACGCTGACAAAATCATGAAAAGGTTATCATGTCCAGTAATTGATGTATCCAATAAAGCGGTGGAAGAAAGTGCTAGTATAATACTAAAAATATTAAGAGAAATTGGATATGAATTAGATAATGGAAATTGATAATACAATAATTATAGGGGTGTTATTAATGAAAAAATATATATTTAATTTTCAAGAGAAAGGTAATATTACAAAGGAATTACTTGGTGGGAAAGGTGCAAATTTAGCAAAAATGACCCAATTAGGATTACCAGTCCCCCCTGGTTTTACAATTACTACAGAAGCATGTAATAGATATTACTCAGAAAATGAAGTATTATGGAATGAGTTAAAAGAAGAAATAAAAGAGAATTTAAAACAATTAGAAGAGATAACTAGAAAAGGATTAGGTAATGTAAATAATCCTTTATTAGTATCTGTACGATCAGGAAGTCCTATTTCCATGCCAGGTATGATGGATACCATCTTAAACTTGGGACTTAATGATGAAACAGTTGAGGGATTAGCCACAGCAACATCCAATCCAAGATTTGCATATGACAGTTATAGACGTTTTATACAGATGTTTGCAGATGTAGTAATGGAAATTCCAAAATATAAATTTGATTATATATTAGATAATGAAAAAAACGAAAAAAATATTAGTGAAGATTATATGCTAACTGTAGAAGATTTAAAAATTATTGTAGAAAAATATAAAGATATTATTAAAAAAGAAATCAAAACAGATTTTCCCCAAAACCCAATGGAGCAGTTATATATGGCAATAGAAGCTGTATTTAAATCCTGGAACAATAATAGGGCTAAAGTATATCGAAGACTAAATAATATTCCTGATACTTTAGGTACAGCAGTAAATATACAATCAATGGTATTTGGAAATATGGGAGAGAATTCAGGAACTGGAGTTGCGTTTACCAGAAATCCATCTACTGGAGAGAAAAAACTATTTGGAGAATATTTGATTAATGCACAAGGAGAAGATGTGGTGGCAGGAATTAGAACTCCTAAGGACATTAATGAGTTAAAAATCCAAATGCCTAAAGTATATGAAGAATTTCAAAAAGTTGCAAATTTATTAGAAAAATATTACAAGGATATGCAAGATATTGAATTTACAATAGAAGATGGTAAATTATACATATTACAAACTAGAAATGGCAAAAGATCTGCTCTAGCAGCTATAAATATAGCAGTAGATATGGTTAATGAAGGAGAAATTACAATCCAAGAGGCTATTATGAAAATAAAACCTGAGGATATTGAACAATTGTTACACCCAACTTTTGATGAAAAAGAATTAAGAGAAGCAAAGATAATTACAAAAGGGTTACCTGCGTCTTCAGGAGCAGCCAGTGGAAAAATATATTTCACTCCAGAAGATATAATAAATGCTACTAATAGAGGTGAAAAATGTATTTTAGTTAGATTAGAAACTTCACCAGAAGATATAGAAGGAATGATGTCAGCAGAAGGAATTTTGACAGCAAGAGGTGGAATGACTTCTCATGCAGCAGTAGTAGCAAGGGGTATGGGTAAATGTTGTATATCTGGTGCTGGGGAAATAAAAATTGATATTGACAAAAAAGAAATGATAGTAAATGACAAAGTATATAAAGAAGGAGAATATATCTCTCTTAATGGAAATAATGGAATTGTATATGAAGGACAAATAGGTACAAAAGATCCCCAGATGGCACAAGGATTTATAGAATTTATGAAATGGGTAGATGAAATTAGACAAATGGATATAAGAGCAAATGCAGATACATCAAGAGATACTCAAAAAGCTTTAGAATTTGGTGCAGAGGGTATAGGACTTTGTAGAACTGAGCATATGTTTTTTGAAGAAAGTAGGATTCCAGTTATTAGAAAAATGATTTTATCTAAAACAGAAGAAGAGAGATTAAATGCATTAGAAGAAATACTACCTATGCAAAGAAATGATTTTATAGAAATATTTAAAGCTATAAAAGAAAAACCAATTACAATTAGGTTATTAGATCCACCATTACATGAATTTTTACCAGAAAAAGAGGATGATATAATAAAATTAGCAGAGGAAATGAAAATATCAACTGAATATCTAAAAAGTATTATAAATAACTTAGAAGAAGTAAATCCCATGTTAGGCCATAGAGGTTGTAGATTGGCAATAAGTTATCCTGAGATATATGAAATGCAAGTAAGGGCAATTATAGAGGCAGCTATTATAGTAAAAGAAGAATATGGAATAGAAATAACACCAGAAATTATGGTGCCATTAGTAGGTGAATTAAAAGAGTTCCAATATAATAAGGATTTAATCATTGATACAATTAATCAAATATTAGAAGAAAAAGAAAGAGAAATAAAATATCTAATAGGCACTATGATAGAAGTACCAAGGGCAACCCTTGTAGCAGATGAAATAGCTGTAGAAGCAGATTTCTTTTCCTTTGGAACAAATGATTTAACACAAATGACCTTTGGCTATTCAAGAGATGATATAGGAAAGTTTATCCAAGGATATAAAGATAAAAAGATATTAGAAAAGGACCCCTTCCAGAGTATAGATAGAAAAGGTGTAGGCAAATTAATGGAATTTGGTATACAACTGGGCAAAAAAGCTAAATCAGATATAAAAATAGGGATTTGTGGAGAGCATGGAGGAGATCAAGAGTCAATAGAATTTTGTTATGAACTAGGTCTAGACTATGTATCATGTTCACCATATAGAGTACCTATAGCAAGACTAGCAGCCGCACAGGCAGCGATACATTCTGCACGTTAAATGATACGTTCTACTATTTAATTGGAGGCGTATACACATAAATTTTGACATGTACAGCAAAAAAGATTGGGCTTGTTTGTAGTGGTATTATAATTAAAATAATCATTAAATATACATCAAATAAGGTATTGTCACTTAATTTTTAAGGGGTAATACCTTTTTTATTTAGTGTTATGGGAAATTATGTTATAATGAACTTAAAATAGATTTATGTGTCATGTTGGTTCTGTCATTCTGAGGAGCTTGAGACGAAGAATCTTCATTTTAGAACTTAAGATTTCTCTTTTCACTCAGAATGACAACCATGTTTAGGACACATTCTTCATAAAATATACATCAGTAGATTTATCTGGTATATTAGTTCACAGTCCATAATTGTTTATGTCAACTTTTGAAATCTTCTTCTTTAGATATTTACTAATTACTTAAATAACGAGGTGGATCCTATGTATATACAAAAGCAACTTGTCATAGTAATAATAACAATATTATTAACTTTTACTGGTTGTTCAAATCAAAAATCTAATACTAATGTTGTTGCTGAGCATGGAATTATGGATATAAGTCAAATTCATCTAAATAAGAGTATAGTACGTTTGGATGGGCAGTGGGAATTTTAGTGGAATGAACTTATGGAACCTGGTGAAGTAAAGTTTAATACTTCTAAGGATTGTATACAGGTTCCCAGCTCATGGAATAAATACATGGGAAATGAGAAACAATCTGGATATGGATATGCAACCTATAGATTACAATTTATAACAGCAAAAAATTTCAAATTAGGTTTAAGAATTCCAAGGATGTTTACAGCATATAATCTTTGGTGTATTTGTCAATCGAAATCTGTACCATATAATAATCGAAAACTGTACCACTTAGTGTAAAAAACTAATTAGTTTCTTTCAACCATTCTTTAGTCTCTTTTATATGGCCTTTTCATTGCTTTTGGCTACATTACAGAACCTATACTTAAATCCATAGTACAAAGATATTTTAATTAAGCCTTCGTATTTAGGTGCCAAAACCATTTCTGTAACAAGATTTAAGGTATTATTATTTGTTACACCATTATCACTAGTTAATTTTCCAATTTCTTCACACTTAGATTCATAATCATCAATATATTTTCTAATCGTAGTTCTAGATAATTTTATTTTCCTAGCTATTGCCCTTTGAGACATATTTTCTCTAAAATATTTTATTAATATTTCTGCCTTCTGATCCAAATTTATCACCTCTTGTCCCCCTTTAAACAATATTTTTAAAGGGGATTATATTTTAAGGTGGACCAGTTTTCAATTATTATGGTGGTCTACTATTAAATTAGCATAAACATTTGGGTATTATATCAAAAAAACGTGTAAATTGTATTGTTTTGATGTAATATTAAATTAATAAATATAGAATAAGTATGTGGCATTAAAGCTTTGGAAATAGAACTTAAAATTAGGTGTTTTCTATGAAAATATTAGTTAGTATATACTTATTTGTTGCCATTATATTGACCCAGTTCTTTGCCGCATATTTCTTCTCAAAAGGAAAAAATAATTATCGAAAAGTTTTTTCAGCTTTTATATTAAGTGTTGGTATTTATTTATTTGGTTATTTGATGATTATAAATAGTAACAATTTAAAAGAAATGATAATTTGGAATCAAGTACAGTATTTTGCTCTACCTTTTATTTCAGTACTATGGTTTGTTGTAGCCCTTCTATATACTAAAACCATATATAAGCTAAATAAAAGAACTGTAATTATACTCTTTTTTATACCTGTAGTTACTTTTCTTATGCGACTCACCAATCATTGGCATCAATTTTTTTATAAAAAATTATATATAAAAGAATATTTTCAATTTCATAGTTTATATATGGAAAGAGCTTTTTGGTATTATGTCCATATTTCTTATACGGTTTTATGCCTTTTTCTCACTGTTATTACCTACTATGTAGGATATAGAAAAAAACGGGCTGATTATGATAGAGGGGAATTAATGGTTTTTTTATTAGCTTCATTATTACCCCTTATAGGAATTGTATTAATTCTCCTTATCTATGATAAATGTATAATTGATTTTGTAGCTTTAATAAAACCCATATCAATATCTATTATTGGTTTTGGTATTTTAAAATACAATTTCTTAGAAATAAAAACCCTTGCTCGAGATACAATTTTTGAAAACAGTCGTGATGGAATGATAATATTAGAATCAGGGTTAAATTTAAT
>JAAYNB010000118.1 GCA_012521085.1 Clostridiales bacterium | reverse complement strand
ATATTATATTCATTATTATAATATATAATTAAAAACAAATTAAGAAAGATATAAAGATATATTGAAAATTATTAAATATTGAATAGAAAAATGTCTTAAAGACTTGAATAATATACAAAAATTGATTATTATTGAGATGTTGATAAAATTCTTGATAACATTTTGTCTAAGAATCATATTACAATTTAAACTTATACAGGAGGTATTAATTAAAGATGAAAGTATTAGTAATGAATTGCGGTAGCTCATCACTAAAATATCAACTAATTAATATGGAAAATGAAGAGTTATTAGCAAAGGGTATTGCAGAGAGAATCGGTATTGAAGGTTCTTTTGTAAAACATGAAACAACTGGTAAGGAGAAATATGTTATTGAGGAACCTATGGAAGACCATAAAGCTGCTATAAAAATTGTTCTAGATGCTCTAGTACAAGAAGAATATGGTGCTATAAAATCAATGGATGAAATAAGTGCCATAGGTCATAGAGTAGTTCATGGTGCCGAAAAATTTGTAGGTTCTGTTATAATAAACGAGGAAGTGAAAAAGACTTTAGAAGAATGCTCAGAAATTGCACCATTACATAACCCACCAAATTTAATGGGTATTTATGCTTGCGAAGAAATTCTTCCAGGGGTTCCAATGGTAGGAGTTTTTGATACAGCATTCCATCAAACTATGCCAGCAACTTCATATATATATGCCCTACCATATGAATTATATGAAAAACATGGTATTAGAAGATATGGTTTCCATGGAACATCACATAAATATGTAGCATTAAAAGCTGCAGAAATGTTAAACAAGCCAATTGAAGAATTAAAAATTGTTACATGCCATTTAGGTAATGGAGCCAGTGTAACTGCTGTTAAAAATGGTAAATCAGTAGATACAAGCATGGGCTTTACACCATTAGAAGGTTTAGCTATGGGTACAAGATGCGGAGATATAGATCCTGCAATTATTTCATTTTTAATGGGAAAAGAAAAAATAACCATAGATGAAGTAAATAATATTATGAACAAAAAATCAGGTGTATTAGGAATTTCAGGTGTAAGCAGTGACTTTAGAGATATAGAAGAAGCAGCAGATGCAGGAAATGAAAGAGCACAACTAGCTTTAGATGTATTCTATCATAAAGTTAGAAAGTATATTGGTGCATATGCAGCAGTAATGGGCGGTTTAGATGCAGTAGTATTTACAGCAGGTTTAGGAGAAAACTCCTTTGTAGCTAGAAAAGAAATTTGTAGCGGACTTGAGTTTTTGGGTATAAAAATTGATGATGAAAAAAATAATATTCGTGGTGAAGAAACTATCATTACTACAGATGACTCTAAGACAAAAGTATTATTAATTCCAACAAATGAAGAATTAATGATAGCAAGAGAAACAAAAGAACTTGTAGGAAATAAGTAAAAAATTAGATAAACTACATTTTTAAAGAAATAGTTTAAATAAAATTATAGACATTAAATAACTATCAAGATAAAGTACTTGACAAACAAGCTATAGATTTATATAATCAGACTTATTGATACATTGGCTATTATATTTCTCCCCGAAAATATAATATTTAAAATAATTTTCAAGATTGAAGATATTCCTTCATAAATTAACAGAGGTGAGAAATTTGAAATTTGATTTAAACACCATTAAAAGAGGGGAAATTGAAAAAGCTGATTTAGAGTTTACTATAGACTTTGATAGTATAGATTATTATGGAGATATCCTCAATATAATAAAGCCTATCGAAGTAAAAGGAACAATATATAATGTTGGAAAACGAATATTTTTGACATCTAATATAAAAGCTGAATTAGAGGTCAATTGTGGGAGATGTTTAAAAGATTTTATTTACCCTATGACTACTAAAATGAATGTAGAGTTAATTGAAGAGGGAGAAATAAATAAAGACAATGATATGGATGATATAATTGTCTATGAAGACAATATAATTGATTTTGATATAATCATTAAAGAAGAAATTATAGCTAATACTCCGATGAAGGCTCTATGTTCAGATGACTGTAAAGGTTTATGTAGTACATGTGGAGCAAATTTAAACTTAAATACATGCCAATGTAACTCAAATAATTATGATAATATTGATCCTAGACTGGAAAAATTAAAACAATTGCTAGACTAAGATTAAGGAGGTGTTAAATATGGCAGTACCAAAGCGTAAAACAAGTAAATCCAAAAGAGATATGAGAAGAGCTTCAAATTCAAAATTTATTGCACCAGGATATGTAAAGTGCACACAATGTCATGAGCCTAAATTACCACACAGAGTATGTCCAGAATGTGGGTATTACAAAAATAGAGAAGTGGTATCAATAAATTAATAATATAGATAAAAATAGTAATGGATATCATTACTATTTTTTTATTTTAGGCTTTTTTTAAAATATAACTTGATTTTTAAAATATGCTAATATATACTAGATTTTAGTATCAGGTACTAAAGCCAAGTACTAATTACGAGGTGATAAATTATGAAACGACCTTCTAAAAAGGTTCGTCAAAAAGAATTAGTAGAATTAATAGAAGAACAACCATTTTTAACAGATGAGGAGTTATCAAAAAAATTTAATGTAAGTATACAAACTATACGATTAGACAGATTAGAATTAGGGATACCAGAATTGAGACAACGTATAAAAAATGTTGCAAAAAATAATTACAAAAAACTTAGAACAATTGTTGGAGCAGAGATAATTGGAGAACTTGTAGATTTAAATTTAGGAAAAAACGGTATATCAATTTTAGAAACAACTAAAGATATGGCATTTAGTAAAACAAATATTGTAAGAGGACATCATATATTTTCACAGGCAGAATCATTGGCAATGGCCGTAATTGATGCAGAGGTGGCTCTTACAGGGGTATCAAATATAAAATATTTAAGTCCTGTAAAGGCAGGAGAAAAACTTGTGGCCAAAGCGGAACTAGTAAGAGTTAGAGGTAATGACCATTTTGTTCATGTTAGGATTACAGTTGATCAAAAACAAGTCTTTAGAGGTAAATTTATATTAGTAGTTATAGATGGAGATGGAGGCATGGAATCATGAAAATTGTATTAGATGCAATGGGTGGAGATTATGGTCCCAGTGTTACTGTCCAAGGTGGTATTGAAGCTATTAAGGATTATGGGATAAATATTATTTTTACTGGAGATTCAGATAGTATAAAAAAAGAATTGGAAAAATATCATTATCCTAAAGAAAATGTAACCATAGTCCATTGTGATGAACAAATAAACAATGATGATTCACCAGTTACTGCCATAAGACGCAAAAAAAATTCTTCAATGGTTGTCGGTTTAAATTTAGTAAAAGAGAAAAAAGCAGATGCAATTATTTCAGCTGGAAACACTGGTGCCCTATTAGCTGGAGGATTATTTATATTAGGTAGGATAAAAGGTATAGATAGGCCAGCCCTAGCTCCTGTTTTTCCTACTACAAATGGAGCTTCTATTTTAATAGATGGAGGAGCAAATGTTGATTGTAAGCCTAGAAATTTTCTAGAGTTTGGAATAATGGGCGATATATATGCAAAAAAAATCTTAGGTATAAATAGACCTAAAGTAGCCATAGTTAATATAGGAATAGAAGAAGGTAAGGGAAATAGTGTTACAAAAGAAGCTTATAAACTTTGTCAAACAGGTGAATTTAATTTTATTGGCAATGTGGAAGCAAGGGATATACCATCAGGTTATGCAGATGTTGTTATTGCTGATGGATTTACAGGTAATATTATTTTAAAAATTACAGAAGGTATAGCAAGTACAATTTTTGATGAATTAAAAGACATGTTTACCAAAAATATATTACGTAAACTAGCAGCTTTAATTTTAAAACCCGGATTGAAGGAATTTAAAGAAAAACTTGATTATAGCGAATATGGCGGGGCACCATTTTTAGGTGTTCAAGGAAATTTAATAAAAGCTCACGGTAGTTCTGATGCTAAAGCTATAAAAAATGCCATTAGACAGGCAAAGAATTTTGTAGAAAACAATGTATTAGAGGGTATAACGAGAGAAATTATGAAGCTGGAGGAGGGTAAATTTGAATAATCAATATTCAGCTGGAATAATTGGCACAGGAAGTTATTTGCCAGAGAAAATTCTTAAAAATGAAGAATTGGAAAAGATTATGGACACTTCTGATGAATGGATAAGAACTAGAACAGGTATCATCAGTAGACGAATTGCAGACAAAGAAATGGCCACCTCTGATTTGGCTACTAAAGCAGCTATTAATGCCATGAAAAATGCCAATATCACTGCTGATGAATTGGATTTAATCATAGTGGCCACAGTTACACCAGATATGGCCTTTCCGTCCACTGCTTGTATAGTGCAGAAGAATATAGGAGCAGTAAATGCTGCAGCCTTTGATATGGAAGCGGCTTGCACAGGATTTGTCTATGCTCTTACTATAGGCGAACAATTTATAAAAACAGGATTTTATAAAAAAATTTTAATAATAGGTGCAGAGATATTTAGCAAAATTATAGATTGGGAAGACCGTAATACAGCTGTATTATTTGGTGATGGTGCTGGGGCAGTTATACTAGTTAGAACTGAAAAGAATACGGGAATCATATCATCTTATTTAGGCTCTGATGGTAAAGATGGTCATGTATTAACTTTACCAGGTGGTGGCTCAAGAAATCCAATTAATCATAAAATGATTGAGGATAGATTACATTATTTAAAAATGGATGGTAGCGAAGTATTTAAATTTGCAGTTAGAATAATGGGTAATGCAGCATTAAAAGTTTTAGAAAAAGCAGATATGACATTGGAGGATATAGATTTTTTAATACCCCATCAAGCTAATATAAGAATTATTGAAGCATCAGCTAAAAGATTAAAACTTCCTATGGATAAGGTATATGTTAATTTAAATAAATATGGAAATATTTCAGCAGCATCAGTGCCAGTAGCATTAGATGAAGCTGTTAGAGAAAAACGTATTAAATCAGGTGATAATGTATTATTAGTTGCCTTTGGTGCTGGATTAACATGGGGATCAAGTCTTATTAAATGGATTTAGTAGTAAAGACTATGAGGTGATATAAATGCTTGAGACAGAAATATGTAAAATTTTAAATATAAAATATCCCATTATTCAAGGGGGTATGGCCTGGCTTGCTACAGCTGAATTAGCTGCTGCAGTATCAAATGCTGGAGGTTTAGGAATTATTGCAGCGGGTAATGCTCCTTCAGAAATAGTTGAAAATGAAATTATAAAAACTAAAAGTTTAACTGATAAACCCTTCGGAGTAAATGTTATGTTACTTTCTCCATATGTAGATGAAGTTATGGAAGTCATATACCGTCATAAAGTACCAGTAGTTACTACTGGTGCAGGAAATCCGGGTAAATATATAAAGAATTTAAAGGAAATAGGAACAAAGATTCTTCCTGTTGTTCCATCTGTAGCTTTAGCAAAAAGAATGGAGAAATTAGGAGTAGATGGAATAATAGTAGAAGGAACAGAAGCAGGATGTCATATTGGGGAGCTAACAACTTTTACAATAGTACCACAGGTTGTTGATGCAGTGAATATTCCTGTAATTGCAGCTGGCGGTATTGCCGATGGTAGAGGTCTTATGGCAGCTTTAATTTTGGGAGCTGAGGCTGTGCAAATGGGTACTAGATTTGTATGTTCTACAGAATGTGTAGTACATAATAATTACAAAGATATGATAATCAAGGCCAAAGATAGAGATGCAATAGTTACTGCCAGAAGTACTGGGCATCCTGTAAGAGTTTTAAAAAATAAATTTACAAAAGAATTATTAAGAAAAGAAAAAGAAGGGGCAAGTCCTGAAGAATTAGAAAGTTTTGGTATTGGAAGATTAAAAAAGGCAGTAGATGGAGATGTGGAGAATGGCTCTGTAATGGCTGGTCAAATTGCAGGAGCAATAACAGAAATTAAAAATTGCAAGGAAATTATTGAGGGAATAATGAATGAAGCAAAATCAAGATTAATAACTTTAAAGACAGGAAATAGGGAGGAATAACCATATGACAAAAACAGCTTTTGTATTTCCTGGCCAAGGATCCCAATATGTAGGCATGGGAAAAGAAATTGTGGATAATTTTATTACTGCCAAAAGAGTTTATGAAGAAGCAAGTGATTATCTGGGTTTAGATATGGCAAAACTCTCCTTTGAAGGACCTAAAGAGGAATTAGTAAAAACAGAAAATGCACAACCTGCTATTTTAACTACTTGTATAGCCATACTGAGGGTTTTGGAAGAATTAGGATATAGTTGTGATTTCACAGCAGGATTAAGTCTCGGCGAATATGGCTCAATGGTAAAATCAAATGTTTTAAAATTTAATGATACAGTAAAACTAGTAAAAAATCGTGGTAAATATATGCAAGAAGCTGTTCCCTTAGGAGAAGGTGGCATGGCAGCTATTATAGGTTTAGAGAGAGAAAAGATAGAAAAGACCTTAGAGAAATGTAAAGAATATGGTTTAGTAGAAGTTGCAAATTATAATAGTCCTGGTCAAATTGTAATATCAGGTGAAATAGAAGCAGTGAAAATAGCCAAAGAAAAACTATCTGAATTAGGTGCTAGAAAATCAGTTCTACTTCCAGTTAGTGCTCCATTTCATTGTAGTCTGTTAAAGGGTGCTGGTGAAAAATTAAAAGTAGATTTGCATGAATTAGAAATAGAAGCACCTGAAATTCCAATAATAACAAATGTAGATGCTGCAATTTTAGATAATAGAAATGAAGTTATTCCCAGATTAGTCAAACAGGTCAGTAGTTCTGTTTTATGGCAGGATTCAGTTGAAAATATGATAGATATGGGTGTAAATAAATTTATAGAAATTGGACCAGGAAAAACTCTATCAAATTTTATCAAGAGAATATCAAAAAATATGAACAAGACTGTAAGTATATATAATGTGGAAGATATTAAGAGTTTAAAAAAATTGACAGATGATAAATAGGAGGGAGACCATTGATTCTAATAAATAAAAATGCCATTGTAACAGGTGGTTCTAGAGGAATTGGAAAGGCCATAGCATTAGAATTAGCTGCAAATGGAGCAAATGTCATAATTAATTATAGTAGTAATAAGGAAATGGCTGATAAAGCAGTGGAAGAAATCAAAGCCTTTGGTGTAAAGGCCATGGCTATACAATGTGATATTAGCAATTCAGACTCAGTTAATAAAATGATTGGTTTAGTAGAAGAAGAATTTGAAGCCATAGATATATTAGTAAATAATGCAGGTATAACTAAAGATAATTTATTAATGAAAATGAAAGAAGAAGAATGGCAACAAGTAATGGATGTGAATCTAAAGGGAACATTTTTAATGACTAAAGCTGTTATTAGAAATATGATACGACAAAAACAGGGGAAAATCATAAATATATCATCTGTAGTAGGAGTTACAGGAAATATAGGTCAAACAAATTATTCAGCATCAAAAGCGGGAGTTATTGGTTTTACTAAATCTCTAGCTAAGGAAGTCAGTGGAAAAGGAATAATGGTAAATGCAATTGCACCTGGATTTATTGAGACAGATATGACTGAAGTTTTACGAGAAGATATTAAAGAAAAAATATTAAATAATATTCCACTTAAAAAATTTGGGAAACCTAAAGATGTTGCTAATTTAGTAGTATTTTTAAGTAGTGATAAATCAAATTATATTACTGGTCAAGTTATACATATTGATGGTGGTATGGCTATCTAGTATATATAAAATAAAAATAATAGGAGGAATTATAATGAATTTTGAAAAAATAAAGGATATAATTTTAGAACAATTAGGAGTAGATGATACTGAAGATATTAATAGAGATACGCTATTAATTGGAGATTTAGATGCAGATTCTTTAGACGCTGTGGAAATTGTAATGAGTTTAGAAGATGAATTTGATATTGAAATTGAAGATGAAGTGGCAGAAAAATTTAAAACCATCGGTGATATAGTGGACTATATAGAAAAAGAACTGGAGTAAGTACTATAATAAAACTCCACTATTATGGAAATAAGGAGGAGAATATGAAAAGAAGAGTTGTAGTAACTGGACTAGGTTGTGTTACACCTATAGGAACAGGAAAAGATAAATTTTGGGAAAATCTTGTTTCTGGTACTTCTGGACTTGATTATATAAGCAAGTTTGATACCAGTGAATATCCTACAAAAATAGCAGCAGAAGTAAAGGATTTCAATCCAGAAGATTTTATAGATAAAAAAGATATAAAAAAAATGGATAGATTCACACAGTTTGCTATAGCATCTTCTAAACTGGCCATAGAGGATGCAGATTTAGATATTGAAAAAGTTGATTCAGAAAATTTTGGTGTAGTTATTGGTTCAGGTATAGGTGGTATTGAAACATTTGAAGAACAAAGTGAAAGATTTGCTAAAAGAGGTCCTAGAAGAATTAGTCCATTCTTTATACCCATGATGATTGGAAATATGGGAGCAGGCCAAGTATCTATAAACTTTAATGCCAAAGGACCTAATAGTACAGTAGTTACAGCTTGTGCCTCTGCAACAAATGCCATTGGTGAAGCTTTTAGAATAATTAGAAATGGTTATGCTGATATTATGATAACCGGTGGTACTGAGGCATCAATTACGCCATTGGCTGTAGCAGGATTTTGTGCTATGAAAGCCATGTCAACACATGAAGGTGATCCTACAAAAGCAAGTAGGCCTTTTGATAAAAATAGAGATGGATTTGTTATGGGGGAAGGATCAGGGATCTTAATATTAGAAGAATTAGATCATGCTCTCAAAAGAGGTGCAAGAATTTATGCAGAAATAGTAGGCTATGGTATGAGTGGAGATGCCTATCATATAACAACACCAGACCCAGAAGGTAGTGGTGCTGTATTGGCAATGGATAATGCTCTGAAGGATGCAGAAATAAATTATACAGATATTGACTATATAAATGCCCATGGAACAAGTACACCATATAATGATAAATTTGAAACTTTAGCTATTAAAAAACTTTTTAAAGAACATGCTAAATCATTATTAATTAGTTCAACAAAATCCATGACTGGACATTTATTAGGTGCAGCTGGAGGTATTGAAGGAATAGCATGTAGTTTGTCTATATATAATGATTTAGTCCCTCCTACAATAAATTATGAAACACCTGATGAAGAATGTGATTTGAATTATGTACCTAATAAAGCTGTAAAAGCAGAAGTCAAATATGCTCTATCAAATTCCTTTGGTTTTGGTGGGCATAATGCAAGTATTATATTTAAAAAATATGAACTTTAGAATGCTAAAAATAATTATAGAAATTTATAAATTTCTATAATTATTTTTGCATTTAAAGGTTTTTAATAGTACAATAATGAATGAATTTAATAAAAAAATTATTAAAATTTATTGGAGGCAAACCTATGTCTTATAAAAAATTGGAGATATTACAAAAAGAAATAGATTATAAGTTTAAAGATATTCAATTACTTAGAGAAGCATTAACCCATAGTTCATATGCAAACGAATCAAAGAGGCATACAAATCATAATGAAAGATTGGAATTTTTAGGGGATTCTGTCCTAGGATTAATAATAAGTGAATATATTTTTGCAAAATATAAACATTTGCCAGAAGGAGAATTAACAAAGGTTAGAGCAAGTGTAGTATGTGAACCTTCTTTGGCAGAACAAGCAAAAAAAATACAATTAGGTAAATACTTATTATTAGGTAAAGGAGAGGAGCTCACTGGAGGTAGAACAAGAGAATCTATTTTGGCTGATGCCCTTGAAGCATTAATAGGTGCAATCTATATAGATGGAGGTATTGAAGAATCAAAAAAATTCATATTAAAACACTTTATGGAGAGCATTAAATTAGCTAGTACTGGAACTTTATTTAAAGATTATAAGACGGAGTTACAAGAATTATTACAGAGCAAAAGTGTTGATAAAATCACATATAAAGTTGTAGATGAACATGGACCTGATCATAATAAAACTTTCGATGTAGAAGTGTTACTAGGTGATGTGGTTATTGGAAGAGGAAGTGGCAGAAGTAAAAAAGAAGCAGAACAAAGGGCAGCAAAAGAAGGAATACAAAGGAGTTAATACATATGTCAAAAAAATCCTATATCATACCAATATTTATTCCACATAGGGGTTGTCCACATGATTGTAGTTTTTGTAATCAGAGAAAAATAGCAGGGGAAATGAAAGAAATTACAGGTGAGGATATTTACAAAATCACCAATAAATACCTGGATTTTTTCCCATCTAATCATATAAAAAAAGAAGTTGCATTTTATGGAGGCAGTTTTACAGGATTAGAAATGGAAAAGCAAATAGAATTATTAAAACCTGCCTTTGAAATGAAAGAGAAGGGTTTAATCAATGAAATTAGGCTCTCCACAAGACCAGATTATATTGATGATAGTATATTGGTATTATTAAAAAAGTTTGGAGTAACTACAATAGAATTAGGTGTACAATCCACAGATAATAAAGTATTAGAACTAAATCATAGAGGCCATACCAAAGAAGATGTTGTATTTGCATCAAAGTTAATTAAAGATACAGGATTTAAGCTAGGTTTACAGATGATGGTTGGTTTATTAGGTGATAATATTACAAGTATTATAAAAACTGCAAAGGATATTATTTCATTAAATCCTAATTTTGTACGAATTTATCCAACAATTGTAATTGAACATACATACTTAGAAAAATTATACTTAGAGGGTAAATATGAGCCTTTTACATTAGAAAAAACCATAGAGATATGTAAGGAGCTTTTAATACTATTTAAGAAAAACAAAATACCTGTTATACGACTAGGGCTACAGAGTAATGATAATATGGATTATGGAAAATCTTTGGTGGCAGGACCATATCATCCTTCATTTAGGGAATTAGTTGAATCAGAAATTTATAAAGATGTAATTGAAAAACAAATTAAGAAAAAAGATGCTGATAAAATCCGTATATTAAATATACACTGTAATCCAACTATTATATCTAGAGTAGCTGGATTCAAGCAATCAAATAAGAAATATTTCATGGATAAATATAATATCTCTGATATTAAAATTATAGCTGATAATGAGCTGGATAAAAATCAACTACATATTGAAATAAACAGATCTCATTAATAAGTGGTTTGGAGGTTGGGGTTTTGCATTTAGAAAAATTAGAAATCAATGGGTTTAAATCCTTTGCAAATAAAACCGAATTATTTTTTAACAGTCCTATTACTGCTGTAGTAGGGCCTAATGGCAGTGGAAAAAGTAATATCTCAGATGCTATAAGATGGGTACTTGGTGAGCAGGGAGCAAAATCACTAAGAGGTAATAAAATGGAAGATGTTATCTTTGCTGGTACAACTAATAGAAAACCCTTGGGAATGGCTGAAGTTTCATTAACCCTTAATAACTCAAAAGGAATTTTACCAATTGAGTATGATGAGGTAAAAATAACTAGAAGGATGTACCGCTCAGGAGAAAGTGAATATTATTTAAATAAATCACTTTGTAGATTAAAAGATATTAGAGAATTATTGATGGATACAGGTATTGGTAAAGAAGGATATTCAATAATAGGACAAGGAAAAATAGATGAGATATTGAGTACAAAATCAGAAGAACGACGTCAACTTTTTGAAGAAGCCGTTGGAATTGTAAAATATAAACATAGAAAATATGAGGCGGAGAAGAAATTAAATGATACAAAAGATAATTTATTAAGAGTAAAGGATATATTATATGAATTAGAAAACCAATTAAAACCATTAGAAAAACAAAAGGATCAAGTAATAAAATATAATGAGCTTAAAAAAGAGTTGTCAAAACTAGAAATAAATCTTTTTATTAAGGAAATAGATAAAATTGATAATGAATTAAAACATATTCAACAACAGAGTAATATGATAGCAGAATCATTAGCTATTCAAGAAAAAGAAAAAGAATTTTGTAATAATGAACTAAAAAAAATACAAACTGAATTAGAATTATTAGAAAATAATGTTATAGAAAAACAAAAAGAATATTATCATATACAGGGTATGATGAAAACTGTTGAAGGTGAAATAAATTTAATTCAACAAAATATTATTTACTTTACAGAAAGTATTCAAAGATTAAGAAATGAAATTGACAATCTTAATGCAGACAATAGTACAAGTTCAGAAGAAATAAATAAGAAAAAAATAAATTTAGATGAAATAAATATTGAATTGGAAAAAATAGAAAGTAGATTAAAAGATAATGTTCCTAAATACAATGAATTGAATGAAAATCTTATATTAAAAGAAAATCATATTGATAAATTAAAATCACAAATTATTGAAAATTTAAATCTCATATCCAATAAAAAGGCTGAAGCAAATAGTTTTAAAACACTAATTGAAACTATGGAAAATCAAAATAATCAAATTGATAGAGATTTACAGATTAATAAAGATAAGAAGAAAGATAATGATATGAAACTTAATAATTTTATAAACAAATTTAATCATATCCGAGATGTAATTAAAGATATTAATGATAAAATCATACAAATAAATAATGAAAAAAAACAAATGGAAAATGAAAAAGAAATTCTAATGAATGATTTAGAAAACAAAAAAAATGAACTACGAAATAATATATCTAGATATAATATTTTAAAAGAGATGGATGTAGCGGGAGAAGGTTATAGTAAAAGTGTAAAAAATTTAATGAAAGCATGTAATAAAGATACCATATTAGCAAAAGGTAATTATGGAACTGTAGCAGATTTAATCAAAGTTCCAAAAGTCTATGAAAAAGCCTTGGAAATTGCTCTAGGTCCTAGCATACAGAATATAGTAACAGAAACTGATGAAGATGCAAAGAGATTAATTAATTATTTAAAAAAATATAATTTAGGTAGAGCCACTTTTCTTCCCATAAATTCTATACAAAAAAAATATATTAGACAAGATGAGTTAAATATCATCAATACAAATAAAGATATAAAAATAGCAATGGATGTTATAGAATATGATAGTAAATTTGAAAATATTTTTTCAAGTTTATTATCTAGAGTACTTATTGCATCTAACATTGATATAGCTATAAAAATGTCCAAGGCATTACAACAGAAGTTTAAAATTGTAACCATAGATGGAGATATTGTAAATATAGGTGGTTCTCTAACAGGTGGAAGTAGTAATTTTAAGGGAAATAGTATATTAAGTAGAAAAAGAGAGCTTATAGAGTTAAAAGATAATATTAGAGAATTAAAAATGGTAGAATCAAATTTACATAGTAAATATAATAGTCTTTTAAATTCTATTACTGAATTAGAAAAAAAACTTGTGAATCTAAATGAAAATTATCAAGAAAATAAGTATATGCAAGTCAAACTAGAAAGTGATATTAAACAATTGGAAAATGAAAATACAGAAATAGAAACCATTATAAATCAAATGAAGAATAGCAACAAAGATTTATTAGAAGCACATAAATCAACCTTGGATAAATATATAAATATATCCAATGAGATAAAAGATCAGGAAATACTTATAAACAAAATGGAAAGTAAAATAAATGATATACAAAAAAATCTCCAAAATGAAAAAAAAGATTTAGAAATACTAAATAATAGCATAACAAAGGATAAAATTAAACATGCTTCTCTAATGGAACAGAAAAAGTCAATATTACAGGGAATTGAAACCCTAGAAAATACAATTAAAAATAATATTTTACTGATACAAAGAAAAGAAGAAAATATTATAGAATTTAATAAAAAAATTAATGAATCTAAATATAGTAAAATGAGTAAAGAAAATCAGTTAAATAAAATGTCAAAAGATATTATAAATCTTCAAGAGGAGATGGAAGTTTTAAATAAAATAAAAGAAGATTTATTAAAAATTGAAATTGAAAAAAAAGAAGTATTTAATCAAATTAATAAAATTATCCTGCAATTAAATGAGAGTAATCATAAACTAGATGTGAAATCCACTAAATTAGAAATACAACAGCAAAATTTTTATAATAAGCTATGGGAAGATTATGAACTAACTTATAACAAAGCCAATGATATGAGAGAAGATATACCTGACAATATTAATATAATAAAAAGAATAAAAGAACTTAAAGATGAGATAAAATCTTTAGGCCATCTTAATCTTCAAGCCATAGAAGAATATGAAGATTTAAAAGAAAGATATGTTTTTTTATCTAAACAAAATGAAGATTTAAAAGAGGCACAAAAATCCTTAGTAAAGATTATCAAAGATATTGAAAGTAAAATGGAAAAACAATTTATGGAGGAGTTTACCAAGATACAAAAAAATTTTAATAATGTTTTTGTCAAACTCTTTAATGGAGGAAAGGCAGAATTAATCTTAGAAGATGAAAATGATGTTTTAAATTCAGGTATAGAAATAATTGCACAACCTCCTGGAAAAAAACTACAAAGTCTATCATTACTTTCAGGTGGAGAAAAAGCTTTAACAGCAATATCCTTATTATTTGGAATATTATTAGTAAAACCCAGCCCCTTCTGCGTATTAGATGAAATTGAAGCAGCATTAGATGATGCAAATGTAGATAGATTTGCAAAGTTTTTATGTGAAATTTCATCAGAAACACAGTTTATTATAATCACACATAGAAAAGGTACCATGGAAATTGCAGATACACTTTATGGAACTACCATGGCAGAAGAGGGTGTGACAAAAATTTTGTCCATTAGTATTAAAGATAAAAATAACAAAGAAATAGCAAGTTAGGAGAATGTAAAATGTTAAAAAATATATGGAATAAGTTAACTAATAAAGGAAATAAAGAGATAGAAGAAAAAGAGATTATAATGGATGTAGATGAAATTGAAGAAAATGAAGAAAATGAAGATGTTGGTGAAGAAATAGATGAGATAGAAGATAATAAAGAAATAAAGAATGATGTAGACGATTTACAAAAAGAAGAAAAAAACCTAGATACACATAATGAAATATCAACTAAAGTAGAAAATGATGAAGAAAAACCTGTGGATAAGGTAGGATTATTCCAGAGATTAAAAAATGGATTATCAAAAACTAAAAAAAGTATAACTGATAAAGTGGATACATTAATAAATTCCTATAAAAGTATTGATGAAGATTTCTTTGAAGAATTAGAAGAAATTTTAATAATGGCAGACATTGGTGTGAATACAACAATGGAGATAGTTGATGAGTTAAAAGAAAGTGTTAAATCAAAAGGTATTAAAGATCCCCAAGAAATAAAAATACTATTACAGGAAAAATTGACAGATATGTTAAATGAACTAGAATCTACAAAATTAAATACAGGGTCAACACCAGCTATTATACTTGTTGTAGGTGTAAATGGTGTAGGTAAAACTACTTCTATTGGAAAAATAGCTAATAAATTAAAGAATGAAGGAAAGAAAGTTTTATTGGCAGCTGGTGATACATTTAGAGCCGCTGCTATAGATCAATTAGATATATGGGGTGAAAGGGTTGGTGTTGATGTTATCAAACATCAAGAAGGCTCTGATCCAGGAGCAGTAATATTCGATGCTATTCAAGCGGCAAAGGCAAGAAATATAGATGTATTAATATGTGATACAGCAGGACGTTTACACAATAAGAAAAACTTAATGAATGAATTAGGAAAAATATTCAATATAGTTGATAGAGAATATCCTGAAGCTAATAAAGAAGTTTTATTAGTACTAGATGCTACAACTGGACAAAATGCCATACAACAAGCAAAGACTTTTAAAGAAGTAACTAATATAACAGGATTAGTTTTGACCAAATTAGATGGTACTGCTAAGGGTGGCATTGTAATTGCCATTAGTAGAGAATTAAAAATACCTGTAAAACTAATTGGTGTAGGAGAGCAAATGGAGGATCTGCAGGTCTTTGTTCCAAATACTTTTGTCAAAGCTTTATTTGATGAATAATAAATTTTAAAACGTCAAGAAAAAATCCTTGACAGATAAATATTTATAGTGTAATATGCTAATGTAAAGCAAATAAACTTTACATTAAATATTAGCAGGAAGTGTTCAAATGATAGAAAAAAATGTGAGAAATTCTATGCTCTATGATTTCTATAGTCAACTTCTAACAAAAAGACAGAGAGATATATTTGAATTATATTATCATCATGATTTATCTCTAGGAGAGATAGCTCAGGAATATGATATTTCACGACAAGCAGTATATGACACTATTAAAAGAACTGAAAATATACTATTTGATTATGAAAATAAATTAAAATTACATTATTTGTTTGAAATGAAAAAAAACAATATAGAAGATATAAAAAACAAAGTACTTTTATTAGAAAATATGATAGAATCAGATGCCACAAAAGAAGAGTTAAAAAAAGAAATTGATTCTATTAAGTTGTTATTTGATAAATGGTTAAGTGATTAACTCTATTAGGCAGGTGAAAAAATGGTTTTTGGAGGATTAGCTGAAAAATTACAAAACACTTTAAATAAATTAAAGGGAAAAGGGAAACTAACTGAAAAAGATGTATCAGATGCTATGCGAGAAGTTAGACTTGCACTTTTAGAAGCAGATGTAAACTTTAAAGTTGTTAGAGATTTTATAAAAAAAGTTAAAGAAAGAGCAATAGGAGTAGAAGTCTTGGAGAGTCTTACTCCTGGCCAACAAGTTATAAAAATTGTAAATGAAGAATTAACTAATTTAATGGGTCAAACCCAAAGTAAGATAAATTTTGCATCAAAACCACCAACTATTATTATGTTGGTTGGACTACAAGGTGCAGGTAAAACAACTACATGTGGTAAATTAGCAAGTCTATTAAAGAAACAGGGTAAAAGACCTTTATTAGTGGCTGGTGATGTTTATAGACCAGCTGCTATTAAACAATTACAAGTAGTTGGTAAACAAGTAGATGTTCCTGTTTTCACCATGGGAGATCAATTAAGTCCTGTGGATATTGCAAAGGCAGGAGTAGAACACGGTATTAGTCATAGCAATGATGTTATTATAATAGATACTGCAGGAAGACTTCATATTGATGAAAATCTTATGGGTGAATTAACTGATATAAAAATATTTATTGAACCTGATGAAATACTATTAGTATTAGACTCAATGACAGGACAGGATGCTGTAAATGTAGCTGAAGAATTTAATAGTAATTTAGAAATTGATGGGATAATTCTAACAAAATTAGATGGAGATACTAGAGGTGGAGCAGCATTATCTGTAAGGGCAGTCACAAATAAACCTATAAAATTTGTAGGTATGGGTGAAAAATTAGATGATCTTGAAGTGTTTCATCCTGATAGAATGGCCTCTAGAATACTGGGTATGGGTGATGTTTTAAGCCTTATAGAAAAAGCACAAGCAACATTTGATGCTAAAAAAGCAAAAGACTTACATGAAAAGATTAGAAAACAAGAATTTAATTTTGAAGACTTTTTAGAACAATTAAGACAAGTGCAAAGCATGGGACCTATCAGTCAACTATTAGAGATGATTCCTGGTGCAGGAGGAAAACAATTTAAGAATTTAGAAGTTGATGAGAAAGAACTTGTGCATATAGAGGCTATTATACAATCTATGACTAGAGAGGAAAGACAAAATCCATCAATAATTAATGCTAATAGAAGAAAGAGAATAGCTCAGGGTAGTGGTACAACTATCCAACAAGTAAATCGTCTATTGAAACAATTTGCACAAACTAAAAAAATGATGAAACAATTTACTGATATGGAGAAATCAATGAAGAAAGGTGGAAGATTTAAACTTCCTTTCTTTTAAAAATATTATATAACATTTAAAGGAGGTGAGAAAACATGGCGGTAAAAATCAGATTAAAAAGAATGGGTGCTAAGAAAAGACCATTTTACAGAATTGTAGTTGCTGATGCTAGAACACCTAGGGATGGAAGATTCATTGAAGAAATAGGATATTATAATCCAGTCTCAAATCCTAAGGAAATTAAAATAGATAATGAAAGAGCAACAAAATGGCTAAAAGATGGTGCTAAACCAACAGATACTGTAAAAGATTTATTCAAAAAGAATGGGATTATTGAATAATAATTCATAGCTAGGGGGAATAGCAATGGGTCAATTAGTGGAAGTAATTGCAAAAGCACTAGTGGACAATCCAGATGAAGTTACAGTTACAGAAATTGAGGGAAACCAATCAATTATCATTGAATTAAAAGTAGCGCAAGAAGATATGGGTAAGGTAATTGGTAAACAGGGAAGAATTGCTAAGGCAATTAGAACTGTTGTTAAAGCTGCTGCTACTAAAGAAAACAAAAGAGTAATTGTAGAGATTATTTAATAAAAGGGATTAGGTAAGCCTAATCCTTATTAAATTAAAATTATTAAATTATACTAGATAATTTTATTATTAAGATAATTATATATGATCTATAATAAAAGGATGTAGGATTTATGAAATATTTAAAGGTTGGCAAAATATTGAATACTCATGGTATAAAAGGTATGTTAAAGATTCAATCTTTAACAGATTATGATGAACGTTTTGAAGAATTAGAATGGGTATATATACAAGGATATAGTGAAAAACTTTATATTGACAAAATCAGCTATAGATCTAAGGATATATTATTATCTTTTAAAAATTATGATGATATAAATAAGGTAGAAAAATTTAAAGGTAAATATGTATTAATAGATGAAAGTCAAAAACGTGAACTACCAGAGGATACTCACTATATAGCAGATTTAATTGGATTAGATGTTTATACAGTAGAAGAAAAATATCTAGGCAAGGTTATAGATATATTACAAACTGGATCTGCTGATGTATATATTATAAAAGATGGAAAAACTAATAAAGAAATCATGATTCCAGCTGTAAAAGAATTTATACCTATTGTATCTTTAGAAGAAGGAAAAATAATTGTTAATCCTATTGAAGGAATGATAGAATGATTATAAAAATCTTAACATTGTTTCCTGAAATGTTTAAGGGACCACTGGACACAAGTATAATAAAAAATGCACAGGATAAAGAAATCTTAGATATAGAATATATAAATATTAGAGATTATGCTAATAATAAACATAAAAAAGTGGATGATTATCCCTATGGCGGTGGTTCTGGTATGTTAATGACAGCCCAACCTGTTTTTGACTCACATGCTGCAGTATTAGCACAAATACCTTCTTCAAAAAAAGTTAGAACTATATACTGTAGTCCAAAAGGAAAGATATTTAACCAGGAGATGGCAATAGAATTATCAAAAGAAGAAGCTTTAGTTTTTATATGTGGACATTATGAAGGTGTGGACCAAAGAATAATAGATGAACTGGTTACAGATGAAATTTCAATTGGAGATTATGTTTTAACTGGAGGAGAATTACCTACAGCAGTTATTATAGATGCAATAGCAAGACTTATACCAGGAGTACTTGGACAAAAAGAGAGTTATGAAGATGAATCTTTATATTCTAATTTATTAGAATATCCACAATATACTAGGCCACAAAATTTCAGAGGTTTAACCGTTCCCCCGGTACTATTATCAGGAAATCACCAAGAAATTAATACTTGGCGTAGAAAAGCTTCTATAAAACTCACTATGGAGAGAAGACCAGATTTACTAAAAAAAGTTGATTTATCAAAAGAAGATAAAGAATATATAAAATTTATAAAAACAGATGATTAATTATTGAAGTGTTATTATAATTATGTTATAATATCAAAGTCAGTACGGGCGGTCCTCTATGTAAAACATATGAACGTCTAGGAGGGAAGGAGGTACCATCATGGATTTAATAAGAGCTATAGAACAAGAACAGCTTAAAGAAAATGTTACAGACTTTAATACTGGTGATACAGTAAAAGTACATGTGAGAATTAAAGAAGGTAATAGAGAAAGAATACAAGTTTTTGAAGGTATTGTTATTAAAAAGCAAGGTGGAGGTATTGGCGAAACCTTCACAGTAAGAAGAATTTCCTATGGCGTTGGTGTAGAGAGAACATTCCCATTACACTCCCCTAAGATTGAAAAAATTGAAGTTATGAGACGTGGTAAAGTTAGAAGAGCGAAACTATTCTATTTAAGAGATAGAATTGGAAAAGCTGCTTTTAAAATTAAAGAAAAGAAAAGATATTAATCTTAAAAGGGACTAAAAAACAGTCCCTTTTATTGCGTTGATTATAAGATTACAAATATTATTTAATTTCTAAATAATCATACAATACTTCGCTCTATAATTAAAGGAGAGTGATATAATGAATATTAATTGGTACCCAGGTCATATGAAAAAAACTAAAGAACTATTAAAAGAACAATTAAAATTAATAGATGTAGTATATGAACTCTTAGATGCTAGGATACCATTAAGTAGCAAAAATCCATTGATAGATGATATTATAAAAGACAAACCTAGGATTATAATTTTGAACAAATCAGATTTAGCTGATGATAATATTACTAAGCAATGGATTGAATTTTATGAAAAACAGGGATTAAAAGCCATTGCTATGAATACTTTATCAGGTAAAGGATTAAAAGAAGTTACTTCAGCAACAGAAAATCTTATGAAAGAAAAAATGGAAACATTAAAAAATAAAGGGCGTAGGCATAGAGCTATAAGAGTTATGGTAGTTGGTGTTCCCAATGTAGGGAAATCATCAATTCTAAATAGACTGGCAGGTAAGAAAAGTGCTAAAACAGGTGATAGGCCTGGTGTAACAAAGGGTAAGCAATGGATTAGACTTAGAGGAAATATTGAAATATTAGATACTCCAGGAATTTTATGGCCCAAATTTGAAGATAAAGAAATAGCATTAAATTTAGCTTTTACAGGAGCAATTAAAGATGAAATTATGGATACTGAAACACTAGCTTTGAAATTAATTGAAAAATTATATAAAACAGATTATAAAAAATTAATTGAAAGATATAAATTAAATGAAGAAACAAAAACACCATTAGAGATTATGGATGACATAGCAATAAATAGAGGTTGCATATTAAGAGGTGCTGAAATAGATTATACAAGGGTGGCAAACTTAATATTAGATGAATTTCGTGGAGGTAAAATAGGCAGAATTTCGCTAGAGTCTCCTTAAAAGAAATCTAAAAATTTCTTAATATAATTCTATAAAGGGGTGCTAATTATAAATGGTCATATCAGATATAGAAAAAGAAATTTGGCAAGAAGGATATACTACTATAGCTTATTGTGATGAGGTTGGTAGAGGTTGTCTTTTTGGACCTGTATTAGCAGCTGCCATAATTTTGCCAAAGGGATTAATTATAGAAGGAATAAAAGATTCTAAAAAACTTTCACCTAAAAAAAGACTTGAGGCCTATGAACTTATTATGCAACAGGCTATTGCCATAGGAATTGGGAAGGTTCATGCTCATACAATTGATGTAATAAATATAAAAAATGCTACTAGATTAGCTATGAAAAATGCAATACTTAATCTACAAGACCCTAATGGAAATTCCATAAAACCCGATTTCTTATTAATTGATGCTGAAGAAGTAAATTTAGATATTCCTCAAAAGTCAATTGTAAAAGGTGATGATTTAATACATGGAATAGCTGCTGCTTCAATTGTGGCTAAGGTACGACGTGATGCTTTATTTACAGATTGGCATAAGAAATATCCAGTATATGGCTTGGACACAAACAAAGGTTATGGCACTAAGGCCCATAGAGAAGCTATAGTAAAATATGGAATCAGTGATCAACATAGAAAAAGTTTTCTTAAAAAAATCTTGGCTCATAGTTGAAGGAGTGGGTAGATTTGAATAAGGAATTAGGAAAGTATGGCGAATTGCTGAGTAGGAAATATTTAATAGATAAGGGATATTATTTAAAGGAAGTCAATTATAAAAATAAATTAGGGGAAATAGATATAATAGTTCAAAAAGATAATGTCATTGTTTTTATTGAAGTGAAAACTAGGAAAAACACAAAATATGGATTGCCTAGGGAGTCAATAAATTATAAAAAACAAATGAAAATAAGAAAAGTTGCAGAAGAATATATAATACGGAATAAAATAAGAAATACAGATTTTCGATTTGATGTAATGGAAGTATTATTTAAGGATAAAAAATACAAAATAAATCATATTATAAATGCTTTTTAATGTGATTTAATTAGTATAATATAGATTATAAAAATGTAAAAATATGAAATATTAAATAACAAAAATGTAAAATTAAAGGGAAAAGTCTTTCCATATAGAATATAGATATATTATAAAACTCTGCTAAAGGAGCAATGTCAATGCTGGCTAAAATTAAAACATGTTCTATTTATGGATTGACGGTTTCTGATATAGATGTGGAAGTAGATATAAACAATGGTTTACCAGTTATAAATATTGTTGGTTTACCAGATATGGCTTTGAAAGAATCAAAAGAAAGGGTAAGGGCT